>CBDTXL010000326.1:0-5540 GCA_965364435.1 uncultured bacterium
GTGAGCAATCACTAAGATAGATTCAGAAAGACTAAATTAGATAGTGACTAGTTCCTTTGTCTGAGGTATCTGCAAGAGCGCCCTTTCATAATTAGCGCCAACTTACAGATTCCATACTGGTGGACCTAACCGATCAAACCATCTCAGCCAGCAAATCTGATATTTCGCCCTGAAGATTCTGGCGATTGTCATCGTAGATCATCAAAGTGTTGAGATTGGCGTAGCGGCTCAACTTCTGCACTCTGCGAATATCGCCACACTAAGTACAGGTCGCAGTAATTGGGGTACGGAAATCAAGACGCGATCGCTCCCAAAGAAAGTAGGTAACAAAGTTGCGTCTCTAACTGTTCAGTTTTCATGGTTCAGAAATTAGCCGGATGTCTTTATTGGTCTGAGCTGTAGGCAATGAAAGGAAGGGATTGCAACCTTTTCTGTGAAGGGAACACTCGTGAGCGTTTTGCGCCTTGCCCTGTTCGTTTCGCATCTATGCCTGTTATTATATCGATATAGTTATAAAAGGACAAGTAGTATTTAGGATTTATTCTTATATTAATAAAACCCCATAGCGTGGTAACCTTTTACTGTCAAGCTAAAATTTGGATAAAGCGATATAGGGATAACTAGATATTGAGCGAGAGTAAACAAGTGTCCGTAAAAATCTATTTACCAGAAGACTTGAGAGCGCGATTCAAATCAGCTTGTGCGCTTCAAAAAGTCTCCATGAATGAGGTATTGCTGGATTTTGTCGAGGATTGGACTAAAAACAACGAACCTCCCACCTCGGATACCAGCGCCAAGTCCAGCGCCAAGGGCGTCGGTGGCAAAGGCAGAGGAAAGAAGGGAGGTGAGGAGTGATTGAAACACCAGGACGCTATGACATAGGCGATCGCATCTCCCGTCCTCAGCCTCCACCCAGCTTCGAGACACAGCTCAAGGCTTTACCGCCTGCCGTGCGGTCTGTTGCTGAGTCACTCTTCTTGCGGGATATGGAAGGAGCAAAGCGCTACGTGGTACTGTACCTTTCAGCTAATCGGGGGGTGAAGTCGTGAGCGAAAAGCAGCCATCAACTGTGAAAATTTCACACCTAGGAAAAAATTTTGGAGGGGAGATGAATATTTATGACCCAAGTATTTTTGATAATTTAGTGTTTGTGATTGGTAACATTACCCGCAATTCTGAAAAGATTGTCCTTATAGCCAAAGTCCACAAATCTGCATAAAAAAACGGCTGCCCTGCTGCCCTTGCCTGTAACGGTGCGTTTAAGGGACGCACCAACAAAGACGACCTGACAACCAAAGTCAAAAAAGTCAAAATTTACATTTCAACGCTAGCTTATCAAAGCCCAGCATTGAATTCATAGCAAAAGCAGCAGGGCTTCCCCCCGACATTAACGAAAGGAGAAGCACCACATGAAACAATTTGTTTTTGACCCTTATGATAAGGGTATCACATTTCAAGCATTTTTTCGCACAAATCTTAACCACTTACCCTGTGCCAGCTGCGGCTCAACGCTTAGTTCGTTGGGCATTGGCAAAGAACCACACACAGCGAAGCTGCGGTGTGGAGAGTGCGCTCGGCGTTGCGAGAAAGCGCAACGCTCTCGCTTCATTCGATGGGTTGGAAAGTCTGAGTTAGTAAAAATTCAAAATCAGGGAGGGCTGGTGTAATGGTTGCGACAGGCAAGACGAGGATTAATGAAAGCAGCGAAGCTTCCTCCCAGGAACGCTGTCCACTGTGCGACCGCGATCGCTACTGCTACCTGATTAAGAATGATTCTGGGGAAGCGTACAAAGTTCTGTGTCAGTGGACAGATGCTCTCAACCCCCCTGAAGGTTGGAATCATGACAGCATCGCCAAGGATGGACGCCCAATCTTCGCCAAACAGGGCACTCAACGCAAACAACGCAAAAGCAAAAAGTATCCTGCTACTGTCTCCCTTTATCCTCAAGACAAGCCCGATATTCCCCAGTGGCAAGATATTCACATCCCAGTTAAGGACGTAGACAAAGGTCATACAGTACGGCTCAAGCCGGGGAATCCAGGTGGAGCGGAAACACTCTACGTTGTCCACCGAATCGACGGGAAACAAGTTCAGGGCAAGCGCACTCTGGTAGCCAAGCTCAAGGTCAAAGATTCTTTTGGGGTCGGGACAATGGAAGTACCGCTCTCTGAAATCGAGGAGATTGTCACCTACGATCCGAAGACGGGAGCTAAAGAGCAATTCATTGAGTATTGTTACTCGGAGACTCAGAAAGTAGTTCGCACCCAGTGGACAGACCGCCGCAAGGTTTACGGCGATAAATCCAAACAGATGCGGCCCTATTGGTGGAGCGATATTGGAGGTTGGCACTGCGGCAAAGGTGAGCAGCCCTGGACTCTGTATCGTCATGAGGAAGCCATACAAGCCATACAGTCTCGCTCCATTGTCTTTGCTGTCGCTGGTGAGCAAGCTGTTGAATCCCTGCGAGGTATCGGCTTAACAGCCACCTGCAACCAGGGGGGAGAGGGCGGATTTCAGCAGATGGCAGGTACACTAAAAGAAGCATTCCAGTGGGCTAATACTTTAGCTGAAGTTGACGAGGAAATAGACCAAGACTTAGCTAAAGAAGGACTATTGCCTCCAGATAATCCGGAGCTTAAGCCACTGCTGGTCATTTGGGCAGATAATGATGAGATAGGGCGCAGTAGTGCAGAAGCATTGCTCAAAGCCTGCTATCAAAACAAAGTAACAGCGATAGCGATAGACCCGTTACTGCTGTGGCCTGACATGCCTGAAAAGGGAGACGCGAAAGACTGGATAGATCATCTTCAAGCCTCCGGGATCTCGAATGAGCAGATGTACCGGATGCTGGAGAATGTTATTGACCAAGCAATCGACCAACAAGAGGAAGAGGCACAGTATCGCTGGCAGCGGGACGCCTGGAAAGCCCCTACATCCTACCGAAGTGAAATCGGCGAGTGGATAACAGTCGGGAAAGGGGATGAAGCCAAACGAATCTGGCAACCTTTGTGTAACTTTGATTTTGTCGTAGAGCGAGAAGTCAAAGACGATTTTGGCGGTGCTTTGGTGTTGCAGGTGAAGCGCTCATTTGAGAGGACTCAAGAGCGGATAATTCTAAATTCCACCGATTACACGAAGCCTGACACCTTCACTGATGCAGTTAAGAAAGCGTTAGGCGTCGGCGTTGTCTGCAACCTGACCAAAACTCAATTAGGCGCTCTAATCAATGTCAGGCTGCACGAATACCGCACGAGTCGTCACGGCAAGCTCTTCAAGCGGATTGACCGCTACGGGCAGCAGGCAGATGGTACCTGGGTATTTCGCGATCGCCAGTACACCAAAGACGGCTCACCCACTAACGAGAATGAGTCGGGATGGGTGTTTAACCCGTCACTGGGCAAGGATGATTTTATCCCCTGCCCGGAACAGGCTCCCGAAGACCCAGAGGCACTCAAGCGCCTTGTAGACGCCTCTCGTCAGTTTTTCGGGTCTAAAAATATCAACCAAGTTCTGCTCACGATGGGCTGGGTCGTAGCGGGGCTGCACTCCCAAGAAATCTTCAAGCACGATAACTCATTTGCTCTGGATAACTTGCACGGCGAACCGGGCAGCTGCAAAACTTTAGCCGCTGAAACTGCCTTGAGCTTGGTCGGTACCAACTGGCCTCAAGTGGGGATGCTAGCGCGAGTTAGCACGTCGGCTCTGTACGAGCATGGGTCTCGCACGGGTTCACTGCCTTTTGTCTGGGATGACCCTGACCGGAATCCAGAGAATGAGGAGCTAGCAAAATCTTGGTACAACTGGAAGCCTCGTAAGGTCAGAGGGAACGAGCAAACACCTCATTCCCCAATGGGTATAACTTCCAATCACGTTTTTGGTGGAGACCAGGCAGCAACATACACACGCTTTGTCCGCACGCCCTTTGAACGGGCCTCCTCCGGGAGCAAAGAATCCTTCCAAGATCTCAAGGCAGCACAAGCTAAAGCATCCGGTGCATTTCCCCAGTTGTTGAAGCTGGGTTATGCGGCAGGTGCTGTAGCCACCCTCGAACGAGAGTTACTATCCTATCTACCGTTAGCCCATGCCCGAATTGCTCAGAGTCTAGCAATTGTTACTTGGTACGCTCAGAAGGTCGTTGAGCTGACGGGCGGCACAGAAGACATTAAGCAATGGGTCATTAACTCTCTTTGCAAGGCGGAAAACGATGGTGATAACGCTGGGGACTCGCTGCGAGACTTCTGCGAGAAAATCTTGGCGCTGGAATCAGAATCATTAATAGGCGAATGGAACTTCGTACATGGCAAAAAGTTTGTGGCTATCCACTACAGCAGCGTTTGGGCGTTGGTTGATGCTCGTTTCAAGCCTGCTACGTACAACCAAAAATCCCTCAAAAGCTTAGTTCTCAAAGC
Organism: uncultured bacterium; assembly: GCA_965364435.1. GTDB lineage: Bacteria > Cyanobacteriota > Cyanobacteriia > Cyanobacteriales > Coleofasciculaceae > CBDTXL01. Next base: position 4,411 of record CBDTXL010000326.1, read on the forward strand.
AGGCGGTAACATTCGGTTCACGGCAAAATTCGCCCAGTCCCGTGATCAACAGTTGGCATACGAAAGAGCGCTGCTTACCTCAGCCGATGGGCTACAGAAGCCTTTTCGGGTACCTAAAGCAGCTTGGCTCATCCCTTTACACTATTTTGAGCCAGATGGCAATGGTAATCAATCGGGTAATCAGGTAATCAAAGGTAATCAAAATTTGATTACCACCTCAAGTCTAGATTCTACAAGCGTTTCAGCCGCCTGTAGTCAGGTAGGTAATCAGGTAATCAAAAAAAATGAATCTAATATTGATTTAATTGATTCCGAAAGCTCTGAAGTCCCTTCCCCAACAGAGAAAGCAGAGGCACAAAATAATGATTACTCTGATTACCTGATTACTGAAGATGCTGAAACGCAATTAAATCAAGGCGAAGATCAGGTAATCAACAATCAGCAAAATCTGATTACCGAAGTGATTACCGAAGTTTCAGAAAAAGCGATCGCGCTTACCGTGCCCACCAAGAAGGCTCCACAAGCCGCCCCATCGATCCGACCAAATCAGCGTGTGAGAGTACATTGCAAAGGGGCGCAGCGCGATCGCTTGGTTGGCACCGTAAAGGAAGTTAATGGCAACAAAGCAGTGGTGTGGCTGGAGGATTCATCTCTCTCGCGTCACTTGCGTTGCTGGGAATGCCTAGTAAGTTGGCTCGAAGTGCTTTAAAGAGAATGAGGGATTATCGCCCATGAAAGAAACCCCCGCGGGGAATGCCCGGTGAGTTGGGTCGTACTTGAAGCACGGATGGTTCTGCTATTGACGGGAGCTTGGCATGAGCCAAAGGCAGTTTATCTTCATGGATACCCCAATAATGTCCATGATTACCGCAGCTTCAGGCGGTTTGAATTAATACACGTCCCCGCACAGAGCCTTAAGTTCGGCTTCAGGTTGACCATCGGTGATGGTTATAAGTCAGCCTTATGAGTCTGTTCAGGAAAGCTGTTGTTAAGAAACTTTACAAAAGTTAAACATTCCGACTATTGTAAATACATCATCTTCTTTCAACTCAACAAATCAATCGCACTTATAAACCAATGACAACCACACTACAAAGAAGCTCAAGCGCATCCCCATGGGAACGCTTCTG
>CBDTXL010000327.1:0-5499 GCA_965364435.1 uncultured bacterium
TTCGGTTACCCAACCAAGCTGCTGGGCGCTTGAAGGAGGTTACAGTCATGGCAATTAGCAAGATATAGCCAAATGTTCCCAAAAGTCCTAATTGCGGAGCGGCTCCGGAAGTCACGCACCATAACCCAAAAAGAGCGATCGCATGATAAGTATGCGACACCGCCATCGATATTCCCAGATAGCGGCGATTTTTCAATAGCCATGCTGAGAGGGGGGTTGACCAAAGTTTACGAAGTGAGGAAGCAACAAATGCACTGAGAAACAGGATGGTTGATGTACGACCTGTTGCTCGAATTGCCATCTGCATTCCTTGTTCATCAATACCATGAAATAGCCAAATTGCACCAACTATAGTGCCAACGGTCAGCGCTGAAAAACCAACAATTTGCCATCCTTGTAAAGCGAATTTTGTACCTCTCATCCTGGGAAATTCCTTGAATATTGCTGATACTCGAAATCTTGCACTCGCTCCAACAACCCACCAGTGGTTAAAACCACTGGCTAATAGCGAAAGTCGTCTAAAGACGACTACATGCTTTCCATACAAGAAACCTTTTGCACGCAGTGCTGATGCAAGGATTTTTAACCACAGATGGACACAGATAAACACAGATGGATTTGATAGTCTTGATCGAATGCGTGCAAGAGGTCTAAGGATTTCAGTCGGTTTAAACCGACTTAAGCTGCTCGCTGTAGAAATTAATTTCTTGGCGGGTGTGGAGGCTTACTGACAAGGGTGCAAGATCTGATTGATAGGTACTTAATTTAGCGATCGCACCCTAATCCTGTCTTGCCTAATTTCCCGAAAAATGTCCTAATCTTCAGAATTCAAAGTGCATCTCTGTATGCCTTTGGTGTCGTTTTGGTATGTTGGCGAAACACTCTCGTGAAATGACTTTGACTCGCAAAACCGACTTCCTGACAGATTTCTACAAGTGCTAATTCTTGATGGCGCAATAACTGCTTGGCTCTCTCAATCCGGCATTTCATCACGTACTGATGAGGTGTAAGTCCTGTAGATTGCTTGAATAAACTGGCAAAGTAATTCGGACTCATCTGCACGGCGGTAGTGATTTCAGCCAGTGTCAAGTTTTGGTCTAAATGCTCGTTGATGTAGTTTACCGCTTGCCTTAGCTTATATTTGGGCAATCCGCCTGTATAATCTTTAATCTTCTCTGGGTGGGAACAGTATCGCCTCAGCAAATGCGCCGATAGTGCTGTTGCCATAGACTCAGCGTAAAGCTTAGTGTCGATACCTCCAGCTTCTAACTCCGCCTTCAGTGCCAGTCCCATGTGCTGAATTAAGGGATCGCGTATCTGCAACTGCGGCACTAACTCGACTTTATCTGGATTCACAGATTCACAAGCAGCACGGGCAAGTGTAGCAGGTTCAAGAAACAGTTCGAGTAACGGAACTTCGCGATCGACTTGTGTCTTGGGTAAGGATTGAGTAGCCGGGATAATGGCAATCTCCCCCTTGGCGTAATCTACCTGTTTCCAGCGTCCATCAAGCAGATAGGTGGCACGAAAATCATCAAGAGCAATCAGGATAAAGTGCTGACGGAGGTAAGTTTCAGGCATTTCGTCAGCGGGTTCTAGCTCATAGATGAGGTTCAAGCCATCCCATTGAGCCTCAAAGCTTGAGAGGAGGTGTAAGTGTACAGGCGGTTCGCTGCTGGACACAGTTGGTATCAGCTTTAATTTACTGTTTTCAATTTATCAGGGGTTGGTCGAACCATTGACGGGGCTGGTACTGACAACCCTACGATTTCTCTAACTTTTCCCACTCCTCAACCCAATCTATTTGTCATGGCTGCTAACGATGGCTGCTAAAGTTTGCCTGATCTTCACCTTGATTCACTGTAACTTCATCATTCGACCGTTGATACTGAAGAATAAGGCTGCACGGAATAGAAAGGGATCTAAGGAGCTAAAAATGTTCAACCATGGCCTTCAGGAAAAAGCTAGAGCCAAGATGGAATCTGCTGATAAAGAATATCAGATAGTTGCAACGGATGTAACAAAGAAAGCGGCAGAACTATATGAGAAGCGCAAAGCAACTGCTAAGCAAACTATTCAGGCTTGCGAGGAATATGTCAATACCCTGGCTAACTCGCCGAAAGAGTTCGATAAGGCAGTGTCTGAATTTAAGGTAGAGTTTGCTAAGTTTACAGAGGTAATTGAGAAAATTAATAATGAAGCAGATGAAGCAGCTTTGGCTTCTGCTCTTGGACAGGCTGTAATCCCAGTTCCGGTTTTAGGTGCAGTTTTGGGAACAATTGCTGGGCGCATAGAAACTTAGAAATCTGTTCCGAACGTCTCGTTAGGCGATCAACCATCCGACGCGCATATTGAGGCGAATTTTGAGCGATGTAGGCATAAATCCCTGAAAGATGCTTGACGGCTGTATCTGTCCAAAAAACCTTCACGTTGGTAATCCGAATTGCGCCCGAACCGCTTCGACAGAGGTTATTCTACCAGCCTTACTATCAGCAAGTCCCGCTTCAATAGCTAACCTGACATAAATTTCATACATCAAGTCATCCCAAGTAGCGTTCTCCGGCAATCTATCAATCAATCGTCTCGCCTCTTCTTTTATATTTGCGGTTTCCATAGACGGCTCGTAGAATGGCTTCACCCGTCTATTGTAGGCTGAAAATCACAGCCGGATTGAGCGCCGTCGCACGGAAAGCATTAGAACGACTACCGAGTCTCAGACACTCTCGAAAGAGTCTTCCGAACTCAACCTTAAGTCTGTGATTTTCATCAACGAGCGATCGCACCTCATCCTCACAGGCGATCGCGCCATTCAATTTATACATGAAAATCCAGGCGAATTTGCAGCTACAAGTAGGGTGGGCACTGCCATTATTATCAACTTACCGACTATGCCGTTAGCTGAAATGTTAATCAAGTAGATACCATTGCGATAGTCAGCGATCGCAATCAGTGCTTCTTTCACAGCGCTGCCACGAGAATCCTCATCAACGGTTCTAAATCGGTTGGCACGCGATAAAGGGTTAATTCTTGCGTAACTAATTTGTCCTGACGATGCAGGACACCAAACTGCCAAATCGTACCCATCGAAACTGCTCCAACTAGCTCTGGTTGTTGCTCCACCAATGTTGATTTTTCCCACTGATCGAGTGCGATGAGTTGAACTGCCATCTGGGTGAAACCATTCGTCAAATCCTCCTGCTTTGCCTCCCCTACCAACAGATTTGTCTTAGTCCTGAGGGCTTCAGGACTTTGGTTTCTAGTCCAAACCTGCTTAAACACACAAGGTAATGAAGGCTTACCCCTAAGTTAACTTATGCTTTAAAATTTGAAGTAAAACTAGGTAAGCTGTTCGTCATTTAAACCCTATTGTCAAGAATTGCAGAATCCTTGTATTGCGACCATCTTGGTCGCTACTGATACCCAATTTAAATGCGTAACAGCTTATGAAACAAAGGTTGAGATTGAACTTACGAAAAGGTCAACTTTTCTTTACCATTGTTCTACTTACAATGGTGGGTGTCAACCAGTTAGCTCATCGCCTACAGGAATCACTTGATGGTCGGTGTACTGGATTGGGATATCTAGCATCTAACCGTCCCACTACTACCGTTCATGCTCTCAAAGTAGTTGTTAAGCCGTGGTTGGGTCGGCATCAAGTCTATGGAATTTTTCCGCTTCCTTTTGAGAAATGTAATAGGTCTGAGCCAGTCCTGCTAACAATCAAGGGTGTGGGCAATTACTGTCAAAGAGCCAAATATACTAATCCCCATCAACATTTTGAAGGAATAGACGCCCCACCTGGATACGCCCTGACGAGATATCCCTTGAGAACTCGCACAACTTTGCTGTCAACTAGTAAGGGATTACTAGGGCAACTTAAACAACCTCAAAACTGGACGGTGACTTATAACAATTAAGCCGAATGACATACCTACTGCCGACTTGGTTTTACTGTACCGTAGCCCAACATTCGGAAATAGAGTCCCTGTCGAGCAAGGAGTTCGGCATGGGTGCCATCCTCGACGATCGCGCCCTCCTGCATCACAAAAATCCGATCGCAGTCTACAGCCGTCTCAAGCCGATGCGTGACCAAGATGATGGTTCTCAAGCGGCGTAGACGCTGGAGGGTCTCTATGACCCACTTCTCATGCTTCAAGTCCAGTGCGTTCGTGGGTTCGTCGAGGATGAGTATAGGAGCCTTAGTGACGAGCGCCCGTGCGATCGCCAAGCGTTGCCGTTGTCCGCCCGAAAGGTTTTGTCCGCCCTCAGCGATCAAGGTATCATACTGCTCCGGCAAGGTTTCGATGAACTCAGCTGCCCCGGATTCGACCGCCGCCTCCCGAATCTCGTGGAAGGTTGCGTCCCGGCGACCGTAGGCGATATTCTCTGCGATCGTTCCGGGGAAGAGTGGGCTGCCTTGCGATACAAGCGCCATGTGTTTGCGAACGTCGGAAACCTTAAGGGTGCGGAGGTCAACGCCGTCGAGGAGGACGCTCCCCGATGTCGGGTCGTAGAAGCGTGGCAAAAGATTGAGCAACGTGCTCTTTCCCGCCCCGCTAGGACCCAAAAACGCTACCATCTGACCCGGCTCGATACTAGCAGTGATGTTCCGTAAGACGGGTTGCCCAGAGTTGTACTCAAAGCTCACATCGGCAAGGGTTAGTGTGCGGGGATGGACCCGAAGCGATCGCGCGTCAGGTTCGTCTGCGATCGCAGGCGGCTCATCGATAACCGTAAACACGCGATCGCATGAGGCTACGAACGTCTGGATCTTAGTCGTGAACCCCAACACCCAACCAATCGGGTCCCAGAACTGATTGAGGTACGCCAGGAATACGATCAGATCGCCGATGGTTACGCCGTTCGGCACCGGACGCAAGAACTGGTCGCGATAGACCAGGTATCCGCCGTAGCCGAAGATTACCCCGCTTCCCAGGGCGAAGATTACCTGAACCGCGAGCGGATAGAGATTCTCCTGCCAATGCAGCCGCATGGCGGCACCGACGCTGCGATCGACTACCCGCTTGAAGCGCCGTGACTCCGTTGCTTCTCGGCGGAAAGACTGGATGAGTCCAATCAACTCTATCGCTTGCTGCATAGTTAAGGTCATGACCGCATCGGTACGCTTCGACTCGAACGCTCGACGCCTAATCCTGCCCTCGAAGTACCAATTCGCCAGTAACAGAAGCGGCGTGAACGAAAGTGCGAACACGGTGAGAAGGACATGGCGCGACAGCATGATCACGATCATCGCCGTCAGCGTGACCGATGCGGCAGTAGAGCCGATCAGCGTATCGATCACCCCCCAGGGTCCGAGGCTGTCGTAGCTCAATCGGTAGATGGCATCGCCCTGCGATCGCGAGCCGTGCCAGCCGAGACTAAGCGCCTGCATTTTGTCGTAGAGTTCGGTGCGAACCCGCAAGGTTCCGTTGTACTGGATGCGGTAAGCTGCTATGCAGCTTGATTGTATAATAAAGGATTAAGTGTAAAGGTATTTTC
>CBDTXL010000328.1:0-5480 GCA_965364435.1 uncultured bacterium
AACATCCTTACATCTATTCAATAATTAGGGCAATTTTGCCAGTTGTTGACCCAGTTTCTATCGCTTTGTGGGCAGCAGCTGCGTCTTGTAGGGGTAAAGTCTGGCTGAGGTGGATTTTGAGCCTGCCTTCGTCAATCAAACTAGCACACTGTTCGAGAATCGCGGCTTGATGCTGCTGGGCGACAACGAGTCCCTGTAACATTGGGGTAAGCATTAATTCAAAGCTAATGCGGAGATTACGCGATCGCGCCGTCTTCCAATTAATATAGGCGGGGTCGGGTTCTAGAATTGTCACCACGTCGCCATACACCCGCACTGCCGGGAAGGTTTCATAGAAGGTTTTACCACCTATGGTGTCGAAGGCAACGTCTACTCCCTCTCCCTCAGTCCAGTCTAGGGTTGCCTGCACAAAGTCGGTTTGTTTGTAAAGGATGGGGTGGTCAGCACCCAGCTGACGGACTAATCTCGCTTTGTCTTGAGAACTGACGGTAGTACAAACCTCAGCACCTCGAAGTTTTGCTAGCTGGATTGCGACATGACCAACGCCACCTGCACCAGCATGAATCAGCACTCGTTGACCTGGTTCCAGGCGTCCCCTGTCGTAGAGGGCTTCCCAGGCAGTGATTAGCACTAGGGGTGCAGCAGCTGCCTCAGCAAAGGACAGTGAAGTAGGTTTGTGGGCGACAAACTGCTCATCCACCACAGCCATCTGGGCATAATTCCCCAGCTTTGCACCCAGTCCACCGCCACAGAAGTACACCTCATCACCAACCCGAAACCGCTGGACGTTGGCACCCACTGCTTCCACGACACCTGCACCGTCACAGCCTAAGATAGCTGGCATTTGGTCTGGATAAAAGGTGCCGCGCTGCCGCAACTTTGTGTCAATCGGGTTGACGCCTGCCGCATGGAGACGCACCAAAATTTCGGTGTATGTCTGAATCATGGGGTCGGGGACTTCCTGAAATTGCAGCACTTCTGGGTCGCCTGCTGCTGTCATTAAGACTGCTTTCATGAGGTCGTTTTCCTGGTTAAGGCAAGGTGCTTTTATCAGAACTTTACCGCAACTGGAAGTCCCTGCACCAATGTAAATAGTACCAAATGCTATGAGCTATGCAACTTTGTGATGCTCAGGCATGTCGCGATCGCTCAGAGTTCACCAAGGCTAGCCAAATTTATTTATTTAGTATTTTAGAACACAACTAATAGCGTCGTTCTCAAGTATTTTGTTATAGAGCCGTTCCCTCATTTCTAATTCCATACGCTCTCCTAGTAAGAGCAGGTAATTATATGAGAATTATACGAACTTGAGGACTAACCAATTGTTATTTGGCCGATTTTGAAGAAGTTTTTTTAACAAAATTAAAGAGGAGCGTTTTCGTTTATATGCCAAGCCTCGGATTTTGGAACTTGATTATAATTGGTCTGGTCGCGCTTCTTCTAAGAAGCTTTTGGAAACTAGACGACGAAAAAGCTATTTTTAAAGCTTCTACCTTCTTAAAGCATCCCCTTATTCAAAAGCTGAGTCGATTTTGTCGTAAACCCCTTGTAAATTTCCTATTACAAGCTCTAGTCGTTTTAATTGTGACACGGCTGCTAATCTTCACAGGCTGGACCGTGTATACACTGATTCGACCTAATCCTCCTTTTTGGGATTTCAAGGTGTTTTACATGGCTAGCCAACTAGCTCATCACCATTTAAGCCCATTTAATGTAGAAAATTTTAATTTTGTTTACCCACCAAATATTCTTCCTCTGCTTTGGCCTCTTAGCTACTTTTCTATTAATACTGCATTTACAATTTGGACGGTAATTCACCTGTTTACCATTGGCTTTATCCTGTGGGGAGCCAATCTACTACTAGATTCCAAATCTAGAGCTTTTAGAACTGTTTGCACAATTATGTGTGCGCTCATTTATGGCCTAGTTTTCGATATGCGAGCTGGGAATATTTCCAGTTTTTTAGCGGCGCTCTTAATTTGGACAGTTCTCCTAGCAAAGAACGGCAGAAATGCCCCGGCTGGCGTTTTATTGGGTATCGCCGCAATTAAGCCAACTTTATCCATTTTATGGATACCATACTTTTTGTTAAAAAAGCGCTTCTCTCTGGTATTTTGGTGCATTGCAACAACACTTGTCCTAGCAAGTATTGGACTAACAATTTCTGGGATTTCAGTGACAGATTTTTGGGAAGACTTTACACAAGGATTGTCTTTATTTTTCCAAGATCGCTCAAACAATCCTTATCTTTCTCCAAGCAGAATTGATTTAATGGTGCTCGGACCAAGATTTTTTCCCGATAGTCCTAGAGTTGCAAAAATGATATCTGATCTAATGGTAGGTGTGCTAATAGGTGGAATTTCTGCCTATTTGTATAAAAAGCAGGCAAGTAGCTCTTGGTCATCAAATATTTATTTATCTGAAGTTGCTCTTATTTCTTGTCTTAGCCTCTCAATTAATTACTCACAGGAGACTACTTCTGTAATGTTGATACCTGCTGTTGTCTTTCTTCTGAATTATTTACTATTTGAAATTAAGCACCGTCAATTTTCTTGGAAGAGAATGTCTCTTTGGTTATCTGGAGTTTTCTGCCTTCTTGCCCATACAGGGCTTGTCTATCATTGGTTACTGGAGCCACTTGGAGCTGCTTGGAAGAAAGGGAGTTTACCGTATATTTTAAAAATCACGATTGGCTCAGTGCCTAATTACGCTCTTTTACTCCTTACCGTAAATATCCTAAGCCTTGCAGCACTTGACCTTCGCAAAAAACATTCTTCTGCTATTGAAACGAGTGCTACCAGGGCGCAAGGGAACTAGCGGCTGCTGAAACGGGACTGGCAATTGATGCGTTTCCGGTTGAACCTCCGTTCACTCCTGAAGAAATCCTCAATTCCGACTCCTTATCTGATTAGAGCGATCGCCATAACTAACAAAAGGACATTGCAGCGGTCGGTTGCCAGAGTTACAGAGCGCTCGCACCTTCTACCATAACTTTGCATCATAATATATAAAGAAGTATTAAAGAAGTGGTTTGCAAATTGCAAACTTCTTTGCATTGCGACTGACGTGACTAACATCAGAAGGTGGAGGAACCGCCATGACCAACGAATTCTCAAACGCAAGTTGTGTTCAATTCTAGTAGTTTCGGACAAGGGGAGCAGGGGATGCTCGGGGGAGAGAAAGTTATCTTTTTGAATGCAACTGGGTATCAAAAGATGCAGAAGCCGAACCGCTAGATGAACCGAGGCAAAGTGAGCGAGAAGAAGAATCCTTCTCACCCCGCCCGAAAAGGGGAAGGCTTGCTGGTTGGTAGGGTGTGGCAATCGCGTTCAGGGGCAAGTGCGATCGCACTTGTTTCTACTATTGCACGTACTTGTACGGAGATACTGTGGTGCTGTTGAAGTATGACCTGAGAAAGCTTTCTCAGTTAGTGGTGTTATGCGTCAGTTAATTTCTCAAGCCTTTGCCGTGTTCACCCGCCTGCTCTATAAACGAACGATCCTGATTCTGACGCTCCTGTTTTGTGCTGGATTGGCGGCTGCTCTGTGGGATATGTCTCGTCTCTCATCGAACCTAATTGAATCACAAGCCCTCCAAAATTCTGCCCTGTACGCCCAAGCGATTAAGGAAGCACGCACGCTCTACAGCTCCGAGGCAGTTGATCGTCTAAAAGCAACTCACGGAATTATCATTACCCACGACTACGCAACCAAAGAGGCGGCAATACCCCTACCAGCAACATACTTGATCAAACTAGGGGAGACGCTCAGTGAAAAAAACTCTGGAATGTCAATCCGACTGTATAGTGACTACCCCTTTCCCTGGCGGCGCAAGGAAGGTGGTGCTAGAGATGATTTTGAGAGAGAAGCACTTCGCAACTTGAGACAAAATCCCAAGCAGCCATTTTTCCGATTTGAGAAGTTTCAAGGGCGTCCCTCATTACGATACGCGCAGGCAGACCTCCTAAAGCCCAGTTGCGTTGGTTGTCACAACACTCACCCTGATAGTCCTAAAACCGACTGGAAAGTGGGGGATGTGCGAGGAATTCTGGAGATCACCAGCCCCCTCGATGGCTTGATTGCCCAGACTAACAAGGGTCTGCGGGGAAGCTTTGTCTTATTAGCGATCCTCTCAGTGTTGGGGGTGTTTGGGCTGACCCTAGTGATTGGCAGTATGCGTCAAACTTCAATAGAGTTGGAGCGGCGGGTGATTGAACGGACTGCCCAATTGCAGGAGGCAAATGAACAACTTTCGATAGAACAGGAAAAGTCCGAGCGTCTCTTACTCAATATCTTGCCCGAACCCGTTGCCAAGCGGTTGAAAGACGGTCACAGCAATATTGCCGATGGCTTTGCCGAGGTGACTATTCTTTTTGGGGATATCGTTAACTTTACCCAGCTCTCGGCAAGGATTTCGCCCACCGAACTCCTCAAGTTACTCAACGAGATCTTCACAGCCTTTGACCAGCTGACAGAACAGAATGGTTTGGAGAAGATCAAGACGATTGGGGATGCCTATATGGTAGTGGGTGGTATCCCCATGCCCCGCAGTGACCACGCAGAAGCGATCGCCGAAATGGCACTCGATATGCAACAGGAAGTAGCCAAATTTAATGCTAAGCATAGCACTGAGATTAGCATCCGCATCGGCATCAACACTGGTCCTGTAGTTGCGGGGGTAATCGGCAGCAAAAAGTTCATTTACGACTTGTGGGGGGATGCGGTGAATACCGCCAGTCGTATGGAATCCCACGGGATTGCTGGTGCGATTCAAGTCACAGAATCAACCTACAAGTGCTTGCGGGATAAGTATCTGTTTGAGGAGCGTGGAGTCATCCAGGTCAAAGGCAAAGGAGAGATGACTACTTATTTCCTCACTGGCAAAAAAGTTAAGAACTTATCTGCCAATTTCTGAGATCTGCCATCCCTCATCTTGTAAACCCAAAAAACTAGGGTTAGAATCACAATCGCGCTTCCAACCCCAACATTGAATTACTTCCAGTTGCAACTAAAAAACCCATTGCAACATAAAAACTAGGCGCTCTTGCTAACCTTTCGACGGCGCAACATCGCCATTGCTCCGCCTACCAAACCAAGACCTGCCAAAGTTGCTGGTTCCGGTACACTGACTGAGTTTGGGTTGCTGGCTGCGGGTTCAACAGCGATCGCTGGCGCTGGCGCTGCTGGTGCTGGTACGGCTGCGGGTTCAACAGCGATCGCTGGCGCTGGCGCTGCTGGTGCTGGTACGGCTGCGGGTTCAACAGCGCTTGCTGGAGTTGGTGCTGCTGGTGCTGGTGCGGCTGCGGGTTCAACAGCGATCGCTGGCACTGGGGGGGCGGGTACGACTGCGGCTTCAACAGTGTTCCCTGGCACTGGGGCGGCAGGTACGACTGCGGGTTCAACAGCGATCGCTGGCGCTGGAACTACAGGTGGAACTACAGGTGGAACTACAGGTGGAACTACAGGTGGAACTACAGGTGG
>CBDTXL010000329.1:0-5471 GCA_965364435.1 uncultured bacterium
GTTTCGTGTTTTAGCTGTTCGTGGTTCTCGATTAAAAAATCAATAGCTTTTTTGAAGTAATTCTTGCTATCAGAACTAAAAATTGTACTATTTAAGTCTGCCTGCTGTAGTTTTTCCTGAATGCTCAAGCGATATTGCTCGTCATGGATCAGTTTTAAGGTCAAGCGAATATATTCTTCAGCACTTTTGGCGATTAATTCTTCCAAACCAACGACTCGCAACATCTGAGAACCAATGCGGTTGTACCACTTGTTTCCTTCAAAAGTAATAGTAGGTTTTCTCAGGTACAAGCTGTCAGCAACGATATTGGAGCCTCCAAAATGGTAGGACTCAATACAGATGTCTCCCTCCTCCATGAGAGCCATGTACTCATCATAGGGTTTAGCAAGAACCAGTTCAACACACTTTTTACCCAAAAGGGCTTCCAAATCTTTAGCAAAAGGGATAAAATCATTTTTTCGTGTCAATGCACCTCCAGAAAAGAATCTGAAAATAATATCCTTTTTAGACTCTTTTACTATCTCAGTTAAATAAGATACCATCGGATAATTAACCTTCTGGGCGAACCAAGAACAGTTAATGATAAATTCCGGTCGATTTTTCTCGATATTCCTAATTTGATAAGTCGGGTGGTTATGGATAGCACCAAATCCTGGTAAGAGAACCAATCTCTCTGAATAGTTTTCCTCGGCACCTTCGGGAATTTCTACATCTGCACCGCTCATAAAGTAATCAATCTCTGAGCCGAACGTACTCACCGGATGACCTGTTCCACAAATTTGAATCGGAGCAAGTCTTAAGTTCGAGAGAAAAATACTTTCTGAACTCATCCCAATATCCAGATAGTAGACCACCATGAAATCATTTTCACGGATAGAATCTATGTTCAAAGAACCATCTTGAACATCAACAAATCTGATTCCTTTGAAGTAGCCAATATCTAAATGATTAATTATTCCCCCTAGATGGACTAAGGTAAGTTCGTAGTCATCCTTCAGAGACTCCACAAACTCAGAAAGGGTGCGGTAGACTGAATGCTGGGAAAACCAGAGAGAGGTGATGACAGCTACTTTTTTAGGGTTCGGGGTATTTTTTATCTGTGCTGTGGTACAAAATGGACTAGATTTGATAGATTGGTTGATTTTCTGCTTAATTTCCCTGTCCCGATCGCCATCAATATACGTGGCTCCAAAATAAACATCATTAATGTTATAGAAATCTGTTAATCTCTCATCACGGTATGTCAGGTGTTCCCTCAGGTTTTGGTAAGCTTGCTTGTTCACAAGCCCGGAGCGGTAAATCTCCAAGAAGCAGGAGTACCAAAGACAGGCTAATTGAGAATTTGCATCAAATACTACTTTGCGGTCAACTTTGACGGTGTTACGAGCTGAGTAGAGGGCGAGGAACTTAGCAAAGTTATGAGGTTGAGCGATTAAGATTTCTAAAAAAGCATCGGTTGTCTTAAAGCTAGACATCGCCGCGAGATTAGAGATTGTGAGATTGAGTTGAATAAATCGAGTTACATAGCGATCGCTCAGAACATAGTCAGGTTGAGTAAATAAATACAAGAAATTTTTCAAGAAGGCATTAATAAAATACTGGGCCTTAGAATCTAGATTAAAATAAGTTTTATTTGCAAAGTGTTCCAGAACTTGGATGAATTTTTCTGACAGCTGATCATACTCTTGAGAAAGATAGAGCTTTAACAGTTCTGTATGATTAATCTGGGGATTATCAGGATTTGTCATCTTTGAATTCATGTGTTACCAATAACTAATGACCACTGACTAGACCTTTGTCACCCGCGATCGCCCCAGTAATCCTTGTGGTCTAACCAGAAGCATAATGAATAACAGGGCGAATGCGATCGCTTCCTTATAACCAGAATAATCTGAAGGGACAAACGCCTCTGCTAGACCAATCACCAATCCCCCCACAACTGCACCCGGAATATTACCTAATCCCCCCAACACAATCACCCCTAGACCCTTAAGTCCGAAAGCAATCCCAAAGTAAGGACCAGCAATACTCACACTAGAGCCAACTAAAGTTCCTGCTAGACCCCCCAGAAAACCACTCAAAAAGAACGTTAATAAAATAAAACCCTCTGTATTAATTCCCAGCAAACTCGCCGTCGTAGCATCCTCAGCCACAGCTTGCAACGCTTTGCCAATTTTTGTGTAATTAATCAAATATGTTAAGATAATCAAAATTATTGCAGACACCCCAAAAATTACAATTTGAACAGTACGCACCATAATCGGTTTTGCCGCCGTTCCAAAATTAATTGCTGCTGGCAAACTGCCATAGACATTAGCTGGAAATGTATAGTTTTCTGCACCCACTAAATACTGAATCAAATTCACAATTACGACAGCCGCACCCAAACTAGAAACCAAAGTCTGAAGGGGGTCAGCACCTCTAGATCGTAAAGGTCGAAACGCCAAACGTTCCACTATGACTCCAGCAACACCAGCTAAAATGCTTCCCAGAAATAAGGCAAGAGCAAATGGCAACTGTACAGGTAAAGACGCATTAGCAAGCAGTCCATTAAAGCCAAACGCTCCTCCCGCTAGGCTATAGGTAAAGTAAGCACCTAGGGTAAAAATAGCCCCATGAGCAAAATTGATGATACCGAGAATTGAGAAAACCAGCGTATAGCCTAAAGCAAAAATGGCGTAAACACTGCCAATGGATAAACCATTCAAAAATTGTTGTAGGAACAGAGTGAAATCCATAGTTAGTAGTTATTAGTTAGAGGTTATTAGTTAGAGGTTAGGGGTTAGGAATTATACCAAATCCGCATCTATAACCCCTCTGATCTCCTTATCTCCTCTTCTTCTTTACTCTGCGAACTCTGAGCCTCTGTGGTTCGTTAAAAAAAAGGGGGTATTTAATCCAGATTTCGTATTATATCTCCATGCACTTCGCACACAACGAAAGGGTGGAAATCTCTCCCACTCCCCACTCCCTATTTTAAAGCTAGGGCATAATAACTATCGAAACCAACATAAAAATCCGATTTAATCTGTATTTATCTGTGTTCATCTGTGTCCATCTGTGGTTTCAAATCCTAAATTCTGATTTTTGCAACAGGTCTAAGGACTACTTACTTCAAAAATATAAACCTGCCATTATTCCCATCGACCTCCATCTTAATTTGAGCAATATAAAACTGACTTTGTATAACTTCACCTTCAGGAGTAAAGGCAATCTCACCGAGTGGAGTGTTGTATTTTCCAGCAAGAATTTGTTGATTAAGCTGGGTGCGTAACTGTTCCAAAGACAAAGTGCTGAGCTTAGTCTTCTTATCTAAAGCCTTCAGGGCTTCCACAAATACCTGGACACCCGTGAAGGCTTGAGCGCTAAACTGTGGCGGTTCCTTCTTTTTTTGCGACCGATAAGCATCACGGAAAACAGCATTTATTTCGCCCAGAGCTTCAGGACTATAGGCTTGAGCAATTATAATACCGTCGCAGAGTGCCTTACACACCGAAAAGATGTTAGACGTGTTGAGACCATTGCCGCCGATGATTAGACCTTTATAACCCAGTTCCCGAAGTTGCCTGACTAAATTACCCCCATCAGCTGCCAATCCAGAAATAACGATTAAGTCTGGTTGACGATTAATCGCATTACCAGCTTGGGCTTGGAAATCTGTGTCAGTGGTTTGGAACTTTTGGACTGTGACTATATTCAGCCCTTGCTTTTTAATCGCTTCCTGAAAAATCGCTGTCTCAGAGGTAGTGAAAGCATCATTTTGAGCATAAAAGACAGCGACTTTTTTCAGTTTGGGATTCAGCTTGAGCGCCGCTTTTACCGCATTGGGAGCTACAACGGCAACAGGCGCAGAGACACGAGCAATGTAGTCACCAATCTGGGGAACCCCTTTGGCAGTATTAGATGCACCAATAACTGGCACTTTTGCTCGTTGTGCGATCGGGTCAGCACTAAACGCCTGTTGTGAAGAAGAGGGTCCAACAATGCCAACTACTCGATCTTGATTAATCAGAGTTTGGAAGGCGTTGATTGCTCCAGCTTCATCTCCTCCAGTGTCTTGGAACACCAGTTTAATCGGAGTCCCATTGATGCCTCCCTTGTCGTTGAAATATTTCTCGGCAATTTTGGCACCAACTACTGATTCTTGAGCTAAGAGAGCATAGTTGCTGGTTTGCGAGAATGCTGCTCCAATCGGAATGGCAGTGGCTGAATTGGGGGTGGCAGAGGCAACAGTTGTGTTAGGAGAAGCCGTGCGATCGCCCTTTGCGCGTCCTCTTGGGACATCGCTTGCAGACTTAGAAGAATGGCAGGCTGTCAACAACCCACTGAACGTCACTAATAGTGCAGCGGTATAAACTAAAGTCTTGCTCATTTCAAGAACGTGAACTTGCCATTTTTCCCATCGGGGTCCATCTTGATCTGGGCAACATAAAACTGCTTCTGTATAATCTCCCCCTGGGGAGTAAAAGCAATCTCACCTAAGGGTGTGTTGTATTTTCCTGCTAAAATTTGCTGATTCAGTTTTGTGCGTAACTGTTCTAGAGGTAAGGTGCTGAGTTTGGTTTTACTATCGAGAGCTTTCAGGGCTTCCACAAATACCTGTACACCCGTGAAAGCTTGAGCGCTAAACTGCGGCGGTTCCTTTTGATTTTGCTTTTTATAAGCCTCACGGAAAGCCGTATTCACCTCATTCGATAATTCAGGGCTATAGGCTTGAGCAACTATAAGCCCATCACAGAGTGCCTGACACACAGGAAAGATATTCGATGTATTCTGACCATTCCCACCAATGATTAAACCTTTGTATCCTAGTTGACGCAGTTGCTTGACCAAGTTGCCGCCATCTGCTACAAGACCAGAGATAATGACCAGGTCAGGGTTGAGGCTAATCGCATTAGTGGCTTGAGTTTGGAAATCTGTGTCAGTGGTTTGAAACTTTTGTACAGTTACAACATCTAGCCCTTGCGCCTTAACAGCTTCTTGGAAGGTTTGCGTCTCAGATTTACTGTAGGCATCATTTTGAGCATGAAATACGGCTACCTTTTTGAGCCTAGGATTGATCTTGAGTGCTGCTTTAACTGAATTGGGAGCCACAACTGTCATCGGTGCTGACACACGACTAATATATTCCCCAATTTCGGGAATTCCTTTGGCAGTATTAGAAGGTCCTAAGACAGGCACTTTAGCACGCTCGGCGATCGGACCAGCACTAAAGGCTTGCTGCGATAGGCTAGGCCCAACAATCCCAACAACTTTATCTTGGGTAATTAAGGTATTAAAGGCATTGATCGCCCCTTGCTCGTCGCCACCCGTGTCTTGGAAGATTAACTTAATCGGTGTGCCGTTAACGCCACCCTTTCCATTAAAAAGCTGCTCGGCAATCTTGGCACCAATGACTTCTTCTTGACCAAGCAAGGCAACGTTACTCGTTTGTGCTACGGCAACGCCAATTGGGATGGAGGCGGCGGTTG
>CBDTXL010000330.1:0-5440 GCA_965364435.1 uncultured bacterium
TTTATCTGCACGCTCCTGACACCACCCTTCAGACAACATTGCTCCCATGTGCGGACAGGCATTGGGTAAAGCGTTTATTTTGCCAGTTCCATCTTGCCAAAGGACATAGTCTGCACCGTAAAGCGATACTTTTCTAGGCTTGTTAACTTCCAACATTGACTTATGTGCCAATAGCCAGGGCGCACCTTCAAGCATAGACATGGGTGTTTTACTCCTTGTTTATGAAGTGACGTTAGTTGTTGCCGGACTCCCAGAGAAAAATCGCCAGCCCAAGTAGGACGCTTTTCTTGCATCTGCTTGCGGTGGATGTGCGACTGCCATCTGACCCCTGTTGACATTCTTACTACGGCAACGTGGTCAGTCTGGCGTGAGCCTAAACTTAAATGTGACAAATTCTTCGTTTCTACTTAAAAAATATGACAGTATGTTCATGTTTTTCAAGGGAGAGTTGTAGCGTATCGATCGCATTAGTCAAGGGGATAGGCTCAAAGAGCCTATCCCCAAAGGCGATCCGCCGCAAGGCGGCAGCGCAACGCTCTCGCAAAAGTTACGCTGAATCTGTCACTGACCTCCGGAGTAGAGCACGGAGGCTTGAAAGAGGAAGACTCACCAACTTCTTAATTCAGGACTAAAACAGTGTCTAGCCAATAGCTGAACTATCTGGGAGTGGTATCCCATAAGACGTTAAGAATGCCTCCCTAGTTTTTAACCTCTCTGGTCGTCAGCGGCGAAGGGAAATATATACCTAGAAATAGGGCTTATCGCATGTTCGTACCAGTTGTAGACACTGAGAATAGACCTCTAATGCCGACTACTCCAAGCCGTGCAAGGCGTTGGATTAAGTCAGGCAAAGCAACACCATTTTGGAAAAAAGGAGTATTGTGTGTTCGACTCAACGTAGCTCTTAAGAGCGCTAATCGCCAACCAATAGCCGTAGGTATTGACCCTGGCTCCAAAAGGGAAGCCTTTACTGTCAAGTCTCAGTCTCACACCTATCTCAACATTCAAACCCATGCCGTTGATTGGGTGAAAGATCATATTGAAGTAAGGCGGAATATGCGACGAGCAAGACGCTTTCGTAATACTCCCTGCCGTCAAAACCGTGCTAATCGCGTCGTCAACAAAAATCGCATCCCTCCATCTACTAAAGCGCGGTGGCAGTGGAAGTTAAGGATAGCCAACTGGCTTGCCCTCATGTTTCCCGTATCAGCTTTTGTCGTGGAGGACATCAAAGCCCGTACTTGGAAGAACGGACGTAAGTGGAATGTTTCGTTTAGTCCCCTAGAGGTAGGCAAGCAATGGTTTTACTCTCAACTCAAGAAAATTGCCCACCTTGAAACTAGATCGGGCAATGATACTTACGAAATGCGGCAAAGTTTAGGGCTTAAGAAGTCCAAACAGAAGCTGGAGAGTTCGTTCGAGGCTCATTGTGTTGATTCTTGGGTGTTAGCTAACTGGTATGTCGAAGGACATACCCAACCAGACAACACGCAATTGATTGAGGTTATTCCGCTTGAGTTTCATCGCAGGCAGCTTCATCGCTTGCAACATGCTCCCGGACATATCCGTCCTCGGTACGGCGGAACTTTAAGTGCAGGCTTTAAACGCGGCTCAATCGTCAAACACCCTAAATACGGGTTCTGTTACGTTGGCGGTTGGGCATTGTCTCCAACAAAGAAAGACCCACACCGCAAAACAATTAGCTTGCACAGTTTGGATACTGGTAAGCGATTGTGCCAAAACGCAGTGCCTACGGATTGCAAGTTTTTGTCTTACAACTCGTGGCGCTCGCGCAAATTAATCTGTAAAGCCGTCAAGCGAAGGACGGGGTTTCTAACCCATGAATTTCGATGACCACTTCAACATCAAAAAATGCATCCCTACGCCGCCAACCCAAGCAGAAGCGCAGCCAACAACGAGTTGAGCGCATTCTGGAGGCAGCTGCTGAAGTGTTTGCTGAGGTGGGTTATGAGGCAGCGACAACCCATGCGATCGCATCTCGCGCTGGAACCGCGATCGGTTCCCTCTACCAGTTCTTTCCAGACAAGCTGGCGATTTTCCACGCATTGGAAGAACGCCATATGGAGCAGGTAACAGCCATCCACGCCAAGTTAATGACTCCCCAGATGGCGCAACTGCCTCTGGAGCAGATGATTCAGCAACTGGTGGAGACCTTTGCTGTCTATTTCGAGCATCCGGGTCCGAAAGTTGTCTACATCCAGTACTTCGTCGCCCCGGAGATGTTTAAGTACTTCGACAATAGTTTTACTCAGGGACTCATCCATGAATTAGCCAGCTTCTTACGGCTACGAAACCCTGCCTTAAGTCAGGAAAAAAGCGAACTGTTAGCTGAGGTGTGCATCCAGTCCTACAACAGTCTGCTTCTGGTCGCGTTACGCAGCGATCGCACACACCGAAAGCAGCTTTACGAAGAGGTTCGAGAGCTATTGGTGGCCTACCTACAGCCCTACGTGGGGGATGAGTTGCTGTCCAACACAGCACAGACTCCTAGAGAGTGTACCCCCGATGTACTTTTCCAGAAGTACCAACTTTCCGATCGCCAACGGCAAGCCCTCACCTTCGCGATCGAGCATGGAGGGCTGACCATTCAGAACTTTGAGGAGATTTGCCCAAGACCTTCGCGGCGGACACTACAGCGCGAACTACGAGTAATGGTGGAGAAGGGCTTACTACTGCCTGAAGGGGAGACAAACCGACTCTACTACCGCCTCAACCCAATACGTGTCAAACTTGCGACAACTTGCGACAATTTGCGGGGCAGGGGGTAGTTCATAATTAACAGTGGGGATTTATCGCAACTTTGGGACAGGTGCTTCGTCCATATGTTAATTGTTAGATTCTCTAAAAAACTAACAACCACAAACGAAGAACTGCGTCAGAGTTATGAACTCGTTAGTCGGCAAAACTTTACAGAGTGGCAAATATACTCTAGAGCAAGAACTGGGACGAGGTGGCTTTGGCGTCACCTTTAAAGCCACCCATCATTACTTGGGTCAGCCAGTGGTGATTAAAACCCTCAACGAGTCTCTGCACCTACACCCAGACTTTGCTCGGTTTGAGCGCCTGTTCCAGGATGAAGCACGGCGGCTGGCTTTGTGTATCCATCCTAATATTGTCCGGGTCAGTGACTTCTTCGTGGAAGCTGGGTGGCCCTACATGGTTATGGACTATGTCCCTGGGCAGACTTTGCAAGCCGTTGTCTTTCCAGGAAAACCCTTGAGTGAAGCCACAGCGATTAATTACATCCGACAAATTGGAGAAGCCTTAAAGGTTGTGCATCAAAAGGGCTTACTCCATCGGGATCTCAAACCGGAAAACATTATCCTACGTACCCCCCCGTCCCCCCCTTCTCAAGGGGGGGCAAGGGGGGGTGAAGTGGTGTTAATTGACTTTGGAATCGCGAGGGAGTTTACAGCCGACTCAACTCAGACCCACACGAGTATGGTTTCTGACGGCTATGCCCCGCTTGAACAGTATTTAATTAAGGAAAAGCGCACACCAGCGTCGGATATCTATGGTTTGGCAGCAACGCTTTATGCTCTGTTGACAGCGCAAGTACCGACACCCGCGGTAATTCGCGATCGCCAACCGATGCCAGCCCCCCGTGATTTGCAACCGCAGATCAGTGCCGCGGTTAACCAAGCCGTTATGCGAGGCATGGCAGTAGAAGCTCGTTACCGACCAGCGAGTGTGGATGAGTGGCTGTCGCTGTTACTTAACCCTCACAGTGGAAAGGCGACTGCGTCGATACCCACCCACACAGGGGCAACTATTCCCTTAAATCCCCAGCAGCAACCCCAAATTGAGGGAACACGGTCCGCTGCTCCTGCTCTAGCAGCGGTTAGGCGGTTGGATATTCCTGCTTTTTTAATTGGACTAACCTTAGCGATCGCTACGGGTTTTGTCGCCTTGAGTACTGTCTGGTATCAGTCTAAGCCTAAGCAACCCTTAGTTACACCAACTGTAGAACCCTCAATATCACCTATTGCTCTGCCCAGTTATGATGAGGAGACTCCGAAGGCTCGTACTGAACCTGTTGAAAAGAGCAACTTCTCTCCCCCGGATCAGACAGCAGTTCGCAGGTCTTCCCGCAGAAAATCTGATGCCCCTGTAGAGTCATCGACTGAATCCGATGAGCGATCAAGCGTGAACGAAGAGCGATCGCCCACAGGTCAATCAGTAGAGACGCCGCCGGAACCTGTAAGTGAAGAGCCTTCCGCGCTAACCAACCCGACTCCGGCATCTGAGCCTAATGAACCGCCACCAGTAAAAACCCAAGCGCCCTCAGCTACCACTGAAATACCTCAGCCGTTGGACTCAACCATTAAGCCAGTTGAACAACCCCCGACCCTACCCCCACCGGAAGCCGCAAAACCAAAGAAGCCCGAACCGGAGCAGGCGACAAGTGAGAATAATTGACACCCTCAATCCACCATCCACCGACTATAATAAGGAATATAAGACATGGGGCCTTAATGGTTTCGACGTGTTGGCGAAAGCCGCCCCGTGATTCAGGCCGAGAGTGAGTCTTCTCTCGTAAATACCGGCTCAAAAAAAAAGTAACTGCGAATAACATCGTAAAATTTGCTCCTAAGCCAGCCACTGTGCTTGCCTAAAAACCTCTAACAGGTTGGAGCGTCTGTAGTCTGACTCCGTTAAAGGCTATAGACAAACCTCAACGGATGCTCTAGTAAGTTGCCTTTGGTCGGCTTACTGGATAAGACTTCACCAAAGAATCCTGTCATCCGGGATAATGGATGGTTCCCGCCCTGAGGGTTAGATGGGCTAAGCCTGTGAATGAGCGGTAGGTAAATACCCAAGGCGGACACGGGTTCAATTCCCGTAGGCTCCACTTTCAATTCTTTTGAATACCCCCTCATACTTCAATGTATGAGGGGGTATTTGGTTGTGTGGGTGAGCTGGAGTTGTGTGATATCGCTCTTGTGTCACTCTGGGCGATCGGCCGCAAGGCGGCAGCGCAATGCTCTGGCAAAAGGAGTTGAAGTTAGGACAACACTCTGAAAACTTCTATTCCAAAGCCGTTGTTTCTTGAGGAGTTTCGGTAACTGAATCCTCCATTGTTGGCTCCGACATCTCTTGAATCACTGGCGGCTTGGGACGAGTCGGCTTCTTTCCCCTCACTAAGGCTGGATTCACACTACTATTTCGTGAATCCTCTTGATTACCTTTCCCTCTTCCCTTTGTCCGGTCTTTTCTCTGGAAAGACTTGGAGGTTGTTGAGTCAATACGCTCTTCAATAGGGCTTTCCTTCCCTTTGACCTCTTCCCCCACATCCTGAGGGGGAGTAACAGCCGGACGCGAGGACTTTTTTATAGGACGTTCTACCATAACTTGAACACTCATCTAGCCTTGTATCAGAGGTTTACTCATGTCTTTATGGTAGCGCCAATCGAGCCAA
>CBDTXL010000331.1:0-5421 GCA_965364435.1 uncultured bacterium
CTTGGGCGCAAGTGGAAAATCAATTACAGCGACGTGCTGACCTTATCCCAAACCTCGTTAGTGTAACGCAAGCCTATGCCAAACAAGAACAAGAGCTAGTCTCTCTATTGGTTCAATCCCGTGAGGCTTATTTGCAGGCAGTGACTCCTAATGAAAAAGCTGCCGCTATTGCTAAAGTGAACCAATCCATTAAGCGTTTCGGCGATTATGCTGCTGCTAATCCCCAGTTGCAATCTAGTCAATTATTCATCAATCTCCAGTACGAAATCGCTGGCACGGAAAATCGCGTTGCTGTAGAACGAATGCGCTACAACAAGGCGGTGCAAAGCTACAATCAGCAAATTCAGCAATTTCCCAACTCAGTTTTAGCGCAAGCGTTTGGGTTTAAGAGGAAATCTTTCTTTCAGACAACAACTCCTTCGATGACCCGAACATAGTAATTACAAAGGACAAGAGAAATTTTATGGAACCGAATGCAGAAGCGGATTCACTGAAGCGAGTGTTTGGATTGCCTACGCTGGTGATTTACGGAGTTGGTGATATTCTCGGTGCCGGAATTTATGCAGTGATTGGAAAAATTGCCGGACTTTCCGGCTCTTTGGTTTGGGCTTCTTTCCTGACAGCGATGACTGTTGCGGCACTCACAGCGTTAAGTTATGCCGAACTCGGCAGCCGAGTACCGCAAAGCGGAGGAGTTGCCACTTTCATCCACAGGGCGTTTCGCAGGGATTGGCTCTCAATCTTGGTAGGCTGGTTGATGTTTTGTACCTGCCTCGTTTCGATGGCGACTCTCTCAAAAGCATTTGCAGGCTATCTAAATGCTTTTGCTCCAGCCATTCCAGATTGGTTGATTATCATCGCTCTCTTTTCTGCTCTTGCATTTGTCAATTTTAGGGGAATGCAGGAGTCCTCAGCCCTCAATATTTTTTGCACGGCTCTCGAAGTTTCGGGTCTGGTCATCGTCATCCTAGTCTCGGCCCTTTTTCTAATCGGGGGCACAGCAGGCGCGGGTAATCCTGTTGCAAGTCCCGTCCCGAACGCGCAAGCCATTGGTTGGACGGCGATATTTCAGGGAGCGGCACTCGCCTTCTACGCCTTCATTGGGTTTGAGGATATTGTGAATGTTGCCGAGGAAGTGAAAAATCCGGAGCGCAATGTTCCCAGAGCCATCCTATTTGCGCTTGGAATTGCAGGTGTCATTTATATTCTCGTCTCTTGGCTTGCCACTAACGTACTAAGTCCGGCGGAGCTTTCCGCCTCGAACGCTCCTCTTCTCGATGTGGTTCGGCGATCGCAGCCCAATTTTCCAGCAGTCGTCTTTTCACTCATCGCCCTGTTCGCCGTTCTAAATACTGCGTTGCTGAATTTTGTCACAGCATCGCGACTGCTCTTCGGGATGTCGCGTGAAGGACTGCTCCCAGCTTGGTTAGGAAAATTACATCCACGGCGAGCAACTCCCTATCGAACGCTGCTTGTTATTCTGCCGATCGCTATCTTTCTTGCGCTTTCAGGTACCCTTGAATTCCTAGCTGGAACAACCGCAACCTTGATTCTTGCAATGTTCTGTCTGGTCAACCTCTCACTGCTGGTCATTAAACGCCGAGAACCCCGAACCGATGGGTTTCAGGTTCCTATTCCGATTCCGGCTTTAGCGCTGCTCTCCAACATATTCCTCATTGCTTTCGCCGAGACAAAAAGTCACATTGCGGCGTTAGTGTTTACAGGTATAGGAATTTTCCTGGTTTTAATTCGCAATGCTGTTAGCAAGCGATTGCCAAGCTCCTAACTTTATCTGCCATACAGTTCCTCTTGATGACACTCGCATTTACCCCACATTCCGCAAAGCGTCAAGTGTCACACTACGTAATGCATGGGTAATGGGTAATGGAAAGAGTTTTTACGTAGTCTTGCTAAGTAGAAGTTACGAATTTTCAATTCCCAATTGGGTAAAAGCCTCCACAAGCCAGTCGAAGGAAAGAATGTGGGTTTACTGCTGTGGGTTTACCCAGCCAGTACATTGCCTTGGTGGTTACAGTAGACTGGTTCCTCGATCGCTGCCGCACTGCGATCAATGTGATGGGAGACATGACTGTCGCTTCCTTAATTGATGGCAAGAAGCGCCGACGTAACCCTGAATTGAGCGTTGTTGAACAGGGTGATAATTTGGAACCTAAAATCAGCGCCTAAAATCAGCGATTGAGAAGAGACTTCTTCACCTTCCCTGTTTGTTTAAAACTGTAACACTTTGTACTTGATTCCGAAAAAATTATTTGTCCCCTTGTAGCTCCTTAATTATGATTGAAACGGGAGAAGTTATGAACGCGCAGCAAGCAGAGTTAGCGCCACCCACGGCAGTCATATGGCGCTCGCACACTAACTAATACTGACTGGCAGTCTAACGTAGAATTTAACGTAGACGCGTAGCGGCTTGCCGCAGGCTACCACTCCAGGCACTCTCCCGACGCCCTCGGTAAGAGAAAGAGAGAGTGATACATTTGAAGGCAACTTGGTATAACCTACAAGCCAGAGATAAGAACCTCAAAAATAGCTCAGGAGGTGGCGGTGAATAAATTAATCCTAATAGTTACTGGCCTTTCAATTGTTGTTGGTATTGTGTTGGGGGCGTTGGTGGTGTGGTTAATTTGTCTCCAACAGCGATACCAATCGGTGGATAGTCTAGTCCGTCCCAATCATGTGGTCGGACGTTCCGGTACCGTTGAAATCCCTTTTAATTCCACTACTCAAGGGAAGGTACGCATCAATGTGAAAGAATCTTTAGTCGATTTTGTTGCCTTCACGGACGAACCGAGAGAATTTTGCACAGGCGATCGCGTATTCGTTGTCGGTATGAAAAGAAATAAGGTGTGGGTTGTGTCGGAAGATTCTCTAGCCAAGTAACAAACCAATAACTAATACAAATTAATCATGAACGTTCAACCCCAATTTCAATCGTTCTTCGAGCATGATGTTGCAGTCGTGCAGGTAGCACAAGTTGAGCCAAACCGCCCCGCCAGTAATGAAAAAAATGGGATTGAGGGGCTAATTTACACCAGCATCCCGATCGCCCTTTCGATATTTGGACTGATTGCATTCGTGTGGTTTCTCAAGTCCTTCTTGTGCATCTGCAAACCCAACGAAGTCCTAATTCTTTCAGGTCGAAAGCGGCGTACTAAGGATGGGCAAAATGTAGGCTACCGGGTGCTAACTGGAGGGAGGGCAATTCGTATCCCCATAGTTGAAACGGTCAAGCGTATGGACGTGACGACAATGCCAGTGCGGGTGGAGGTGAAGAATGCCTATGCAAAGGGGGGAACACCCCTGAACATTCAGGCGATCGCAAATGTGAAAATCTCCACCGATCCGGCAGTTGTTGGTAATGCGATCGAGCGCTTTCTGGATCGCGATCGCTCGGAACTTACTCGTGTTTCGCGAGAAACTCTGGAAGGCTATCTGCGGGGTGTTGTCGCCACCCTGACACCTGAAGATCTCAACGAGGATCGTCTTAGCTTCGCTGAACGCATCGCCTCGGATGTCAGTCGAGACTTAACCAAGTTGGGGCTACAACTGGACACCCTGAAAATCCAAAGTGTCTCCGATGACGTAGACTATCTCAGTTCCCTGGGCCGCAAGCAAATCGCTCTGATTATCCGAGATGCTGAGATTGCCGAATCCAATGCACTCACCCAAGCAGAACAGATAGAAGCTGAATGCGAAGAACACGCCCAAGTCGCCAAAACCCAGGATCGCATTGTTGTTCAGGAGAAGGAAAACGAGCTACGCCAAATTAAGGCAAAGCTAGAACAAAAAGCTCGGTCTGAAGAAGAGATTACCACAGCCGCTGCCAAAGAAAAGAGAGCAAAAGCCGAACAGGTGCTACAAGCACTGCGGGCAGAGTTTGAACGCCTGCGCCTAGAAGCAGATGAAGTGCTACCCGCAGAAGCTCAACGACAGGCAAAAGAGTTACGCGCTAGGGGAGACGCCGCCTTCCTGGAAGAAAACGCCAAAGCCGCCGCCTTAGTAAACGATATCCTATCGCAGGTTTGGCAACAAACGGGTACTGATGCGTCTGAGTTGTTCTTGATTCAGCAGATCGAAATGGTACTAAAAGAAGCGGTGCAGATTCCTAAGCGAATTCAACTTGACAAAGTGAATGTGATTGACAACGGGGATGGTAAGTCTATCGCAAGTTTGGTCAACATTTATCCGGAGATTGTTTGCCAGTTCCTAGAGAGTGTTGATAAAACTCTGGGAATTGATGTGGTAGGCACTCTCAACCAGAGTAATCGAACTAAACTACTCTCAACTAAAAGTACAGAGCATTGATTAGTGGGGTTTCAGCGCCAAGTGATTAGACCTCTTGCAAAAGTTGAGCAAGACTATCAAATCCATCTGTGTTTATCTGTGTCCATCTGTGGTTAAAAATACAAAAACAGCACTTTTGTAAGAAGTTTATTGAGTTTTGTAAACCTAGTTAGAGCCTATCCGAAAAGTGGATTTAAGAGATTTGAAACCGCAGATAAACGCAGATGAACGCGGATGAATACAGATAATTAGTCATGTTGAACGGAATTTTCGGATAGGTTATTAATCGATACAAAGGAGAAAAATAATGGAAATTATTGCCTTACTGCTAGGAATTTTCGGTGTTGGTACTGGGGCGGGTTTTTGGGTAATTCGTAATCTTTACTACATTTGTCAGCCCAGTGAGATTCTGATCTTTGCCGGGAATCGCACCTCAATGGCAGATGGGCGGGAGGTTGGATACCGCTTAGTTAAGGGTGGTAGCAGCATTCAAGTCCCCCTGTTGGAGCGTGCCTTCCGCATGGATCTGACCAACATGATTATCGAATTACGGGTATCCAATGCCTACTCTAAAGGTGGGATTCCCCTAACGGTGGAGGGGGTGGCGAATATCAAGATTGCTGGCGAAGAACCGACGATTCATAATGCGATCGAGCGTCTTCTGGGCAAAAGTCGTAAGGACATCGAACAGTTGGCAAAGGAAACGCTGGAGGGAAATCTGCGGGGCGTCTTAGCTAGTCTGAGTCCAGAACAGGTGAATGAAGACAAGATTGCCTTCGCCAAGAACTTGCTGGATGAAGCTGAGGACGATTTGGAAAAGCTGGGGCTGGTACTGGACAATCTCCAAATCAAGAATATCTCCGATGAGGTTCGCTATCTGGATTCGATTGGACGCAAGCAGCAGGCAGAACTGATGCGGGATGCTCGAATTGCTGAAGCGAAAGCTAAGGCACAGTCAGTAATCCGGGCATCAGAAAACGATCGCATTACAGCACTCAGACGCATTGGGCGGGATTTGGAAATTGCCAAGGCTGAGGCGGAACGCAGAGTTAGAGATGCACAGACGAAGCGAACGGCGGTGGTGGCTGAGGTGGAAGCAGTGGTGGGAGCAGAAGTTGT
>CBDTXL010000332.1:0-5387 GCA_965364435.1 uncultured bacterium
GCTCACCGCTACGCCATCCTTTACGGGTGAAACCCCAGTCGCTCAAGAGTTTCATGATTTGCGGCTCCTAGTACTGGCTAGTATCTGAAAGGATCATAAGTAGAATTTGGCACATTACAACGCGCCAACAATGGGAGCAAATCTATCATAGCGATCGCTTCGTAATCAGAAAACTCTATACCATTGCTCGATGCCATAGCAAGTCATCAAAGTTGCCCATGTTGCGGCTTTCATGCCTCTGCATCAGACATAAGGCTTGTTTACGGAAGTTAATAATATATGAGCAAATGATAACAATTATTTATAATGGTTAATTTTACTTAATTTTGCCTTTAAAGCTTCTTTTTCAGTCGTCTAGCCTTCTTCAGCCGGATTAAAAAAGGGGGGAAGTCGCCATTACTTATACATTTATTAATATTTTTGTTACTATAGTTAACAAAGGACTCATCCATACTTTTCTTTTTTTCTGGAAATATACATATGAACGCGACTGAGCGCTTCACAGCTTATGTAGCCGCTGCATTGAAACCGAATCTTTCAACAAACTCCTGGTTTCAAGTCTCTTGGACGGTACTCCGAGTCGTTGCCGGATTGGTGATGATGCACAATGGTCTGGATAAGTTATCCAATATTCAGAGCTTTGCCGATGCTTACGTCTCTGTAATCGGTCTGCCCTTTCCGATCTTCTTCAGCTACTGCGCTGCCTATACTGAGTTGATTGGTTCACTACTGCTTGCCTTAGGTCTTTTGACTCGTCCTGCGGCTGCTGGTTTGTTATCTACTATGCTGGTGGCAATGTACCATCACGTTTTAGTTGCTGGATTTAGCATTCCTTATCTGGAACTGTCGATGCTTTATGCAGCCTGCTTCCAACTGTTCTTAGTGAATGGTGGTGGACAGTACTCTGTTGATGCCGTGTTGGCTAACCAACTCAATGCAACTGTTGCGAACAGTGTGTTGAATGCTATTGCCAACCAACGGGAACAGCAAGTTGAGTCTCTGGAGACTTCTTACCAAGCTTCTGAGAAAGAAGGCGTCTCAGCGAACAAGTAAAGCAGTCAGCAACAGCTGCTTACTGGAAACCTTGTGAGCAAAAGCGGATGTAGCTTGAGGAAGGAAAGGATTTCTCAAGCTACACCCAAAGCTGCCCTAACAGGAACAGGTTTTTTCCGTTTATTAAGCTTTTGATACATTTGCCCTCGGTTAGAGCCATCAACAAACGATGACTAGTTGCTCAAGCGCTGATTTTGCTGAAATCAACTGGGAAGACGGCAACTGAAGTATTATTAGTCAAAATCGTAATTTTTTTAGCAAGCCTGAGTCTGGCAACTGGTTCTGCGATCGCCAAACCAGCATCTATAAGTTCAGCAGCAGTTTCTTGGTTCTGGCAGCGGATATACAAGACTCCCCACCGTCGGAATACTTGGCAACTGCGTAAAGATTTGAGCTGCCGTAGTTGCTGTGGTTCCTCCCGGTAGAAGTCCAAAATCAGTTGAGCTAGTTGGCAAATGCGGTTCATAATCGTTAACTCCTACAGTGCTTAATCCTGATCGAGATGAGCCGCCAACCCGGAAAATGAACTTAAGCATTGCCGGGTGCTATTGGCTAGTCATAGAGAGATATTGGCTCAGGCTTCCAGAAAGCTAATGGCGTTTTTACTCCGTTAGTTTTTTCTTGAACTGAAGCTATCTGCTCCTACCAAATACATTGAAGCGCGAATTACCTGGGCGCGTGTAGAGGTGGAAAAAAGACTTAATAACCACTTAGTTTGGGACAAATACCCGAAAAACTTGCGGAATCTAGTTTTCAGGTGCTTTTGAGAGATTTTTGGCTCAATTGCTTGGTAAAATTTTCTTACAAGTTCTTCAAAAAACTAGACACAAAGCGGTGTTCACAGAGTTTTGCTCAAATGAGGCGGCAGCGTCTTAGGAAACTCAACTTGTAAAAGAGCTTGGGGTGCATCCCAAATTTGCAAGAACATATTTTAAGCAAGTCTGTAATGCTCATCCAATGCTCATCCGACGCTGGCCTCAGGGAATACATTTGCACGCATCGGGATGCACCCAGAGCTTGTTGCCTCTAGTCTTTGGAGAGAGGGTAGAGCTGGTTTAGAGGGCATTGCCCGTGCCAACATCATTCCTCCAATAGGCGATGCTGCTTTACTTGCAGGCTCAGATCTTGAGATAAACGTTTGGGCAGTAAGAAGACAAACCATGCAATGACGCTCATTACCAGCATTTCACCACCATCTTCCACAAGGGCAAGTAAAGGCTCTAAGGAGGGAGACTGAAACAATATTATGTGAATCATGTCTACTACAATCCCAAATAAAGCCAGTGCAAACAGCATCATAATCAGATACCTGGATGTCTCCCTCGACATGCGATCGCCAAAACGATAGGCAATCGCAATGAAGATTAGGAAGAAAAAACCCACGCAAGCAGACACAATAATTTCTCCAAAATCTACAGCACGCAAGTTTAATGCGGGTGAAAAAGCAAGTTTAATGCTTATGATTTTACCCAGTTTTTCGTGGATACTGAGAGAATCATCAAGTAACAAGTAAAAGAAGAGCAAAGACCAAGCAAGATAGAGAGGAGAACGCTTTTGAACGGCTAACAGACCCAACACAAGGGCAATCCAATACTCTTTGATGTATTGAAATAACTCTGCATATCCTTGGTCTTGTTCGATTGAAAAATATGAATTTGAAATTATTCCAGTAAACAAATAAAGGATATGAAGAATTATAAAAACGACATCCGTAGCTAAAAGCAAGTATAAAAGCCTGAGGGAGTCGTTGTTTAAATCCAATTTCACTGGAATTATTCCTTTAGTTTGTTGCCTGATACAGTACGACAAAACTCCAGAATTTCTAAACATAAGAAATTCTTGCTACTGAACCGGCGCTCTAGTGAAGCATTGCGGAAATACTTAACCACCAAGACTGTTGAGAGAGCAACGCTTTGGACTATTTACAGCTGGTCGGTTAATTTTACCCACCTACACTAGGTTGAGTAGGGAGGTTTGCGGATCTGTACCGTGTGTTCAAAACTTAGTACTTAATCAGAAATTAACATATACTTAACCAAAAGTTAACCTATCTTTAGATAGATATTTTAAAGGCTTTTTAAGTAGGCGAACTCCGTAGGAGTAGGAGGGCGAGTCAACTCCAGGTAATCACGTGTCCCGTTCACGGTAGTCTAGCGACTCGCCCCTACATTGGATACTTTTGGCTCTCTCCTACTTGTGGTGGAAATCCCGATTTTTGGGTAGAGAGTCACAAAAGAGGGATAAGTTGTGTTTTTTGATTACAAGCGCTGGGCAATTACTGCATAAAATGGATCACCGCTACCAATACCGAGCATCTGGAGAAAACTGGGAGCAGCTGACTGACGGGCAATCACTTCTGGGGGGCTGAATCCGGGTACAGACTGAAAGTAGCTTTTGACTAACTCAACCCGACTAGCTTCTGTGCCATCCCGCCACGCAGTAATCGCCTTCTGGAAGAACATGCGGTTGGAAAAGCTGATAATCGCGATGCCACCGGGTTTGAGGATGCGGTGAATCTCGAAAAACACAGCATCTGGGTATTGCAGATACTGAACGGAAACGCAGTTGAGGACAGCGTCAAAATCCTCATTTGGCAGGGGAAACTTGGGATTTTCGTTCAGGTTTTGCACAAAGTAATGATTCAATCTGCGATTACGGGCGAGTTCTTCCGCATTCAGACCATGACCTTCGACGTGGGCAAATTCTATCTCCTCTGGCAGGTGAGAAACCCAGCTGCTCATCATATCAAGGATGCGGGTATTTTGCTGGAGGCGATCGCGGTATAGTTGGGTCAGCTGATCGATAAAACCTTCATCAACATGAGTGACGAAGCGTGGCATTGAGTAAAACTGCGTGTCGTCAGTATCGTCAAGTTTGGTGCGTTGATTGGGTCGAAGCAGCATAATCCTTAAGTGAGAGTAGCTTTACATTCTCAGTTTAAGAAAAATTACGAAATGTTAAACACTCTCTAAGTGGGGATTCCAGGTGTGTAGAGAAGGGAAAGAGGAGCGATCGCTTCTCAATTCACGATTCACAAATTATTCACATTTGCTCAGTACGCTTGCCTCACAGAGTAAATTTGCCCTCTTGTCCCTGATATATTCAAGAGGGCTTTCTTTTAGGGAGAAAGTAGAGAGGGACAATCGCCACTAATTCACAAATTATTCACAAAGTTTCAGTACTGTTTTGTCAAGTAATCACTTAAGGGCGGGCCCTCTTGTCTCTTACCGAGAGGGCTTTTTTCTTGCCTGTTTTGCCCTGAGACAGGGTTGATGTGCAATGCGCCAGCTTGATTATTACGTCTGTTCACAAATTATTCACAAAGTTTCAGTACTCTTTAATTGGTAAAACCCTGATTGAAACGCCCTCTTCATGGAAGATCCGAGAGGGCCTTTTTTTCTTTGGAACTCACAAGCAAGAAAGCCCAATCATTTGAACTAGACTCAGATTACGTCCTTGAGTTCATCCCCTGCGAGTATCTCAAACCCCTGTCAACTAACTTCTTCCTAATCGCCTATTATCGGTCATCAGTTGCTCAACCTCAGCCGCTTTCTGGGTTAGGTCAAGCTCACGGTAGAGGTGCAGGCTTGCGTTCAAAAACTGGGAGGTCGTTGCTATGGCACCAGACTCTTGACGATGGGCGCGGGCAAGGTAAATCTCTCCCAAAAGTTTGCAGGCAGAGGCTTCTAGTTGGCGGCGGTTGAAGTCCTGGAAGGTTTGCAGGGACTGGTGAGCTAGTGATTCAGCGCGATAGAGATTCTCCAAACGGCTGATTTCTAGATAAGCACGAGCGATATCTAGGGCTTCCTCGGCGTTGTTTACTGCTTGTCCCAGTTCAGTGAGGTCGGCAAACCCAGTGGTGTAGGATTGTTCAAACTGGGTAATACGGTTGGGCACGGAAGCATCATTTTCAGGCAGCCATCGTAGATACTCGGCAGAGAGTAGGGCAAGGGTGATGTGGTCGTAAGCTAGGTTCTCTCGGTAGTCGCCTGCGGTGTTGAGTTGAATCGCTTGTTGCAGGTGGTGTTCTGCCTGCTGGAGTAGTGCGGTAGCTTCTTCGCGGGAGCAATTTTTTGCTAGTTGTCGTTGGGTATTGCTCAGTTGTCTCAATCGTCTGGCGGCGCTTTCGTTATGACCCAGGGCTTGGTGTTGCTCAAGGCTATTTTGATAATACTCAATGGCGGTGGTGTAGTCTTTTGCCTCTCGATAGCAAGCAGCTAGCGAGGATAGTTGATTGGCGACTTCCTGCTGTAAGTCGAGGGTTTCGTAAAGGTCGCGGCCTCAAGGGGTGACGAGTAAGCTGAAAGCTTGATAAATCAGGATTTCTCCCCCAT
>CBDTXL010000333.1:0-5378 GCA_965364435.1 uncultured bacterium
CGATGACACTTTGGGGAGTGGTTCCAGCAGCAATGAAGTCAATAATTTCGTCGTAAACTTTGGTTGTCTTTACAGATGTAGTCATGAGTGTATCTCTCCTGGTTCTAATTTTTCTTCTCTAATTCTACCCATTTTTGTTTCGGTTATCATCTGGGTTATTTGGGACACGATTCACCTATTTATTCCTCATCTTCCTATTGTTGAATGGTATTTATAACCTATCCTAAAAGTCCGTTCAAGATGACTAGCTATCTGTATTCATCTGTATTCATCTGCGTTTATCTGCGTTTATCTGCGGTTTAAAATTTCACAAAATCTACTTTTCGGATAGGCTCTTAGTCTGTAATTAGGCAACTTCAAATAATTGCCCTACCATCTTAGGCTCTGGTAAAGGTTTACCTTCTTCGAGAGATGTCTCAATCAGAAGTTCTAGCACTTCTTGAGCATTCTTGAGTGCTTCTTCATAGGTATCGCCATGAG
The DNA here is from genome assembly GCA_965364435.1 of uncultured bacterium. Lineage (GTDB taxonomy): Bacteria > Cyanobacteriota > Cyanobacteriia > Cyanobacteriales > Coleofasciculaceae > CBDTXL01. Next base: position 481 of record CBDTXL010000333.1, read on the forward strand.
TACATGGTTGCATGATATCCTCAAACTCAGGGAGGAATACAACATAACATTGGTCTTCATACGACCACTGAATAACGATTGTGTATTTCATTCTTCTGTATCCTCTTCGTTCATTTCTTTTAGCTGATCGAGGGCTTCATTGACTTGCTTCTCTAAATAAGCTTTAGCATCATCGCCATCTTTGCTTGCTATGATAATAGCCTTGGGTAACTTTGGATGAACCCATTTACTGTGGCTGCCTTTTGCAGGTTTATAAGAAAATCCTGCTTTCAGCAATAGGCTTTTCAATTCCCTGATTTTTTTAGGCATTAGCGATGTCTACCTAAATACTCCGCACATCTCATAGTTCTCATCTTATTCCTCTAATTCTGCCAATTTCTTCTGAGCGAACTGCTTTACTTTCTCATCTGGGTCATTTTCTGCTCTGTCGTGCAATAGGGGTAGAGTCTGGGGATGGTTAGGATATTGTTTTATTATTACCTCAAGTGCGATTTGCCGAGGGTTGTCCTGCCAGTCTTTCTCACGAACAAAAGGGTCATTGATAGCGCAGTTGCACAATAATTCAAACATCCAAGGCTCATTCTTCCAGCCACGGGCTAATTCTTGCACCGCTGCATATCGCACATCCCAATTGTCATCAGATTGCGCTTTTTGTTTGAGCAATGGTAAGGTATCCGGCTCATCTTTCCAGCCTTGGGCTAATTCTCGCACCGCTGCACGTCGCACATGCCAATTGTCATCAGATTGCGCTTTTTGTTTGAGCCAAGGTAAGGTATCTGGGTCATCTTTCCAGCCACGGGCTAATTCTTGCACCGCTGTACATCGCACAGCCCAATGGTCATCAGATTGGGCTTTTTGTTTGAGTAAGGGTAAGGTATTCGGGTCATCTTTCCAGCCTTGGGCTAATTCTCGCACCGCTGTATATCGCACATGCTCATTGTCATCGGTTTGGGCTTTTTGTTTGAGCCAAGGTAAGGTATCCGGGTCATCTTTCCAGCCACGGGCTAATTCTTGCACCGCTGATTGTCGCACATTCGACTCGTCATCAGATTGGACTTTTTGTTTGAGCCAAGGTAAAGTATCCGGGTCATCTTTCCAGCCTTGGGCTAATTCTCGCACCGCTGCATGTCGCACATTCAACTCGTCATCGGTTTGGGCTTTTTGTTTGAGTAAAGGTAAAGTATCCGGGTCATCTTTCCAGCCACGGGCTAATTCTTGCACCGCTGTTTTTCGCACATTCAACTCGTCATCGGTTTGGGCTTTTTGTTTGAGCCAAGGTAAGGTATCTGAGTCATCTTTCCAGCCTTGGGCTAATTCTTGCACCGCTGTACATCGCACAGCCCAATGGTCATCAGATTGGGCTTTTTGTTTGAGCAAGGGTAAGGTATCCGGGTCATCTTTCCAGCCTTGGGCTAATTCTTGCACCGCTGTACATCGCACAGCCCAATGGTCATCAGATTGGGCTTTTTGTTTGAGCAAGGGTAAGGTATCCGGGTCATCTTTCCAGCCTTGGGCTAATTCTTGCACCGCTGCATGTCGCACATTCAACTCGTCATCGGTTTGGGCTTTTTGTTTGAGCAAGGGTAAGGTATCTGGGTCATCTTTCCAGCCACGGGCTAATTCTTGCACCGCTGCACGTCGCACATCCGAATCATCATCGGTTTGGGCTTTTTGTTTGAGCCAAGGCAAGGTATCTGGGTCATCTTTCCAATTAGTTGCGACTGTGGCAACAGCTTTGGTACGAATTTCCCGAACTAAAGCAGCATCCTTTCCATAAGGTTCGTAATAGTAAGGTAAGTCGTACTTGGTTAACCCCTTAACCTGGTTCAGTAATTGAGTCGCTGTTGGCGCAATTAAAAAGCGATTTCTAACCTCAGAAAGGCACTCCGCCGCGAGAAATAGATTGATAAACTTTTGCTCTTCCCCCTGCTGATTGGTGAGATAATCGATAATATCACCAGCAAATCTTGGCTCAATCATCCCCACAATCAGCCTTAACACCTCATGCCAAGACTCATCCTGCCAGTGCTTACCAAAAACTTCCGTCTTCAACTCCTCCAGTGAAAGTGTTCGTTCCTTCTCAAACTGCCAAACAAACTCCCAAGCACAGAAATATTCCAAAAACGTCCGATGCACAAAGGCATAGCAATCTGCCCCCAGGAAACACAAAATAAAGTTGCGTTCCCGCAGTTGCTTAATCATCACCCTGGCAACTGCTCTCGGATTATTCGTTTCTATCGTTTTCAGATAGTCAATCAGAATCTTTTCTAAATCACTTGCACTAATCAGGTTCCCCGCCAACCCCTTCTCCGCCGCTTGCATGTGATAAGCAACCTGACGCAGCATCGCCTGCTTATCTTTATAATCAAGGGTTTGAATTTCTAGCTGTTGGTGTTCCACTAAAGCGCGTTCCACATCCCATTGATGCAGCAACACCCGCGAAGCTTGGTTGTATAATTCTGGTCTATCTCTCGGCAATTCCTGATTGCGGTTAAGAATTGCCATCATCGTCAGCAACAGGGGATTTCCCGCTAGTTCCCCTATCGCTTTCGAGGTATCAATCGCCCGTTGCAGTCGTTCCCGCTTTCTAACTTTATCCGCCTCATCAGTAAACGTTAGATTGTGCCAACGGTTAATAAACTCCTTAATCTGTTTTTCATCTAAATCTTGCAGCATGAAGTGATGAAACTGGGCATCTCGCAACCGTTGCGGCTTATACCCAATCACGCGAGAGGTGACAATTACCCGTACATTGGGATAATCATTGGTGAAGCGATGGATATCAGTAATCACATCCTCTCGTTTCCCCAAATCGAATACCTCATCCAACCCATCAAACATCACCAAAGCATTACCCGCCTTTAGCTGTTCAACCAGTTGATGCTGATTCAGGTTACAGATTACGCCACTACTATCATGGAAAAACCCCAGAAAATTCTTACCCTGTCCAGAGTCCCGATTCCGCATATAGGTGCGTAATTCAATCAGTAAGGGAATCGGCTGTAAACTTGCATCCTTAAGGGTGGAATTCGCCCAATCTAAAGCCAGGTATTGCAACAGTGTAGACTTGCCCGAACCGGGGTCGCCTAAAATGACAAGATAGCGATAATTGTCCTTATCATTGATAATCTCTCGAATAGGACGAATCGGCTGTTGAGAATAAACTTCTTTGTATCGTTGCAACTCCTCTAGAGACACTTCAGCGTCCAGTTGGTTACTTTCCCTCAGCCGTCTTTGATGCTCCTTGGGAATTTCGTAAACTTGTGGCACTAACTCATGGACTTGCCGCACATTTTGTGGTATAAATAGATTCCATAATTTCAGTTGATTATAAGCACAACCGCTGGTATCTACACTGTCCAACTTTAAATTGCCATAGCACTCTAGCAATCCTTCCTGATATTTCGCTAAGTTAAAATCGGGAGCTATTCCAGCATTTTCTCTAAGTTGTCTTTCAAGGGATTCCTGAATCTCTAACTCCAGAATCGCCCTTAATTCTGGCGCGTTTCTAACAATGCGTTTTACTTCTTTGACATACTGCTTAGCCACCTCATCCCAATTAAACCCAACAGGCATAGCTGGAGAGTCGCGCTGTACCCAAATTGCCCTGAGTTTATCTGCATCGATCGCTCGGCAATCTTTTTCAAAGGCTTTACCCAACAGCGGTTTCACATCATCCTCTCGGATAAACCGCGCGATCGCTACTTGATAGGTATCTCGGACTTCCGCCTCAGAGAAATCCAATAACAGTTCATCTTCTACTAGCTTCAGAAATTGCTGTAAGGCTTCACCCAGCGCTTTTTTGAGTACATCCGGTTGAGCTAACTGCACCCCTTCTTTAATGCAGTCCTTGAAGAAATCTTTGACATAATCTTCTAATGCCTCCTTACCCAGTTTCAGCAGAATTTCCTTCAATACCAAATCCTTGAGGATGGAAACTCCCAAAGCCGTCCAAGGTTCCACCATGCTGCAATTCCTACAGGTAAATCAACCTCCTCTACTATGGCACTGGCTTTTCTGGTTGTCTTACTGCCTGCTGTCCCCGAATCATACTAAATCCGTTTTAATAACCCCCTTATTCTCTAAAAGACGGGGAGACGGGGAGACGCGGAGACGGGGAGAAATAGGCGGCTGAAGTCGAAAAAGGGGTATACGAGGCGGATTTGGTATCACCGATTACCGATTACCGATTACCGATTACCGATTACCCATTGAACAAGTTTCATAATTAAGCTGGGGTTAGTTACGATAGCGATCGCGAGAGGGTATTGAATCCTTCACGAAAACCCGCAACCTTATAAATAGTAGTTTTCACTAATGGCAGACCTAAGCGGCACCTGGCTCGGAACTTACTGGCAGTGGGAAGTCCCTACCAGATTTGAGGTGACACTGCTGCAAAGTGGCAATACCTTGACTGGCAATATTCTCGATGACGGCGACTTGGGGGAAGCCAAGCTGACGGGTGAGGTTATCGGACGCCGCGTCACCTTTGTCAAACGCTATCTGACAGGAGCGCATCACTCCGTGAGCTACACGGGCACCGTCTCGGAGTCAGAAGATTTCATGCAGGGGGAGTGGAGTATCAGTGGCGTTGATTCCGGTTCCTGGGAAGCCCGTCGCAGTGGTGAAAATCTAACCGCAGAACTCCAAACTCGCTTAGCTGACCGAGTGCCCGTGTCTGTTGGTGGAAGTATTTAACTAGAATAGACCTCTTGCACGCATTCGATCAAGACTATCAAATCCATCTGTGTTTATCTGTGTCCATCTGTGGTTAAAAATCCTTGCATCAGCACTTTTGCAAGAGGTTTAATGAGACAAGATGAAAGTCAGAATCCTTATCCTGGCGATCGCCGCTCTGTTCACTGTAATTGGTGCTGCTGATTGGGCGGCTGATTTTC
>CBDTXL010000334.1:0-5375 GCA_965364435.1 uncultured bacterium
TTGCGAAAGATACGGGAATGGTATTAGATTACTTAGTCGAAGGGACGCCCCTGTATGTATCTCCTGCTGCGAGTTGTTATGCTCTCAAGGTGGCGGATGGGTTGCGTCAGTCAGCGCAAATGGGTAAAGCGATCGCTCTGGATAAATAGCGCTGCCGCTGTTATCTTGACAAAATAGCATTTATTTGATATTGACGCTAAGGTTGCAAAACCCAGCGCCGGAAGAGTTCCACAATGATCTGCCAGCAACCCTCCTTCTCTTTAATTACATCGTGGCGCGTCAATGTCGTGAGGGCTTCGTGTAACGTTTCCTCCGGTAGGGGCGCACCGACGTGCGCCCTTAAGATTTCGTTGAATTGCGTCCTTAATTCGTCGATGCTTAACCCCTCTGGGTGAGGTGCCAATGCTTTTAGTATCGCCTGCTGCCCAAAAGCCCCTCGTGCTGCCTGTCCCCAAACGCCATCGAAGTAGTAGCGCCCTCGCTTAAAGAATTCGGGTTCGTTGATGACGGCTTCCACATCTTCTACAGTGAAGACTGGCTCACGGGGGCTTCCCTGCTCGAAAACATAGTCATTGTAGCGGCGAACGAGCTGGAATCCCACTAGCTGAACTAAATACGGTTGACCTGCGGTGAGGGCGTAGATTTGGTCTAGCGCTTCGGGGGTGTAGTCGAGGGGGAACTCTTCAAGAACTGGGTTTGCCAGAATTTGGTGGGTAGCCTCAAGTTTCATGAAGCCAACTTTGATAGGAGGAGCAACACTGGCGAAGAAGGGTTGGAAGTAATCGGCTGTCATCTCTTCTAGCGTGTGCAAACCAGCAAAGGCAAAGGCAACTTTAGAACTCTTTTGTGCCAGCCCCCGCAGAACTCCCATAACATCGATAGGGATTTTCTTAGCCTCTATCAGTTCCTCAATTTTCTCAAACTCATCTAGGGCAATAATTAAACCCTTTTCCCCTAGTTCTGCCACGACCTGTTCAAAGTACCGTCTAAAAGTAGGCAGAGGAAGATTCAGCAAATCATCATTAGCTGGGGGGGGAATTTGTACGGTGTCCGAAATTGCATCACTAATTGCCATTAGCACTTCTGCCTGTCCCAACGGAGCATCGCCAACTTCTAGTAGGTTGACATAGGCTACCCAGACGCCCCCTTCTAAACGGTTCGCAAGGTTACGCAGGATAGAGGTTTTGCCCATGCGTCGATGACCGTAGAGAACAACGGATTGCAGTTGACGACTCCTAACCCAGAGTTCTTTTAGCTCTCTAATTACATCCTCCCTCCCGACAAAGAGATTTCCCTCAACGGGGTCGCCGACTACATAAGGAGTGCTCACAGGTTCGGTGATGGCAATTTCCCCGACTTCACCTGCTACGTTCAACAGTGCGTTTTGCCATGTTTGAGCAATGTCCACGATTAGCCCTTGTTCTGCTTGGGGCAGGGTGTTGGCATTGTCCAGAATGTTTTTGAGTTGTCCTAATGCACGGTTGAGGGCAGATGAACGGCTGTAACGAGACACACTGCGCTCAACAGTCTGGACATCCTCAACTATCCGACGCAAAGATATAATAGTTTCCCAAGTTGTCGGACGTAATAAGGGTTCTGGTGGGGAAGCTGATATTTGCAGGGCAGCAATAGTTGCAGATTCCTTAGCCTCGTGAAAGGCAGCTAGGGTTTGGGCGAGGGCGAACATTTCCTTGCCGTAGAGAAGAGGACGTACTACGGCAAAGGCTTCTGTAGCTTTCGCTGGATCTTTTTCATGCAGGTGCCAGAAACCAGCAGCAGCAGCACGGGCAGGAGTATCTAAGCGGGTATCTGTTACAAAACGAGCCTGGAACCGTTGCCGCCAGCCAATAGGTAACAACCAAAAACCTTCTACAGCTTTTGACTTGAGCGCTTTGTTCAAAGAAGCTGAGGCAAAATACACTAGCTTCCAATCAAAAGGGGCTTCAGCTAGTTGAATTACACGAAAGATAACTTGATCCGGAGGCGTTTCAGCCAGCACCTGATTTACAGCCTTGACAACAGGGTAAAACTGAAGAGTGTAAGCTAGCACCTGGTTAACGTTATGCAGACCCGTTTCCCAGTCCGGTCGTAGCCAATTTGTCAACCTAGAAGACAGGGAAAAAAGGGGAAGTGGGGTTACATGGGTAAGCTGCCAGCTTCCATTCCAAGATGAACGTAGGGCGAGAGGTAGACCCAAAAGCCAATTCTCTGGACGCAGTATCGAGAGGCTGACCACCACCCCAGCTGTCACGCCGCCCGACAAGCTTAACACCACGCCGCCCGACAAGCTTAACACTATGCTGAATACCACGCTGAGTAACACGCCAGCAACTAGGCCGACTACCACGCCGACTGCCACGCCCGCTGTCACACCGCTCACCACGCCGACCACTATGCCAAACGTTACGCCAGCAGCCACGCCAAACGCCACGCCGACCGCCACGCCCGCTGTCACACCGCTCACCAGGCCGACCGCCACGCCCAACTCCACGCCAAACGCCACGCCCAACTCCACACCAGCCGCCACGCCGACCGCCATGCCCAACACCATGCCCCATAACAAGCCTGACCAATCAAGGGGAACGCCTATTTGCTGAAGAATTGTACCCAGAGCCAACGGCGTAACGACTGTTAACGCCAACCCTTGTAGAAGCAACTGACGCTGGATGGGATTCTGACGCAACAACTTCCATCCCTTTGGCCAATTCATTTCCTTTGGAGGAATATACCCATCCCCGAAGGTGTCCACATACCACCGCAATGCTTGGGGAAAGAAAAAGACCCAGTACAACAACCGCAGGTAATCAAGCGGATTCCATAGCGAAAGGGGTCGCTTCAGCTTGGGGGCTAAGTCTAAGCGAGGAACAGGACGGTGTTGGCTCATCTGACCTCCTGCACCATTATCGGTAAGCCGCAAATCCCGCCCGGAAATTAATTTCCGGCGTCATAGCTAAAGTCCTCTTAAGAGGACTAGAAAGCCATATTACAGTCCACTTTAGTGGACTTTCGCTATGAGCCAGGGATTTGAATCCCTGGTGGATGTGAACAACAGAGGAAGATTCTGCAAGAAATAGGCTCATTGCACACCATCCACATACCGGCCATAAGTTTGATAGCACAACTGCATCAATCGCTGGGGATGACCGCCACTTTCCTGCACCAGATCAATTATTTCCTCCTCAGTGAAAGTCACAGAAGAAGAATCTAGGCGATCGGCAATGAAAGCGCGGGCAGTCGTATCGTCCCATGAGCCTAGATTCTCCTCAATGCAAATGTTTGTGAAGGGAGAGGTCATACCCTCGTCCCCAAAGAGGGAGTTAAGGGATTTGCTAGCAGCTAGAACCAGACGCACTGGAGCCTCACTGCCTTCAGCTAAACCTCGCAAGTGTGAAAATATATAACCGTCACTAAACTCCTTGCGAGTCATCTTTTCCACTTTGTCTATCGCTAGGAGCAGTCGTTTCCCTCGCAAGGCACGAGTCAGCATATAGCCTCTGCTTTTTTCAATACCGACTTGTTCACACAGATCCGCGTAGAATTCATCTTCGTTTTTAAGAAGTTGCAGGTTCAGGTAAATCGGCTCACGGGGCGGTTGGAGTTGGTGCTTCGCTTCTCGGCAAATAGCCCGAAGTAGCGAAGATTTGCCAATCCCCCTTTCTCCAATCACAGCCACACTACCGCCGCTGTTCAGAATCTCGAAGACTTGACGGATTTCTCGCTTGCGGTTGAAGAACAACTGCGGCTCATCTATCCAACCCGTTAAGGGAACGAAGGGGTTAGACAGAGTATCCAGAGTGTGATGTTTGTAGGGAACCACATCATGCTCAAAAGCAGAGCTAACCCCCTTCGCTCCTAGCAGCTCAGGCTTATATTTGGCAAATAGAGCAAACAAGTCGCCACGTTTTGATCTGCGGTCATCAGGAGATTCGCTCGCGACATCAAAGACTCGATAAATTCTTTCAACGTGCTTTCTAACAGTCGATTGAGTAATTCCCAGAGCCTGAGCAACATCTGAATCTGCCTTACCAGCTAAGACACGACTCAACACTTCCATTTGTTTAGGTGTGAGCCTGCCAAGTGCTTCAGAGAATTGCTTTTGCTCCATGCTCTTTAATCTCTAATTTCTTTTATTATACGTTTATGTGACTTTAGCCAGTGTTTTGCTTTAGCTCTGCATACACAGAGCTACAGGCTAAGAGGCTTGTACTCTTAGCCACATGAGGCTTTTAGTCATTGAGTAAGGAATTTTCTAAATTTTTTGCTGTAGGGGTTGACAGTTGCTTATCCTGTGACACTAAAATTATCACAGGATAAGCAACAAGTGAATAATTGTGACAGGCAGTTGTGCAGTCCAAAGAAAGTAGGAATGCACAAAACTGATCTAATCAGATGCACACCTATGTCAGGGTGATAAACCAATTAGTTTATTCTGGGAGTTACCCAAGTATGCAACGTTCAATCAAAACAGTAATTGTTCCCCTTTTAGTTGCCCTCATAGGTGCTGCTGGCACTGTGGGAGGCATCCTACTTCAAAATCAGACAGATAAGAGTCCCTCAGGAGTAACGCCTTCCCCTACTTCCACTCCTAGACCCGCAAATGGTTCAGCGAAATCAGAGTGCAATCAAGCTGTTGCCTCTAAAGTCTGCGTAGCTAATGTCACAGTGCAGATCAATAGTGACGAACCTCAGCTAGTAACCTATAACCAACGTATTCCTCTGAAAGCTGGAGATAATCTTAGAGTAGTGAACCTGCACTATTGCATATCCCCTGAAGCTACAGTCAATAGGGTAGAAGGGAAGACCTATCTGTTTAAAAATGGTATTGAGAGCGACAAATATGGTCTATTCACCCCCAGTAGTTTCCCGATTAGTACTGGTTGTCACAATGTTGGCAACTTTGAAAAAACCTGGAAAGTAGAACCAGGACAGCACCGATTAAACATACAGATGATCAAGCATGATGGCAGTAACAGGATAGTTGACAAGAGCTTTTACTTTAATCTGGATGTCGGAGCGTGATTTAACTGTTTTGCACCTCAGAAAATTGCGTGTTGCTACATCATTCCATGATGTAAGCACCATAGAGTGGTCTTGTGGGCGCAAAAAAGAGCGACCGCTTAAACTTTACAGTGATCGCTTTTTTTTTATACACAACATAAATTAAATAGTTTTTGTTATAACCTCTGGGATTTTAATCTCAGATGAATTTTGCCATTTACCCATATTTTTGTAGTTATTTAAACCCGTAATTTCTCGGAGAACTATTTTTGGGTTTGTAGCAAAAATTACTTGCTTTTAGGCAAATAAGTTGCTACAATTGCACTGTTGCAACAGCAACGGGTCAGAAGCCAACCCCTAGCCCTGGAAAGTCAAGG
>CBDTXL010000335.1:0-5373 GCA_965364435.1 uncultured bacterium
TATAAGGCACTGGCAAAATCTAAGAAACTGCATACGACGCGCAATTCTATTAAAATCTGTAAAGAAACTGAAAAGGAAAGGCTGAATGCGCGTTGCAATTGTCGGGGCGGGACTAGCTGGGATGGCGACGGCAGTGGAATTGGTCGATGCCGGTCATGAGGTAGAACTTTTTGAATCCCGTCCTTTCGTTGGGGGTAAAGTCGGCAGCTGGGTAGACACCGATGGCAACCATGTGGAGATGGGGTTGCACGTCTTTTTTGGCTGCTACTACCAGTTATTTGACTTGATGAAGAAGGTGGGGGCGTTTGACAATTTGCGCCTCAAGGAGCATACCCATACTTTTGTTAATAAAGGGGGTCGCACGGGTGAACTAGATTTTCGCTTCATCACGGGTGCCCCTTTCAATGGGCTAAAAGCATTTTTCACGACCTCCCAGCTATCGCTACAGGATAAGCTGCAAAACTCCCTCGCTCTCGGTACCAGTCCGATTGTTCGCGGTCTAGTGGACTTCGACGGGGCAATGAAAACGATTCGCGACCTAGATAAAATCAGCTTCGCTGACTGGTTTCGCCGTCATGGTGGTAATGATGGCAGCTTGAAGCGGATGTGGAACCCCATAGCCTACGCCCTTGGCTTCATCGACACCGAGAATATTTCCGCCCGTTGTATGCTGACCATCTTTCAGTTCTTTGCCGCCAAAACTGAGGCATCGGTGCTGCGGATGTTGGAAGGATCTCCCTATGAGTATCTCCATAAGCCGATCATTGATTACTTAGAGGCGCGAGGGGCGAAAATTTACACCCGGCGTCGAGTGCGGGAAATTCTCTTTACGGAGGCTGGTACACAAACTAAAGTTACTGGCCTTGTGATTGCCAACGGCGAAACAGAAGAAACCATCACCGCCGATGCCTATGTCTGTGCCGGTGATGTCCCTGGTGTGCAACGCCTCCTGCCCGAAGCTTGGCGCAAGTGGTCGGAGTTTGACAATATTTACAAGCTCGATACTGTGCCAGTAGCAACCGTGCAGCTTAGGTTTGATGGCTGGGTAACAGAACTACATGATGCCCAGAAACGCAAACAGCTGACCGAAGCAGTGGGGATGGATAATCTGCTCTATACTCCTGACGCTGACTTCTCTTGCTTTGCTGACTTAGCCTTAACCAGTCCTAGTGACTACTACCGCGAGGGTCAGGGTTCCCTGTTGCAATTGGTGCTGACTCCGGGAGACCCATTTATCCGACAGAATAATCAAGTGATCGCACAGCACGTTCTCAATCAAGTCCACGAACTCTTCCCCTCCTCACGAGAGCTGAACATGACCTGGTATAGTGTGGTCAAGCTTGCCCAGTCTCTCTACCGCGAAGCCCCTGGGATGGACCCCTATCGTCCCCCACAAAAGACGCCAGTGCCTAACTTCTTCCTTGCCGGTAGCTACACCCAGCAAGACTACATCGATAGTATGGAAGGAGCAACTTTATCAGGGCGTCAGGCAGCAAGGGCAATTCTGGAAAATGCGAAAGCAATTGTAGAGCGCTCAACTGTCATATCCAGTCCGGTAGCCTAGTCATCTTTCAAAGACTTCTTGCAAAAATACTGATTTGAGTTTATGAACCGCAGATAAACACAGATAAACGCAGATGAATTGGATTGATTTATGATGCCAGATTGACTGCGTGCAAGAGGTTTCAAGGATAGCTGGGGGCAAATCTTCCCCATTCCCCATTCCCCATTCCCCATTCCCTATTCCCCATTCCCATGTCCGATTGGCTAGAACATAGTGTACAGGTTGAGGTAGACGTACCCATTGACTTAGCGTGGAGTCTCTGGTCTGACCTAGAGCAAATGCCCCGCTGGATGAAGTGGATTGACTCAGTTAAGGTTCTAGAAGACAATCCTGATTTATCTCGTTGGAAACTCGCCACTGGCGGCTTGCAATTCACCTGGCTTTCCCGCATCCTGAACTTGGTGCCAAACCAGATTATTCAGTGGGAATCTGTTGATGGCTTGCCCAATCGAGGAGCGATTCGCTTCTATGATCGTCATGGCAGCAGTATTGTCAAGCTGACTGTTGCTTACGCGATTCCCGGCTTCCTTGGTCAGCTAATGGATAACCTGTTTCTGGGTCGTGTCGTTGAGTCCACCATCCAGGCAGATCTAGAGCGCTTCAAGGAATACGCCCTTAACATTAAAACCGAATGACCTTGGCGGGGTCAAAATATCAGCTAGGGCTTGCTCTAAATTACGAGTGTGATGCTGCTCATCCCTGCCTAAACCTTTTTCAAGGAGACGATTGGAGCAGCACCAGGTTCAGCAATGTTAGGTTAAAATGTCAGGCTACAGAAACTATTCGAGGATGTGGAAATAAAAGGCTGCCACCAAGAAATTGCCGAATAAAAGAACTATTGCCCAGAATAGGCGAAAAGGATAGGGGAACTTAGCACCCGTTTTGGCAACGGGCGCATCATACTTTTTGGCTTTAGCAGTCATAAGCTTGAATCCTATTTTAGAGACTTTCTTAAAAAATCATAAATTCAAATGTCACTCAGAGCTATCCCTGTAGGAGTGATTTATTAGGGAATTGCACCTAAACCCTCTCACCAGCGTGGTACGAACTGCGGACGAGGGGTCCAGAACGGACGTGGGCAAAACCCATGTCTCGCGCGATCGCACCCAGCTGCTCAAATTCTTCGGGTGTCCAATATTTTTGAACTGGCAGGTGTTGTAGGGAAGGACGCATATATTGACCCAGGGTTAAGCGATCGCATCCAACATTTCGCAAATCAACCATCGCCTCAATCACCTCAGCTTCGGTTTCACCGTGTCCCAGCATCAATCCCGACTTAGTGGGAATCGTGGGGTTAAGGGCTTTGACAAGGCAGAGGACATTGAGCGATCGCTCATATTGGGCACCCCGCCGCACCCGTCCCTGTAGCCGTCGCACTGTCTCAATATTGTGGTTATAACAAGCGGGGTGAGCCTCAACGACTGTTGCTACCCGTTGGCGTTGCAAGTCTGCCGGTGTTTCCTCACCATCGCCTCTACCGCCCCAGAAATCGGCAGTTAGCACCTCAATTTCGGTTTCCGGGTTCATTTGACGAATGGACTCGATCGTCGCGACAAACCAACCCGCACCCTGATCTGGCAAATCATCTCGCGCCACCGAGGTCAGCACAACATAACGCAAGCCCAATAGACGCACCGAGTCAGCTACTTTTTGCGGTTCCTCTGGGTCGAGAGGCATAGGCGCGTGACCCTTATCCACCTGGCAGAAGGCACAAGCACGGGTACAAATTGGTCCCATCAACAAAAATGTTGCCGTCTTCTGGGCATAGCACTCACCCCGGTTAGGGCAACGCCCCTCTTCGCAAATTGTGTGGATTTGCCGTTGTTTAATGATGCGCTGCACCGTTGATATTTCGCTGGCTTTACCAATTGGGCGTCGCAACCAGCTAGGCAGCGCTTCAATTTCTGAGCGCCACTCGTCTTGAGAGGGCGGGGCGGTAACATACTGAGCCACTTCGGTAGGCAAATCCATAACTCTTCTGGTGGGCTACCAACAACTAGTGATAATCTCTACGATACAAATGTTAAAGCATTCAACTCTCACTCTCGTTTTACTGAGTTTTTTTGCTCTTATCCAGTCATCTCAGATTAATCTAGAATCAGTCAGACAGCTTGCTTTTGGGCTTGAGCTTAAAATGGCAAGAGTTGAGGATGTCGTGTAAGCCGTTGTATAACCGTTAACAGACAGGAGTGATTCCGTCTTGTATTATGTGGCGCTGGTTTATCTTGGCTGGGTATAGAGTGACTTGTAGAGCAGAGCTAGATACACGAGCGCTACACCATGAATCATGAGCTGGCGGCGTTCAGATCAGCTAATTTTTGACTCAGAGTTTAATTATTCATCTGGAGTCAGCAGCAGTCGCTTCAAAAAACTGGAGTTTTTCTTTAAATCACCTCTCCAAAGGAGTCAGTCGTGGCAAGTCATAAAATCCTGGTAATCGATGACAGTAAGGTCATCCGGATGCGTGTTAGAGAAATGTTGCCTCCGGGTAACTTTGAAGTTCTGGAAGCTAAAGATGGTATTGAAGGACTTAATTTAATTCGCCAGGAACATCCAAACCTGATCATGTTGGATTTTCTCCTCCCCAAAAAGAGTGGGTGGGAAGTGTTTCAGGAAATTCAAACTCACAGTGAACTCCAAACAATTCCTTTAGTATTAATGTCCGGTCGTAAGGAAGAAGTCACGGAGAAAATCAGCGAACCTTTTGAGTATTTTGCCTTTGTTGAGAAGCCTTTTGAAAAGAAGCAGCTAGTTGATGCAATTAAGGAAGCAATGCGTAAGGCGGGAAGTCGCCCAGTGACAGCACCTGCACCCACAGTAAGTCCAGCGTCTGCCGACTCGTCTTCCGCTTCCGAAATGGCAGCGGAGATTGAAGCGCTGAATGCAAAAGTTGCAACCATGCAGGCTGAAGTTGATAGTTTGAAGAAACAGCTAGCTCAGATTGTGATGTTCATCAAACAAAAATTAAAGTAGCTATAGCGAGTTTATTGGCACTCCCACGACTTCCTAGAGATGAGGGGGTGAAGCTGTACTAGCATTCCCCTCTTCCCGACGCCCCAGCCCCAAGTCCCTAGACCCTTTTCGGTCAGGGATTTGTGCCGAACTGGTCTAGGCTACCGCTAACGCTCTAATCCAGCTCACGGCGTCCTTCCAAGGCTCGTGCTAATGTGACCTCATCGGCGTACTCCAAATCTCCGCCCATTGGTAAACCAAAGGCAATCCTTGTCACCCGTGTAAATGGCTTGAGTAGCTGACCAACGTACAGCGTCGTGGTTTCACCCTCTACACTGGGACTGATAGCCAGAATCACCTCTTGAATATCTTTCTTACTCACTCGTCGCACCAGCTGCTGAATGTGCAGCTGGTCTGGACCAATTCCCTCCATCGGCGAAATGACGCCTCCGAGGACGTGATACTTGCCGCGATACTCTCGCGTTTTTTCCAAGGCAATCACATCGCGGGAGTCAGCTACCACACAGATAGTGCTGTTGTCCCGGTTGGAGTTGCGGCAGATTTCGCAGACAGGTTCAGCGGAGAGGTGAAAGCATACCTGACATAAGCCCACTTGTTTTTTCGCCTCAACTAAGGCTTGGGCTAGGGCTTTTACTTCATCCTCCGATCGCTTGAGGATATGCAAAGCTAGGCGCTGGGCTGTTTTAGGACCAACTCCAGGCAATCGCTGTAGTTGCTCGATGAGACGAGCTAGGGGGCGTGTGTAAACCGTGGTCTTTTGTACTCCACAAAACTTATCTACAATTGTCGCCTGACAACTGCTTTGTTTGAACTCAAACTTGCTTAATCGAGGCAAT
>CBDTXL010000336.1:0-5361 GCA_965364435.1 uncultured bacterium
TTTAATCGGAGTGGTAATCGGCTCTCCTTCTCCTAGCCGAATCACTCCATTAGCAATTGCCTCCTCCAGAAGCATTCCTTTGCTCTGAGAATTACGATTCCCTATATGAACCAGGCTGGCTACCCGAATCGTATAGGGAATTGGTTGTTGTTGAGCCTGTTCATACACCTCCCGCCTGATTACCAGGCTTTGCTCAAACGCTTCTAAGGCAGGTTGGAGTTGTTCCAATTCTTGGTAAGCTTTCCCCATCTGGTTGAGAATTACCCATTCCCAAGGGCGGTTTTTTTGTTGGCGCACAATTGCCAAAGCTTGCTGGTAAGACTCCAAAGCAGCTTGGTATCGTTGGCGATTGGCGTGAGCATCCCCCTGCTTGTAGTGGATTGCGGCTTCTCCTTCCAGCCTAGTCACCAAAGTAAATTTATCTTTTGCTGTTCTATAAGTAATAAGAGTCGCCCCTTCCCAAGGACTTCTCGTTTCCTCAATACCCAACTCCCGTCTGATTGCCAAAACTTGTTCGCGATACTCCTGAGCGGTTTGAGGTTGTCCCAGCCCGTCGTAGATTCTGCCAATGTTATTCAGGATGATCGATTCTAAAGGACGATTACCGACCTCGCGCACAACGGCTAAAGCTGGCTGGTAGAATTCCAGTGCCGTTTCCAGCCCTCCTCGCCTTCCTCCCCATAGATGAGTGAACCCGATCATATTAAGGATTTTCGCTTCTAAAGGGCGATGACCAATCTCCCTGACAATGGCTAGGGCTTGCTCGTAGAAGTCCAACGAAATATATCTATTTTCTCTGAGCGGGTCAATTTTGGCGTCCTGAGCTCTGCCAATATTTAACAAAACGGCCGCTTCCCCAGCGCGGTTGCCTACCTCACGCATAATTGCTAAGGCTTGCTCATAGAACTTCAAACCATCTTCCCTTTTGCCTAGGGTGGTGTAAGTAATGCCAAGTCCATTGAGACTCCAGCCTTCGCCAACCCGCTCGCCTATTTCGCGCATAATGACTAAGGCTTGCTCGTATGACTTGAGAGCATCTTGATATAGCTTCAAGTCTTTGTCTGAATTCTGCAAAGAATTTTGGTATCGTTTCCAGCGTATGTAAGTATTCCCAAGTCCAATCAGGGTTCTTCCTTCGCCAGTTCTATCCTTCACCTCGCGCTGAATGACTAAAGCTTGCTCGTAGAACTTGATGGCGTTTTCGTACTTTTCTTGGGTTTCGTAAACTGAGGCGATGTGATGAAGGGTTGCACCTTCTTGGGTACGATTACTCAACTCCCGCATCATCGCCAAGGCTTGTTCGTGATGCTTTAGGGCAGTTGGCAATTGTCCCAAATTGCGGTAACTTTCTCCAAGATGATTCAGAGCCAACCCTTCCCCAAGGCGATGCTTCTGTTGACGGAAAATGGCTAAGGCTTGCTGCAAAACGTCCTGTGCTTGGGCATATTGACTCAATCCGTTGTAAACTTCTCCAAGCTGGTTAAGCGTTTCTGCTTCCTGAAGGGAATTGCCCAGTTCTCGACGAATGGCTAGGACTTGCTGATAGGTTTGTAATGCTTGTTGCAACTGACCTTTATGAAATTGCTCAGTGCCTGTCTGGAATAAGCGATCGCCCTCAGCTTTTCTATCTTGGGTAGTTTGTGCCTGTGCGACTAGAGGCAATAGACTCAACGTAGGTGGTAAGAAGGGAGAAGTTAGAGAAAGCAGCAGAGTGGCAAAGCTGAGGCTGACTAGATGTAAACGCATGGACAAGTTCTCCATCAAGGGTGCTGTGGGAATATGCGGTATGAGCCAGCAGTGGCGTGGTAGCGGCAAGGCTGATGGTTCCGAGATGGAGAAGCACTCTTTTCGGTGGGAAAGCAGATTGCTCGCTTAGTTCCCTATATCTCTCAGGGGGAGAGGACTTATGCAATAATTCTTGCGATCGCTTGGGTAAATTCTCCCATACCAGAGTTGAGGGAACCTGTTAATGCATAGCTTGACTCGGGAAGAAGTCAGAAAAAAACGGCTCCCTCCCCTTACCAAGGGGAGGGCTCTAGGAGGGGTTTCAGGGATTTTTGCAAGAGTTCTATTGTTGGGAGAAATTGAGAATTTCACCTAACTCTTCAGCCCCCATGCACTCCCGTTGCTTTGCGTAAATATTTTTCATGTGCTTCTTGACGGTGTCGAGTGTAATATACAGCTTGGCTGCAATCTCCTTGTAAGAGTGGTTCCTTCGACGTAGTAACCAAACTTCTGTCTCGCGGGGAGTCAGACCATATTTCTGGGCATCAGCGAGCGCTGAATTTTGGGCGGATTGATGTCTGTCTTCTATGGTTACTAACAAGTAAGGGCGATGCTGAAGGCGGTTCGCTGGATTACGTCCGGTTAGTTCCTTGGACGCTACGCTATGGTGATCATCGCTTTCATCGAACTCCAACCATCTAGCCCGAATCCGAAACGCACCTGAATCATCTGTGTTAATTTCAGACTCTATAATTATTTTTTGCTCACGAAATAGCTCACGGCTCTCGATCAAACACTTGTAAACGCGCCATATTTCCTCAGCGACTGGATTAGGTTGTGATGCGCCCGGTCGTAGTTGATGGAAAATTCGACGCGCACAGCCATTTGCATGAACTAACTCTCCTTGCTCGGTCAGAATCAAGACGCTGTCAACAAAGCCTTCGATGATTGCTTGGAGCAAAGAAGGTTGCTTCGACTGTTGAAAATGCGAGGCTTTGAGCTGTTTTGCAGAATAATTCACTCTTGCTGTAGTTTCGATATGACTATGCAGTTTGGGGGCGAGAAAGACCATCGTGAACCTCCTTCAGGCTTGTCAACTGAGAAGTCAAGTTGTTTAGGACTTAAGCAAAATCTCTCGGTTAGCCCCCCTAACCCTCAAACAAGAGGGGGGAACAAAATATAAATCCCCCCAGAGAAAGGGGGGCATGGGGGGCAAGTGCGTAAGTCCTGTTCGCCTCACAAGTCTTATCAGTTGAGTATTAAGCTCATTCTGCTTTGTGAACTTATGTAGCTACAAGGAGCAAGCTGTAGATTGCCCAAACTGGCTGAATTGTACTCTGTAGGATGAAGGGAGGTGAATTGACCTGAAGCAGGGTGAAGTTTTTCTACAGCTTTTTAGTTTTGCTAAGCAACCAGGAAATCATATTATTTAAGGGTGTTTATCTAGATTGCTTAGGCGACGCGCTTAGGCGCTAGCTCCGCTTCAGACTGGTAATTAGTAGCGGTAGTAACAAACTAGCTCAAAAAGACTGTCTTATGCAGGCAAAGTGTGTGTTCAGGGGGCTTCTTGCGTAAATAGTACACAAAAGGGTGATAAGTACTACAGATACTCAGCAAAAACTAACTTTTGCAAAAGCGATAATCTTCCAACAACCCGTGAGATATGAATCCAGAATGTATCGATCAGTGGTTTCCTCTTGAGCAACAGCGCAACTACATTTCAATGCTTATCGGACGGGTTGGGCTAACCAGGCGTCGAGCTGAGTACTTTGTGCGCTTGTGGGTCTATTTATTGATCAAGCAGCAGCAGGAACTGGGGCAGCGCTTGAGACAACCCTTAACTAAACTGAATTTACCAGAAGGGTTTGTCGCTTGCAGCCTTCGAGAGGCAGAGGCAGTATTCTACAGCAATAGAGAGCGGGGGAGCGATCGCGCAGCGGGAATGATGCTCGATAGGCTGGTCGCTCTAGGGTTAATTGAGAAACAGTTTGATGGCAACACCATTTGTATTCAAATCCGCTCTCTACCAGCTCTGACAGACTTTCCTAAGCCAGCTGAGCCGGTACAGCTCAAAATTGATGACTTCGATCCCGAAACGGATGCAATCCCTGTTGCCAGTTTTCTGGCTGGCAACTACAAGTGGATGAACAAAAATACGGCTGCACCGTACAAGATCATGAGGCTACTGCGGGAGTGGGCCCAGCAATACCCGACTGGTATGCGCGTGCTGCGTCGCGGCGATAACTATCATCCTGTGGGCTTTTACGTCCTCTATCCCACGGCAAAGAAGTCTGAGAAAAATTTCTTTCTCCCGCCTAGCAAAAGCCTGCACCTGAGTTCCGCTAGTGAGATCGATCCGATTACCTTGGCGATTCCAGGAGATCCAGATTGCACTTCTATCTTGGTGCGGAGCTGGCTTATCGATACTCCTTATATGCAGCGGCTAAACGTTTGTAGATTTTTAGAGGATGCACAAACGACAATAATCCAGATGCAGGCTGATTTTCCTAACCTCCGCGACCTCTATGCCTTGATCATCCATCCTAGTTATGAAGGACTGACACAAGCCCTAGGATTTCAAAAAATCGGTCAAGATCCACAGCTCCCTGTTTACTGGATGTACATACCAGTCAAGAAATTTTTGACGTTAGACATTGAACAGGCGATCTCCAATCTTGAGTTTGGGTCCTCTTCTTCTGAAGTTTAGGCGATCGCTTCTTCCTGGATACAAGCGTTGAGCCGTGCTAGAGCACGGTCAATCATCTCCAACCCTTGCTCAACCGTTTCAATCACAGCCAGCTGTCCGCGCAACTCAGCGGCCCCAGGAAAACCTTTGGCATACCAAGTCATATGCTTGCGGGACTGACGGATTCCGCGATCGCCCTTATACTCCCATAGCGCTTGCAAATGTTCCCGCGCACATTCTAACCGTTCTACCGGCGTTGGAGGCGTCAACGCTTGTCCATTTTTCAGGAAGTAGTCAATTTCTCCTACCAAAAACGGATAACCTAGGGTTCCTCGCGAACACATCACCCCATCAGCGCCCGTCTGTTCCAGACATTTCACCGCTGCCTCAACCGAGAAGATATCCCCATTGGCAATTACCGGGATAGAAAGAATCTCCTTAACTCGCCCAATCCACTCCCACTTAGCATTGCCGTTGTAGCCTTGGGCGCGGGTACGTCCATGCACCGTAATCATCTTCGCCCCTGCATCCTCCATCCGCTTGGCAAATTCCAGAATATTGATTTCTTTATCTGTCCAACCGATACGAGTTTTCACAGTGACTGGCACATTCACCGCCTTGACGACTGCCCGCACGATTGCCTCAGCGGTTGCTGGTTCCCGCAATAAGGAAGAACCACCGCCGTTTTTCGTGATTTTGTTGACAGGGCAACCCATATTGATATCAACCGTATCCGCCCCTTCCTCCACCGCCATCTGCGCCGCTTCTGCCAAGAAATCTGGGCGGCAGTCAAACAGTTGGATACTGATTGGTCTTTCATTGGGGTCTACCTCCATAATCTTAGGCAGCTCCTTCACATAGTGCAGCCCTGTCGCATTCACCATCTCCGTGTACATCATCGACTCTGGGGCATAGCGACGCACCAGACGGCGAAACACCATATCCGTGAC
>CBDTXL010000337.1:0-5360 GCA_965364435.1 uncultured bacterium
TGAGAGTCGTTTTGGCATCTTTTTGGGGTTGCCACCCAGTAGCACTCATCACTTTGCTGGAATCTGTAATAAAAATAGGAACATCCCCCGCTCGTGTGTCTGAAACGGGAGTAATTGGGATCTGCTGTCCAGTGATTTCCTGGCAAAGCTGCGTTGTTTCATAGAGTGAAAGTGTGTTGTTGGCACCACCACCTACATTAAAAGTCTGTCCTCTCAATTCTTCCAAGCGGTGAATTTGAATATCGATCAGGTCTAGTAGATCACTCACATGCAAAAAGTCTCGAACCTGTTTGCCTGTTCCTCCATAACCAATGTATTTCAGCGATCGCTGGAAGTAGTGAAACGCCATCCACAAGGCAAACACCCCTTGATCAACTTTGCCCATTTGCCAAGGTCCAGTCAGCACACCACAGCGATTAATCACAGTTCTCAGTCCATAGGCATCTGCATATTCAGCTACCAGTAGTTCTGAGGCTAACTTGGTAGCGCCGTAGAGCGATCGCGCTCCATTTAAGGGAAATTCCTCCGAAATGCCTTGACTCGATACGCCTGGTAAACGTTGTTGCTCCAAAAGTTGAAAGCGTGTTTCTGTTTCTGTGAACTCCAAAGCATTGAGGTAAGCAATGGGATATACCCGACTGGTAGACAGAAAAATAAAATCTGCCTGAGTCTGCCGAGCCAATTCTAAGCAGTTGACTGTTCCTACCAAGTTCGTTTGCAGCACATAGCCAGGAGAAGCATACCCTGCCAAAACTGATGGCTCCGCAGAACACTCTAAGATTAAATCTGGTTGAAGCGCCACTGGTTCGAGATCTTCTGTATTCCGCACATCACCATGAATAAACTGAATACCTGCTTGCTTGAGTCGGGATAAATTTAACTCTGAACCCCGTCGCTTCAGGTTATCTAAAGCAGTAATTTGCCAGTCCGGATAGCGTTGAGCCAACCCCAACCCTAACGCGCTACCTACAAAACCGGCTCCGCCTGTAATCAAAACTCGTCGGCTCATCAAGCTTTCCTCCGAAGTGCTAGTGTTCAAAGTGAGGCGATGTGCAACTTGCTAATCAGCAATCAAGCCATCCAAGTGTAGAAGCTCCATACCATAATTTTTCACCTTGCCGATTACTGGATTGCGAACGCGCTCGTTGCAAAATACCGAGGCTAGAGATTAGCCATATCGTGACGCCCAAACACCACGAATGTTTGATCGAACTTAAGATAGCTTCTACCAGGCAGGAAGGAATAAGAAGCTATCTGCTTCGACACATCAAAAGTCTTAACAGGCAAATACACTTGGCTGAGTAACGTGGATTTTTTTTGACGCACGCTCTCAACTTCACCTGGTCGAAGAACGAGCCATTCTGGTCTTAAGTAGTCAATCAAATCCCCATAACTATTGCTGTGGAGTTTCCGACGAGCAGCCACAACCTCAGGTGAAGATAGTCCTGGATAATCATACATCTTAAGATTGGAGTAAAAACCGATATAGCCTAAGCATTCCAGGAATACTCGGTCATGAGGTGAAGAAGCATGTTCATGAAGCCACAACCCAATTTGCTGGCGATTGCCTTCCTCAACGAGCGTTTGCTGGATACGAAGTTGGTAAGCGGCACAAAACGTTAGAGAAAGGGTCATCAAGAGTACAACCATCACGATCGAGCGAGGCAACAAGTTGGAGTTGACACTGCGATTCTTCTGCTCATTGAGAGCTTTCTCCTGAGAAAATCTGGCGGCGTTGAGGCTTTGATCAACGAGCAGGGCAAAGACAACAATACTGAGAAGAGTAACGCTGGGGATATACCAAGGAAAAATAAATGGCATTGAGAAATTCAAGTAAATATGAACAACAAGCACTGCCAAGGATAAAGCCCGTGTGATTGGTCGTAAGAAGGGTAGCATCCAGGCAAATGCACATATCCAAGCAAGAATTTTACTGGCTATCTTGAAATAGACTGGCCAGCCGCCCAAGTCTATAGCATAGGCGGGTAAGAATGTCTTATCAAAAGACATACTTCTTATCAGGCCATTGAGTGGGAAAGTCAATAAGTGTGGGAGTATCCAGAAACGCTCATGTGCTGATGAAGGATCGCTCGACAAACCTTTAGCCAAAACTGTATGAGGTATAAAAGAGCCGTAATAGCTCCACGCCCAGATCAACCAAGGGGTATAGATAAGTGCCGCAACTATACCTGCAATACAGTAATGCCTAATCCTTTGAAAGCGGTTCTGTTTAATTGGTGAGCCTGGATTAAAAATCAAGAAGCCAAGACTCAATGCGACAATATAGACAAAACTATCTGGTCTGCTCCACATTAGCCCACCCCATGCTAGACCCATCATTAGACTGGGTCTATTGAGTGGCATCACCAGCGCGTAAAGCGTCAAGGCCAAAAAGAAAACTATAAGGGCAGTCTCCATGCCATTGATACTAAAATCAACAATTTTCGTATCAAAGACAAACATCCCAAGCAGCACAACTATCGACCAAACACCTAACCTGAGTTGTTGAGCGATCTTTAGGAGCATGACGGCTGTGATCCCAAGTAACATGCAGTTGAACAGGCGAAAAAGCCACAGCACTAAATCATCGGAGATGTTACCAGTTATAAAATTAAGAGCCGCTGGAATCAGGGTACCGAGTGGTGAGGTGAAACTATGTACCCGCTCCCCGACTGTGTAGACCAGACCGTTGCCAAGTGCTAGGTTCTTGCTAGCGCGGTAGGTAATGTACCAATCTTCCCAAGCATGGTTAGTGTAGAGAGCGAATATCAGTGGAATTAAAAAAGCTGAAGCGAACACCACCAGACTTAATAAGTTGCCAGTTTTGGAGCTATTCATCTCCATTTCTAAATCCCTATCCATAAGCTATGCTCCTCTAATAAATAAAACTTTTTAAATCATCAGGCTTGCCGCCGAATTGCTAGCTGAAAATTCTTCCGAGAATAGTCTCCCCTAGAAAGCATTTTTTCTAAAAAGACATAGAGTACATTAAAATTGTATCAATTTTTTTTGTCAGTAGCTTCTGCTCGTTTAAGTTCAGAATATTGATGTTAAGTAAGTTAATATCAGGGTTGGCTAATATTTTGGAGTCTGGATTTAGATCAATTAAGTATTTTTCTTTGGCTTGAACTTGATTAATAAACTCACAATAGCCGCCTCCGATATCTAAAATTATTGATTCTTTTCCTATATGCTTTTGCAGAAAGCCTTCAATTAAGACCTTCCATAGTGCAAGTTTGGTTTTTCTCTGTTTAGAGTCAAAGCGATTAGAGTAAAGCTTTTTTAGGTATTCCTCTGGATTCATATGTGAGATAGAGGGAGTCATATAAATCTTCCGAGTGGTAGATTAGAATTTGGTTGGAAGGTAAATTTACATGCTGCAAATCTCTCAAACTATAATCAAAAGTCATTGGTTATCAGGCTTGCCTCCGACTTGCTGGCTGAAAATTATTGCGAGCATAGTCTCCTCTAGAAAGCATTTTTTCTAATAAGACATAGAGCACAATAAATAAGTACCGACTGCCCATCTCTTTCAACTTCAGTTTGGAAACTCCTGTTGTACGATTGCGCCAGGTAATTGGAACTGTTGTGTAGGAATATCCACGGGCGATCGCCTTGAGGGGAATCTCAACTGTTAAATTAAAGTGGTGAGATAACAGTGGAGCAACGCCATCAATTACTTCTCGACGATAAGCCTTAAACGCATTTGTTGTATCGTTGAATTTCAGCCCAAATAAGATTTGAATAAACAAATTTGCTAAACGATTGATCATCAATTTATGAGCTGGGTAGTCAATGACTTTGCCTCCCTTGATGAAACGGGAGCCAAACACACAATCGTAGCCCTCCTGAAGCTTATAATAGTAATGCACTATATCTTCAGGGGCATCAGAACAATCTGCCATTACAATTGCAACAGCATCGCCTCGAAAGTTTTCTAAACCGCAGCGCACTGCAAAGCCAAAACCATTTGGATAATAGTTATTGATATAACGCACCTTGCTGTTTTCCTCACTGAGCTGTTGTAGTATTGCTTCTGTGCGATCGCGGCTATTATCATTTACTACTAAAATTTCATAAGCAATATTTTGCGCTTCTAGCAACTGGCTTATTGAGTGAATTGTTTGTTCGATACAACCCTCTTCATTGTGAGCCGGAATCACAAGTGAGACGAGGAGTTGCTTAACATCTCCAGATTGGGCGAATGGTGGTTCTTGTACGTTTGCTCTGTCTACTAAAGCGGGTCCTAATCCTTCTGGATAATAAAGTTCTGACAGAGACTCTGACTCACTCTGTGGAGTGGGATGTTTAACTTGAGTTTTAAACACCAATCGGTCACTAATCACATAGTTAAGAACAGCACTTAACAACACACCCACTAAGGTATTAATTTTATAATTAACACCTAACCAATTGAAGATAGGATACACAATAAATATCCGAGAAATCACAGCCGCACCAGCTGCGATATGGTAAAGGGGAAGCTGTCGCCACAAAACTTCTCGAACCGTCCAAGTACCGCCTGGCCAAACCCAAATCCGATAGACGAAAAAACTAAACAGCAATGACAGCTCGATTGATATTGCATTGGCTAGGTTCTCCAGAACAGGTGTATCAAACCCCAACTGCTCAATCATGACAAACATGAGCAACAAGTTGAAGGCAGCTGATACACCCCCGCCTATAAGAAACTTGAATATTCGTTTTCCGAATAGTTTCTTCATCACTAAGACGCTCCTTTAAATTTCACAAGGATTGAAAGTTAAAATGTATTCCTCAAAGCGTATCCTTAGAGCCATCGATTGATATTTTGGTTATAAATTTCTTTTAAAATATCGGTGATTCCGTAGGTCAAATCCCATTCTGGATAGTGCTGCTTGAACTTTTGCACATCACTGATCCACCAGCTGTGGTCTCCTAAATGATCGACATAATTTTCTAGTGCGCTAGAGTGTAATCTTAAACAGGTAAGGATAAAGCTTATAGATAGTAGGAAGGTTAAACTTGGTTAAAACTTCAGGAACTTTACCATAAAAAGTATATTAAAACTGTTATATGCGTTACTTTTTAACGAACTGAAGAGTTGAAATCCCAAAGAGCGTGGGGACTCTAGCCCAGACTTGAGCCTCAATTAGCCCACCGCGATAGCGAAACGCTGCTGCTCTTCAGATCGCATTTCCCCCTTGGCAGTTACCCGTGAAACCGTTCTCAAAAGGTGCGGCTTGGACGTGAGCAACGTGGAGTAACCCCCTTGGTTGTCGAACTCGTCCACAAATGCTACCAGTTAAGAGGCAATGACTGTTAGCCGCTCAGGTCGGCGGCTCTACTTATGTTTGATGACTTTTGGGAGAACATCTCTC
>CBDTXL010000338.1:0-5327 GCA_965364435.1 uncultured bacterium
ACCCATGACCCATGACCCATGACCCATTACCCATTACCCATGACCCATGACCCATGACCCATTACCCATTACCAGCCATTTATAGCTTACTGATAGTCATGGGTCAAGAACGGGACATCAACGATTTCACCCTCGACCTCTGCTACTTGCACCTTAAGACCGACACCACCAGCTTTGGTGCGGATATAGGCTAAACCAAACGGTCCTTGGTCAGTTTCTGTAAAACTGGTCAGCTTGCCGACTTTATCGCCTTCTACTGTTATGACACTTCCTGGCTCGGCGGGAGCGCTTAAGCGGACACCCCAGAGTTGTTGCTTGACGCCTTTGTAGGTATTCAACCGGGCAATGGTTTCCTGACCGATGTAGCAACCTTTATCAAAAGAGATAGTCTGCCATAAACCGGCTTCTAGGGGATTATAATCATCGGTTAGTTCGTGGTCTGGAGTGGGACGCCCCTGTTCAATTCGCAGCTGTTCCCAAACGCGATCGCCCATTGGTATTGCTCCGTCGGCTGTTAGTGTCTTCCAGAGCTTCGCGGCATCGCTAGCGGGGACAATGAGCGTATATCCGGGGAGTGCCAAACCACTACCCACCGCAACACGCACCTTAAGATCATCGAGTGTTAGCTGCTGGTGATTGGCATAAGCTTCACCGATGGGCATCTCGACGCCCAACTTTTCCAAGAGGGCGTCACTTTCTGGTCCAATCAGGCTGAAGGTGGCACTCTCGTTAGACACATCCTTCAATTCCACCCGATCCATCGGAAAAATATAACGATCCAGCCACTCCGTCAGCTGCTGACGCCGATTAGGAGAGACAAGCAATAGCACCGCATCCTCTGTGACGTAAGCCGTTGCCAGGTCGATCGTGCGAGCAGTAGAAGTCACAAAAACTGTGTCACAACCCTGTCCCGGTTGGAGTCGTTGGAAGTTATTCGTGCTTTGGTTGTGTAAGAAGCGGATGCGATCGTCATCGGAGATAACGAGACGCCCCCAATGGGACAAGTCAACCAGGGCAACACCCTGACGCGCCGCCTGAGTCGCCGCAGTATCATTTCCGAAACTCCTTGGAACCATTACATCGGTAACTGGCTCAAATGTCGCCCCCGCCTCAAGTTGGACATCATGTAATTCTTGAATCATTACTCTACCTGATTTTCTCTTACTCCCTTCCCACCATAAGATTATCTACTGCCAGTCTTCCCTACTCCCTACTCCCTACTCCCTACTCCCTACTCCCCACCCCAACCCTAGATATTCTTCTACCGGGAAGGGAGTAAATTAGCGATCGTCCTACGGAAACGCTAACTCCTGGGCTTCACCCCGCGAGAGCTAACACTAACGCCTAGGAGCTATACAGATGGTAAATCTGCAAAGACTTGCTCTACCAACTTTTGTGCCTTGGTGTCTAGACACTGCCAATCCACATCACCTGTTTCATCAATCAAGCTTGTGTCAATCTCGACTTCCTGGCTTTCTAGTTCAGTGTGTACTGGCTTGTAGTTGCGAAAACAGACTTGAAAACAAAGATCCCATAAATCGACGCATACTGAAGTGTCGTTGTGTTCCAAACACATCTCATAACCTGGTATTGGGGTCTGGACATTGTTGTAAGTTGCCTTCCAAGTGGTTTGTTCGAGCTGTTTGCGAACTTGATCGAGGATACGGATTAAAGCCGGTTGCATCAGCATTTCAGCCTGTTGCCAAGCGACGGTATCCTTAAATTTGGGTTTCATGAATTGATTTAAAGGCTTTTAATTAGCGGCAAAATTATTATGACGCTTTGTGCCAAGAGTGCGATAGCGAAGCGCTGCTGCGAAGCGCAGATCGCGTTGTCTCCCCTATTGAACATCGCGCCTCTGTCTGACAGGAGCGATCGCACCTATTTGAGAGCGTGTCTGGAAAGGTCAGTTCCTGCAATCCAAGTAAAAATTGCTGACAATGGCAAAAGGAGCTGACTTTCCTGATTAAGGGGATTCTGACCAATGGCGCAGGGCGATCGCAAGTGTAATAAGCAGTTGGTTGACAGCGCACTCGAAGAGATATTAGTCCCTGCACTCAAGCCCTTCATCCAGCGCAAGATGAAGGCGAAATACGGAAAGAACTGGTTGCAGGATGCACGGCTGGGTTTGCAAGATTATCACTTTGAGGGAGATGACCTTAAATGGCAAGACCCTCAAGTCGTGCTTAAACTTATTTTGGATCAATGGAATGATGCTTTCCGTGAACCGCAAAAATTTGATTATTCCCAGCGCAGTTTAGTCAGTGAATTGCTGGAAGTACGCAATGCGGTAAAGCATAACGATTTACAGAAGTTCGACAATGACTACACTTATCGCTCACTGGACAGCATGGCGCGGCTGCTGACTGCTACCGACGGCAAGAAAGCAGCACAGGAAATAGAGCAACAAAAAGAAGAGTTTCGACGGCAATGGCTGGGGAATGTTCGGGTTGAAGATAAGCCAGAACCAGTAATTAGCAATCAGCCTGCACCTGTTGCAGAGTCACCAAGAGTGCGCCATCCGTTCCAAGCACTAATTCATGAAAAGACGGAGGGGTTTGTTGGGCGTGAGTTTGTGTTTCAGGCAATAGCGGAGTTTCTGACAAGCCAGCCCAACGGTTACTTTATCATAGAAGCAGAACCTGGAGTCGGGAAGAGTGCGATCACGGCTGAGTATGTCCGGCGCAATGAATGTGTGGCTCATTTCAACGTTCGTTCCCAAGGTATCAACCGCGCTGACCAATTTTTAGATAGTGTCTGCACTCAAATCATCTCTCGCTACAATTTGCCCTATCCCTCGCTACCCTCGGATGCCACACGAGACGGGAAGTTTTTGGCACAGTTGCTCGGTGAGGTAGAGGCAAAGCTCAAGCGGGGTGAACGCTTGGTAATTGTCATTGATGCGCTGGATGAAGTCGATCAAACTGACCACAGTGGCGCGAATATCCTCTATTTGCCTGCTACTCTGCCCAAGAATATTTATATTTTAATCACGCGGCGACCCGTCACGCTGCCTTTTACCGTGAACGCGCCGCAGCAAGTGTTTGACCTAATGGCATACCGCAGCGAAAGCTTGCAAGACATCCAGACTTATATTCGTGGCGCTACGCAGCGCGAACAGTTACGGGTGTGGATTGATGCTCAAGGGCTAACGGTTGACGAGTTTATCACTCAGCTTGCCCACAAGAGCGAGAATAATTTCATGTACCTGCGCTATGTGCTGACAGAAATTGAGCGTGGGGTGTATCGAGATTTCAGCATGGAGACTCTACCTCAAGGTTTGCAAGCTTACTACGAAGAACACTGGCGGCGCATGGGGATGATGGATAAGCAGAGGAAGCGTACCAAAATTAAGATTGTGTACGTTCTGGCGGAACTCCGCGAACCCGTTTCACGCCAGTTAATTGCCGAGTTTGCGAGTGAGGATGCGTTCACGGTGCAAGAGGTTCTCGATGAATGGGAGCAGTTTTTGCGCCAGGAGTACGTTGATGGGCAAACGTGTTACAGCATTTATCACTTAAGCTTCTGTGATTTTCTGTCTCGTAAGGACATTGTTCAGGCGGCTGGGGTGACGCTTCAGGGGATTAATGCTCTGATTGCGGATAACCTGACGCAGGGGGTTTTTGGGGATGAGTGATGTTCGTGCTTGGTTAGGGAGTCTTTCAGCCCAGAAGAGAGACTATGCGTTGAAGCACACGCCTAGTCATCTGGCTGGTGCTGGCAAGGCAAAGCAATTGTTTCGCTGTCTGACGGATTTTGATTTTATTGAGGCGAAGGTTTTGGCGTTTGGGGTGCAGGCGCTGATTGAGGATTATGATTTAGCCACAAGTCTTGAACCCCCCCAACCCCCCTTGTTAAGAGGGGAGCAAGAAAATGTTGTTCATTCTTCCGTTGTTAAGGAAGGGCAAGGGGGGGAGCTAAAGGAGAAAGCGGAGATTCTGAAATTAATTCAAGGGGCGATTCGGCTGTCGGCGCACGTTGTAGATAAGGACGAGACACAACTAGCAGGGCAACTGCTGGGACGATTGATGTCCTTTAACGCACCAGAAATTCAGGCACTGCTGGCGCAAAGCAAGCAGAAGCAAAAACCCTGGCTGCGCCCTTTCACACCGAGCTTGATGCCGCCCGGTACACCATTGCTGCGTACCCTCTCCGGACATAGCAGCTCGGTACGGGCAGTCGCTATCACCCCCGACGGCAAACAGGTGGTTTCTGCTTCATGGGATAATACCCTCAAAGTCTGGGATTTGCACTCGGGAGCCGAACGATTCACCCTCACCGGACATAGCCACCTTGTAGAAGCAGTCGCCATCACCCCCGACGGCAAACAGGTGGTTTCCGCTTCAAGGGATAACACCCTCAAAGTCTGGGATTTGCACTCTGGAGCCGAACGATTCACCCTCAGTGGACATAGCGAGTCGATACGGGCAGTCGCCGGATATCAGGACTATGTAAAGGCAGTCGCTATCACCCCCGACGGCAAACAGGTGGTTTCCGCTTCACTTGATAACACCCTCAAAGTCTGGGATTTGGAGAGTGGGACGGAAATTGCCAGTTTTATTGGGGAGGGTGCGTTACGCTGCTGTGCCGTTGCGCCGGATGGGCTGACAATTGTAGCGGGTGAATCATCTGGGCGAGTGCATTTTCTGCGGTTGGAAGGTGTGTAGTAGGTGGGTATGCATAAGCACCTGCTAGTCACACAAAAATGCGATCGCGTTGACAACGAGAGAGAATGCGATCGCGGTTTTATAGATGTAGGGGCGAAGCATTCGGGCGACAATTGAACTGAGTAAACCTGAATTTCTGTATCCGAATGCTTCGCCCTCAAGGTGTATAGGCAAACGCTAATGTTTATGTACAAATGTTATTGGCGATCGCGGGACAGGGCGAAGCATTTGGATAGGGAATCTCAGTTTAGTTTCATAAGTTATCGCCCAAATGCTTCGCCCCTACAGCCCCTACAGTTGAAAGAATGCGATCGCACTGACAACCAGAGAAAATGCGATCGCGGTTTTATAGATGAGATGTAGGGGCGTTAGCACTGACAACCAGAGAAAATGCGATCGCACTGACGACGAGAGGGGCTACAGCGCTACCCTTGATTAGGTGTGGATAAAGGGAGCAGTAGAATCTTGCCTTCCTGGGACTGACAGCGCTCTAGATAGATTTGGGCAACGGTATCTTGTGGATTCATGCTCAAGACAGCTTCAAACATTTGTGCCGCTTCACTGAAAGCCCGCTTATGGTACAGCCACAAACCACCTTCAAAAAGCTTGAGCGTGGCTAACTTGTCCTGTCTAATTTCCGGCTCATCCCCATCAAACACT
>CBDTXL010000339.1:0-5303 GCA_965364435.1 uncultured bacterium
CCTTCGCTGTTTTCTCTCACCGTTGCCCCAGCCCAAGTGATACGAGGCGTCCAAGCGCTCTCTCAGGCAGGAGAAGCGATCGCACGCTTGGGTCATCGTCCATTGGTGGTGGGAGGCGACCATACCCTAGCTGCTCTTGCCGAGCAACTGCAACCCGTCCTGGAACAGCGGCAGCTGAGCTATTCCCTAGCATCCTATACTCCTGATTGCAGTTCGGCATCCCTGGCGTCGCTACGAGAAGCCGCCGCCCAGCATCAAGCTGACTTTATCATCGGTATCGGTGGCGGTAAAGCCTTAGACACCGCCAAACTCCTAGCGCATCAGTGCAAGTTGCCAGTTGTAGCAGTGCCCACCTCTGCTGCTACCTGTGCCGCTTGGACAGGTCTATCCAATATCTATTCTGACCAGGGCGCTTTCCTATACGATGTGACGCTTGACCGCTGCCCAGACTTGCTGGTGTTGGATTACAGCCTGATTCAGACAGCGCCACAACGCACCCTAGTTGCCGGGATTGGTGATGCCCTAGCCAAGTGGTACGAAGCTTCCGTTAGTAGTGGCAGTGAGTCCGCCACCCTAATTATTGCCGCTGTACAACAGGCAAGAGTTTTGCGGGATATCCTGTTTCAAAAATCAGCAGACGCTCTCAAAGAACCGGGAAGTGAAGTTTGGCGAGAAGTGGTCGATGCGACCGTCTTACTTGCTGGCGTTATCGGCGGTTTGGGCGGTGCCCAGTGTCGTACCGTTGCCGCCCATGCGGTTCACAATGGCTTGACGCACATTCCCGCGGCTCACGACGCTTTACATGGCGAGAAAGTTGCTTATGGAATTCTCGTACAGCTGCGTCTAGAAGAAATGCTTCAAGGCAACCAACTGGCAGCGTCAGCACGGCAACAACTGTTGAAGTTTTACGCAGAGATTGGCTTACCCCAAACTCTAGATGACCTAAATCTTGGGAATATCACCCTATCGGAGTTGCGGAAAGCAGCGGAAATTGCCTGTAACCCCAAGTCCGACATCCATCGGTTACCCTTCAATGTGGTGCCTGAGCAGCTAATGGCAGCGATGGTTTCCACCACGACGCCAGTTGAGAGAAGTCGCAGCTACCAAGAGCTAACGGCGGCTATGAATGAGGAATAGAACTGATGTGAGCTGCTGATACTGAGTTGCAGCTCTTAGTAGAATTTAATGAACCACAGAGCCACAGAGAACACTGAGGTAAGAGAAAGAGAGTGTTATACGTTTGAATGCAACTTGGTATGAGTTATTGAAGTGGATGGATTCAGGAGAATATGAGGATTTAATTCAACAGACAAACTTAGAGAAACCGCAAGAGAAAGAAGATTGGAGTTTTTTGACTTCTTGGTGACTTTAAGACTGATGGATAGGTAGGCGATCGCGCTTGGGGAAACTATCTTATTTACCTTATTCGCCCTCCTCAAATTCAACCGTCAAATCGCGCTTGTAGCTATCGAACAGCTCATCGATCTTCTGGGGGTCAGATACAAGCGTCCCTCGCTCATCCCGGAATGTGCGATCGCGATCTCCCCTAAAAGAGAGCCAGTTGAAACTCGTGGTGACAGCAAATTTTGTATCAGATATGAGAATTTTGGCGTGGGTATTTCCCAGACGTTTAAGCTTGAAATTCTCCTTATACTGATTCGCTAATTTTTGGATATTCTTCTCAGCTTGGATATCAGATTGGTACTTTTTATCATGATCGTTTTCTCCTAAACCGTACCCAATGAAAACTTCTACTCCCCGTTTTAGGAGATTTTCAAACTGTTGAAGAAACCGTTTATCTACAGAACTTGCTCGAATCCAAGGCGAGATAATCATCAGACGTTCTTTGCTATCCTTTAGAGCTTCTTCGAGCAGTGGACGGTGTTCGTACACCTCTAGAAAACGAATAGGAAATGAATTAAGCTGAATTTTAAGTTGCTCTATTTGGCGTTGCTGTTCAATAATGATTTGTTCTAAAGCCGCTTTTTCTTCATCCGTTTCAGCCTGTTCTACGCTAGTTCGAGCTGTATCTATTTTAGCTTGAGCCGAAGATACCTCTTCTTTCAGTGCCTCAATTTCTTGTAAGGGAGCTTGAGCGACAAATTCATTTCCTAAAACTTCTTCGGCTAACTTCCTGGGTGCGCTCTCTTTTATTGTCTCTAATATTTTAAGTTTCTTGATTCCATTAGAACGGGCGAAAGACCCCTCATGTTCATTCGAGAGAACTCCATCAATAGCGAAGGCAACCTGAACATCATCAGTGTCCTTTGCCTTATAAATTAGTGCCAAGGCAGGTTGAAAAAATCTCTGTCTACGCTCAATCGCTTTCAAGCCTAGCAGGTCTCGATCTTGCTTGACTTTAGCTTTGCTTGCCCCCTCAATGTCGCGAATAATTGTGTCCACATCTTTGAGTTTGAGATCTGACAATTCTGGGGGCTTTTTTGGAGAGGGTTCAATTTCTATAATATTTTTGTCGCGCAAGTC
Organism: uncultured bacterium; assembly: GCA_965364435.1. Classification (GTDB taxonomy): domain Bacteria; phylum Cyanobacteriota; class Cyanobacteriia; order Cyanobacteriales; family Coleofasciculaceae; genus CBDTXL01. The sequence goes on from CBDTXL010000339.1 coordinate 2,485, forward strand.
TTTTGGCTTTAGCAAACGGAACTCCAATCGCCCGTACCAGTGAGGATGCCGTAGGAGTCCGTCAAAGTTGATATCAAATGTTCGCTCCTCTGGAACAATAATTTTGGCATCACGGAGTGTTCCTTCACCTTTTTTGGTCAATTTCCAAACTTGCATTAGAGAGTCATCAGGGGCTATGAGGTCAATATCCTCACTCATTCTTAAATTGATCATTGCATCCCTGATGATAGGCGGTTCGAGACCGAGAAGCCCACCAATATCCGCTTCAGAGGATAGACCAGCGTTAATAGCTTTCAAGACATATTCTTCTATCGGGGGAATAGGTTTACGGAGTTGCGTTAGAGCTTGAACGGTAATTTTATAAACAGGCAAACCGACTTCTCTACAGCTAACAAGGTCGAAGCCTGTTCGAGTATCATAGCGACGTAGTTCTTCTGGAGTAAGAGAAGCTGATTCTTCTGAACTCATAAGTTAGGCTCTCTAAGCATTGGTTATGTATTCTGTCCCGCCGGAGGTTGAAACCCCCGGCTAATAGCTCAAGTTGGCTTAAGCCAACTAAATATTTTTATTCAGTCCGTTTTAACGGACTTTTGCTATGACGCGGGGAATTTATTCCCTGGCGGGTTGAGGGATACTCGACTGCCTCTTTGAGGACACAATTTTCCGGGTGACGCTCAACGTAATCCAAAACTCGGTGTAACGGGTTGTCGCGTGAGGTTCGACAGAAGTAGTGATCTCCCACGATTACTAAGCCAACTTTCCCCCTGGATAAAGCTACATTTAATCGCTCTGCATCCCGCAGGAAACCCACTTTACCTTCCTTATTAGAGCGAGTCACAGAGTACACGGCAATATCAGCTTCGCGGCCTTGGAATGCGTCAACTGTATTACACTCAACTGTCAAGGCTTGCCAGTTGTTTAATAATGACGCAAGGTTACGATTGAGTAACTTTAGCTGTGCTGCATACCCACTTAAGACAGCAACACTGTATTTTTTCTGAGCCTCTTGTGCCATCTGGTTTAGCTGTTTGAGAAACTCAACTATGACTTTAACTTCACAAGCATTGTCAAAGCTAGAATTAGTCGAATGTTCGCTACAATTGCGAAGTTTCGTTGTTGTCAACCAAGTGACGGGTTGCGGTAAAATTCTGCTAAGGTTTTTATCTACATCAGTTCTGGCACTTTTTAGTTGACTCTCGTAAAAGCATTCACTGACAAGATCGCCGATTGGTGCAACCATTCGATGTTGGATTGTTAACATCTTACGACACCCATCTGGAAGTATTCTGAGCAGTCGGTCGAACAGGGTTTCTCGGATATCATCCTGAGTTAGTTCATATTTGTCCAGAAAGTCAGAATCTCTGCTAGCTTCATCTCGGAAGGGTGGGAGTTGTTTGGGGTCGCCAACGAGAATCCAGCGATGCGATAGCACAATGGGAACTAGCACTTCTGTCGCTGTAGCTTTTGAAGCCTCATCAACAATGCACAGGTGAAATTCTATGTCTTGAATATCTCTAGGAATTCCGATGCAGGTTCCGGCTACTACTTGCGATCGCTTAATCAGAGGTGCATTGAATTTCTCATTTCGACCAAACTGATCGAACCACTCCGTCTGGATACTCAGCAATTGTTGAAGCCTTTTCATCTCTGGACTGTTTGGCTCAATTAGTATGCTGATATAACCTGCTATATCTTCCGACGATAGACTTAATAGTTCTTCTATCTCAATTTTGCTTAACTGTTGCAGGCGGTTCGCTGTTTTCTTCTGCTGATCACGCGCTTCTTTTGACTGCTGACGCAGGCGGATAATTTCAGCTTCAATACTTTGAACTTCCTCTAACCTCTCTTTTGGTATCTGAGCTTTTACTAATAAGTCTAGGTTTTCTGGATCGTAATTGATCGCTAAAATTTCATCTAAGTCCTGTTTCCAAATACTAATCTCTGTTCTCAATGTTTCGTTCTTTGCGACTAGAGTCCCCAATTCTTGAAACAGTGTTGCCATTTCACTGTCATTCTGAGAGATACCCCGCTGCGCTGACCACTCATTAATAAACTTCTGCCCCTTAGCGATCGCTTCCTCTCGCCACAGGTTCATTTGTTCTTCGAGTAAGAGTGAGTGGACATTCTCTGATACCCGTTCGTGTTTGCCAATTCGCACCAATTTCAAGCTAGGATTTTTAGCTTGAATCCGTTCTAGGGCGTTATCTAGTGCAACATGAGTTTGTGAACTCAGCAAAATTCGTGCATCAGGATTAGCTTTAAGAGTTTGCAGAACAACTTCTGTAATAAATGTTGTCTTGCCTGTGCCTGGTGGACCTTGGACAATCAGAAAATCTTCTGTTGAGAGTGCAGCTTTAACAACTTCCTGCTGTGATTCATTGAGAGGTTGAACAAACTGCACATCCACCTCTACGTCAGGAGTACGAACTTCTTGGGGATTTACAAGTAGTTGGCGAATGTCTGAGCGGACTGCGCGGTCGAATCGAACGGCATCTAGGGCGTTTTTTTGTCGATTTAGGGCAACCTCAGCAGCACGAGTATCAAAGCGTAGCTCACCCGAATGTGGGAGTCGGTCTGGTTCTCCGTCTTTGACATAAAGAACTAATTTGTCACCTATGACTTCCTCAACATCTCCTCCCACTAGGCTAAATCCTTTTGAGTTTGTCACATGGCGGGGTTGTCCAGCTATGTCATTTTCTGGAAGTTCTGAGAGTTCAAAGGTAACGCGGTTTCCCTCACGAGTAATGCTTGTGTATTTAATCGGTTTCTCTCGGTTTTTCTCCCAATCTGTCTTGGCTCTGAGAATATCCCCCCAAACT
>CBDTXL010000340.1:0-5293 GCA_965364435.1 uncultured bacterium
AATTCAGATCCACTGGCTTGCATTGAGCGAACGGAGCGTAGGTAGTTTACACCTGTGGATGATTCAAGTGAAACCTGATACTTGGCAAAATCACATATAGTCGCGCAAGACCCACAGCTGCTTATGAAATTTGTGTCCGACCCGCCCATAGATGTCAAAATCCGCAAAATGAAGCAACGGGTGCGGTGGCTTGACCCAAGTCTTGTCGAGCGGAGAATCGATCAAACCCGGATGGTGTTGGACGATGGCTTAGAGGACAGTCCAGAGTTCTCATTTTTGGTCGTGGGTGATAGTGGCTCTGGTCCCCATCACAGTCACAACCCCCAACGACAAATCGCCGAACTAATGCTTGAACACCGCGACAGTTGCCGTTTCCTATTGCACACCGGCGACGTAATTTATCTGGTTGGCTCAAGCGAGTACTACAGAGAAAACTTTATCAAGCCTTACCGAGAATTTCTGGTGGGCGGAGAGCAACCCGAACGCATTGCCTATGACCAGATGGTCTTCAACAAGCCGTTCCTACCCGTACCTGGTAACCACGATTACTATGATTTGCCCTTTTTCTATGGTTTGATGGCACAGACAACACTGCCGCTGCGCCGTCTGCTCCGGTTCGGATTGGATCTCAGCATTGGCTGGCATGGTTCGGGTCAAGGTAATGCCTATGCACGAGCCTTTCTTGACTACCTCCAGGCGGTTGGCGACAAAGGGGAGTTGGGTCGTCATCTAGACCGCCATTACACTGCACAAACTGATACAGGTCGCTGCCTGTCTTACCAACCCGGACGCTTCACCCGGTTACCTAACCGCTATTACACATTTCGTAGCGGCGGCATTGACTTCTTCGCCCTCGATTCTTCTACCTTCAATGCGCCACTGCCGCTTCCGGCGACAAGGGAGGGGGACGCCTACCGTCGCAAACTGCAAACTCGTCTTCTAGAGATAGAGCAACAAAAACAGCAAATCCTTGACACTTCCGCTAGTCTTAGCCCCGAACGACCCGACGAAGCGGAAATTCTCGATGACTGTAGTACCAAGTTGGAGCATCTCGAAGAGATAAAGCTCGACATAGAGAAACAACTGGCATCCAATGAAACAACGGTAACAGACATTGAACAACTCGATTGGTTACAGCAAAGACTGATCGAGTCTTGGAACACCGACTCGGTGCGTGGACGTGTAATCTATCTGCACCATCCCCCCTATGTCACTGAAGCGACGAAGTGGGACCAGGCGCAGACTTTAGCAATTCGCGTCCGCCTCCGTCGCGTCCTTGATGCGGTATCTGATACCATCGGTAAGCAAGCTCAGGGTCGTCCGACCGTTGATCTAATTGTGAGTGGTCACGCTCACTGCCTGGAATATCTTCGCACGGTTGACACAGGACACGCCGACTCTCACCTCAACTGGATTGTCTGCGGTGGTAGTGGTTACAGTCTTCGCCGCCAACGGAGTGAGGGAGTAGAATTGATGGAGCAAATTGGGGATACCGAGGGCGATGATGCCCGCCTAGTGGCTAAATCTTTGCTTTTTTTGGGTCGAACGGGTCACAGCTCAAAAAAGCGGCGACCTTACTCATTTTTACGGATTGATGTCCAGGATGGCCGACCCCCCAAGTTCAAAGTCCGACCGTTGATCGCTCAACGATTTCAACGGCAGTGGAGTCATCACAACATTGAACCGTTTGTGATTTAAGACTCTCCCTGTAAACAACAGCATAGCAGTAAATGTACTCGTAGTGATGAGGGCGATCGCCCCACTTTTCAGATTACAAAAGATTGGGTAAATTTATCATAAGCAGTAGCGGGAAAGTGGGAAGTCCAAAGGTGTAAGCCTAAGGAAGTAAAACGCAGAGAATCCTACTGACTATTGCCATTGGAGCTACCATCTCCTTGCTATCTGTGCCTAATGAAAGACAATTCTTTAATGCTCCGGAGAATCTACATGGGCTTAACAGATCGCAATCGATTAGGTAGCGTCAAGCGCAGACAAGAGCGCCTAGAACGACAGCTTAACAAACAAATTCTAAAGAAAGAGCGCCTACAACAAAAGCTCACTCAACAAAATCCCGAACTTCACTCGGCGTCAGCAACAGAATCAGTTCTAGATCCTTCTCTAATAGAAAAAGCTTGGCAAAAATATCTGCATGCCAAAGAAATTTATAAAGAAACTAAGGAAATGGAGCATTGGCGGTATGCACAAGAGTGCCTTTCTGAGTACGAAGACGTGCTGATGCAAAAGTAAACACTAGTGCAGCGGCTCTCCCATACTTAGTGTGGAAAACCCCCTATTACTGATAGCTTATCAGAAAATATTTTTTTGAAAGCCTTACCCCGCAGTGCTTTCGTAAATAATCAGGTTTAATTATCACATCATGTACGGGAGAGCCATCTAAAATTTTGAGGAGTGGATGCAATCCAAAATCCTTGCATCCAAAAGTTGTTCACCCCCCAGCCCTAAAAATCAGGTCAACGGTCAAGTTCAATTCGGCAAACGTTGGCGACTCAATGCGGTCAAAATCCCTAAACTGTTTTACCTGGTAGGAGCCATCAATAAGTTGGTGGACACTAAGGGTAGGTTGTTTGGGAGAGCCGATATATCGCCTACCTCCTAACCCCAAGTAATCCACAATCCAATATTCAGGAATACCGATTGCTTCGTACTCTTCTAGCTTCAAAGCGTAATCGTCGCTCCAATTTGTGGAAACAACCTCGATAATTAGACGTGCAGAAGTCCCTTGAGTGATGATGGATTCTCGTTCCCATCGTGCGTCATTTCTGAGGGTCTGCTTATCTAACACGATGACATCCGGTTCGTACCCCGAATCGTCACGGGTGGGCTTAACAACGCACTCTTTAGGGATAAAGTAGGGCAAATTAAGACGCTCAATTTCAATTCCTACCTTCAGCGCAATAAAACCCGCCACCTGAGAATGTTTGCCTGTGGGTTTTGGCATCTCAATAATCACTCCATTGTGCAGTTCATAGCGTGTTGGTGTATTCTCTGGATACCAGGCAATGAATTCATCAAATGTTAGTTGCTTGGGTATGGCTTGAATCATGGCGATTTCTCCTGTTCAATTACAGGGACAGTTCTCAAGAGGGGTAGCGATCGCGATCCAGGGGTATTTTTGCAAGAAGTCTAACAGACATCCGACGCCCTCCCCAGTGATACATAGCATCAGAAAAAGAATTGGCACAATCCTGGCACACATTCCCCATCAGCGTATGTAAATATTGACAAATGAATTCTTAGGCGCATCCCTCCTATGTTAGGCAAGTTACTGGACAGGCGTTACCAAGTGACCCAAGTCCTCGGTGCTGGTGGATTTGGTAGAACGTACCTGGCACAAGACACCCGACGACCTGGTAACCCAATCTGCGTCGTCAAACAACTCAAGCCCGTCAGTAGCGAGCCGAGCTTCTTGGAAACGGCGCGACGCCTGTTCAACAGCGAAGCTGAAACCCTGGAACAGTTGGGAAACCATGACCAGATTCCCAGGCTACTGGCTTACTTCGAGGAAGACCAGGAGTTCTACCTGGTACAAGAATTTATCGAGGGACATACCCTTACCCAAGAACTGCAACCGGGTCAACGGTGGGAGGAAAGCCGGGTAATTGAGCTGCTGCAAGAAGTCTTGAGTGTTTTGGAATTTGTCCACAACCACGGCGTCATTCATCGCGACATCAAGCCCGATAACCTTATCCGGCGCAACTTAGACCACAAATTAGTCTTAGTGGACTTTGGTGCTGTTAAGCAAATCCGCACTCAGCTCGCTAGCGTATATGGACAGGCCAACAACACGATCGCTGTTGGCACTCCCGGCTATATGTCAAGTGAGCAGGCGCTGGGTCAGCCACGTCCCAGCAGTGATATTTATTCATTGGGTATTATTGCCATCCAGGCTCTCACAGGTCTGATGCCGGTCAGTTTCCAAGAAGACCTCAGCACAGGTGAAATCCTTTGGGAACACCTGGTACCCGTTAGTAGAGGGCTGGCAACGATCATAACCAGGATGGTGCGCTACCACTTCAAAGACCGTTACCAGTCGGCAGCCGAAGCTCTACAAGCGCTGCGGCAGCTAAATGCTTACCCGCCTACCCAGTATCCTACTGCCCCCATCTACCCATTAAATAATAATGTCCCGGCTTCTGGGCAGAGGATGCCACAACCGAGGTATCCAGCGCCACCCTCAGGACATGAGACTGTGCCAGTTAGTCCTGCTCCTTCTCCCAGGCAACCCGTTGTTTCCCCGCCCAGTAATGATTCTACCTCTACCTCCAACAACCTGCTCCCGTTTATTGGCATCGGTATGGCGCTAGCCATCGTTGCAGGCTTGGGTATGGCGGCGCTTCAGTCGGGTTCGTTTGCATCACTATTCGGCGATCGCAACAATGATAGAGATACCTCAAAAGGAAGTTGCACTGTAACGACTGGAGTGTTAAATGTTCGCTCGGAGCCTGTAGTGAAGGGGAACAACGTCGTTGATACGGTTAGCAAAGGGACGAGTCTTGGCCTCACCGGCACTGAGGAAAATGGCTGGGTGGAGATTAGCTCACCGACCAAGGGATGGGTTTTTAACAGGAACGATTTAATAAACTGTACCTCAGCCAGTCAGAAACCTGTTGAGACGACAGCGCGTCAAAAACCTGTTGAAACGACAGCTAGTCAGAAACCTGTTGAGACTCCCACGCCGAAAAAATCTCCAGACAAGCCAAAACCCGTTGATAACGGCTCAAAGGCGTTGGAAACAGCAGCTGAAAAGTATCAATCGGGAGACTTGCAGGGCGCGATCGCTCAAGCTAAAGAAATTCTCGCAAGCGGTTCGGCTGCCAGAAAAGATGCCGTGGCAAAAATTGCTCAATGGCAGCAGGAATGGGCAGCTGCCGAGGCGAAATTCAATGAGGTTAAAAAAGCCCTTGATGAAGGTCGCTGGGATGAGGTGTTGATTCATCAGTCAGACACTGGTTTTCCAGAGCAACGCTATTGGCGAGGGAAGTTGAATGAATTAATTGAGGAAGCTAAGAAAAGAAAAGCCGAAGCTGAAGCCGAAGCCAACAAAGAACAACCGACTCCGCCTGAATCACCAGTGCCTGAACAGCCGAAACCTAAACCAACGGCATCAGTCAATCCGTCACCAGCACCAACAGGAGAAGCTCCCGCAACGCCCTGAGACCGGGCGACAGCCGCGTGTTCAACTCCCCCTATTTATGCCCACCTGACTTGAAAATAGGAGGTGGGGAAGAGATTTTCATGGGTTCTGGTGTACGCCGTTCATGATGGCTACTTA
>CBDTXL010000341.1:0-5292 GCA_965364435.1 uncultured bacterium
GACTATGGCAGTTTCACTCTGCTTTTTCAGGATGAAGTCGGTGGTTTGGAAGTTTGCACGGTACAGGGCGAGTGGATTGGGGCCCCCTATATTCCGGATACCATTATTGTCAACACGGGTGATTTGATGCAGCGGTGGACAAACCATGTATTTTGCTCTACCAAGCATCGGGTGATGATTCCCACCGATGATCGGGTAAAGCAAAGGAAGCGATCGCGCTATTCAGTTGCCTTTTTCTGCCATCCAAACAACGACACTGAGATTGCCTGTCTTGAGAGTTGCAAAGAACCAAATCGCCCCCCACTTTATCCCCCGATTACAGCAGGCGACTACCTGCTGAGTCGATTACAAGCCACTTATTAAGGTTAAGGATCTGTTATGAAAACTTACGACTGGATTGTGGTTGGTGGCGGCATTACAGGTGCAGCACTGGGTTACGAACTAGCGAGAACAGGCTTTAGTGTTCTGCTATTGGAGCAAAATGCCACTCTCCAAAATGCTACCCGTTATAGCTATGGCGGTCTTGCTTACTGGTCAGGTACATCAGACTTGACTCGTCAGCTTTGTCACGAGGGAATCGAACGCTACCGTACTTTATCTCAGGAATTAGAGATTGATACTCAGTTCCGTGAATTGGATTTAGTGCTAACCATTGCTGCCGACAATGACCCAGAAAAAGTAGCAGCTGCCTACGCCCATTGTGCGATTCCCCCGACGCTCCTTAGTGTAGAGGAGGCCTGTGAGCTAGAACCCCTACTCAATCGAAATGCGATCGCGGGGGCACTCACTGTCCGTCATGGACATATCCATCCAGAGAAGACCAGCGAGGGCTACATCCAAGCCTTCCGCCGCGCTGGGGGTGAAATTCAAATTGCTCAGGTGGTGGAACTGCTACGGCAGGGTAATCAAATTCAGGGAGTGAAAACACCTGAGCAGACTTACCATGCTGCCAACACTGTTGTCTGCGCTGGTGGACTCAGCCGCGCTTTACTCAAGGCAGCAGGAATAAAGGTTCGCTTGTATTTCACCCATGCGGAAATGATTGAAACCCCACCCGTTGACCTCCAGTTGCACACCCTGGTGATGTCAGCGGATACGAAGCGGTTTGAACTAGAAGCCAAAGCCAGTACAGCTGAAGTAGATCCCTTGTGGGATGAGCCAGGTAATGAACCAGTGCCACCAATTTTAGACGCCGGTGCCGTTCAGTTGCTCGATGGTCGTTTACGGATAGGTCAGCTTAGCCGTGTACTAACAGACCCTTATGCTCAAGTCGCGCCTGCTCAAAGCGAAGCCGCTATTCGTTCCCAAGTGGGGAAAGCCTTACCCGCTTTGGAGAAGCTACCAGGAACCTGGCATCACTGCCTGGTGGCTTTTAGCAGCAACCGTCTTGCCGTTGTTGGGTCGCTCAGCAACATTGAGGGAGCCTATATCTTCTCCGGATTTACAAACCCACTGGTCTTCGTGCCACCCCTCGCCAAGCGCTTCGCCAACTGGGTAGCTGGGCAAGAGGACGAGATTATCGCTCAACTGCCTCCCACAGCCTAACCCTCGAAGTCGGCTTTGCTAAAACTTTCAGCGGGTTGTTAAATCAGCCTGCATTTTCGGGTCGCTACTTAATCAGTATTTATACTTAACTAATTTACATATCTTAATTATATGAAGAATTAATAAAGATGAGTATCTAAGTGAAATTATCTATGCCCATAATGGTAGACATCTTCGATCAGCCTAAAGACTGATATTGTCCTAAGTAATCAAGAGCTTTTAGTGGGGGTTTCATGGACGCAGCTTTTCTTAATAATGGTGTCAATTTCTCAACTCGCGTTCTAGCAGGGTTTAAACGTCTTTCGCGTCGCACTAAGGCGAGAATTAATTGGAAAGCCACAGTTTCTGTTCCTGTTCTTATTGAAGCGTTGAAGGATGAGTCGGAGCAGGTTCGTTGGCATGCTGCATGGGTTCTGTCGAGAATTGGTTCTGAAGCTAAAGCTGCTGTTCCTGCTCTTATTGAAGCCTTGAACGATGAGGAAGAGGAAATTCATCTTCTTGTCGCTAAGACTCTATTAAAGCTTGGCTATCCTGTATCAGAACACGTTTGTTTTTTGAGCGAGTGAACTTACTCAGGAAGCTGAATAAAACCCCGCTAATCCTCAGACCATGAAGTTACAGCCAACGTGAATAAGGTATTGAAGCCCTCTACCAGGGGATACCAATCATCGTGAAGGCAGCTTGCAAAAGTCAAAAAATGTTGATGAAAAAACCATAGATGAACGCAGATAACATCATATTGATCTGCGTTCATCTGCGTTTATCGGCGGTTTAAAATCCCCATTGGTATTTTTGCAAGAAGTCTACTGTTCGCTTATCTGTTGGTTTTACCCGCCCCTAAAAAAATGCCGGTAATGCCAAGCTGGGGAGTGTCAAGCCATGACCATGCCACCATCGACATTGAACACCTGTCCAGTAATATAAGCAGCCGCTGAGTCAGCCGCCAAAAACCGAACCATACCAGCAACTTCCTCAGGCTCCCCGTAGCGACCAAGGGGAATGTACTTGAGAATTTCCTCTGACTTGAGTTCGCTGGTCATATCTGTGGCAATAAATCCCGGTGCTACGGCATTCACCGTAATTCCACGACTTGCTAACTCCTTCGCCACCGTTTTGGTAAACCCAATTACACCAGCCTTAGCCGCACTGTAATTCGCCTGACCAGGGTTTCCCATCTGCCCTGAAACCGAGGCAATATTGATAATGCGACCAGAACGTTGCTTGAGCATCACCTTGCTAACTGCTCTGGTACATAAAAAAACGCCAGTAAGGTTAAGGTCAATCACCGCCTGCCAATCTTCCGGTTTCATCCGCAGGAGCAGGGTGTCGCGGGTGATGCCAGCATTGTTAACTAGCACGTCAACACGACCAAACTTTTCCAGAGTCTCATTGAAAAGGGCGTCCACCTGCTCAAGCTTAGAGACATCAGCCTGAAGTGCCATAGCACTCCCGCCAGCGTCTGTAATTGCCGTCACCACTTGTTGGGCAGCATCACTGGAACTGGCGTAGTTCACGACCACTTTTGCTCCTTCAGCTGCCAACGCCAAGGCGACTGCTCGACCAATTCCACGGGAGGCTCCCGTAATGATAGCAACGCGATCACTCAATCGTTGCGAAGATTTCTGTGATGATTCCATAAAAATTCCTCTTGGACTATCTGCCTAATTCAACTCCAAGAATTTTGCACTAGAATCGAGCCAAAAGACTAAAGCAAAGGTTTATTTCCTATGGCAGTTAAAAAGCAGTTCACCAGTTTCCAAGAACTCCTCTCTGGCTCCGATGTGCCAGTGTTAGTTGATTTTTACGCTACTTGGTGCGGCCCTTGTCAGATGATGGCTCCAATCCTGGAGAAGGTGAACGCTCAGCTGAAGGGTCGCTTGCAAGTTGTAAAAATTGACACAGACAAATATCCCCATCTGGCATCTCAGTATCAAATTCAAGCCTTGCCAACATTGGTACTCTTCAAAAACGCCCTGCCAGTAGAGCGCATTGAGGGGGTTCTGCAATCTGATCAGCTCATCCAACGATTACAAGCATTGGTCTAGGTTGCCTTTGAGGAAGGTTCAGGGGTGGTACAGAAATCAGGCGATCGCTTTTTCATACCAATTCGGGTTATATACCCCCTTTAATCATGTTGTGGTAAACCTGTAGAGACGTTGCATGCAACGTCTCTATTGGGCGTCATGCAGGGGGTTTAATAATCAGACGCCTGGGTAGATTCTTGAGAATCACTCGGAGGAGTTGCCGCCTTATTTTTATCCTGGGCACGCTGTTCCCGTTTTTTCCGCTCAGCTTTGATGGCATCTTCCATCACAAGCTGCGCCTGTGCCATTTTTTCCAGGTTGCTACGGTACAACTCCAAGTCTTTTTGCAACTTATCTTCCGGCAGATGTAAGGCACTACTTATTTGCTTTAGTGCCTCATTACGCTGCTTTTCGTCTGTAACAAACTCCGAGTCTGCTTGTTCTAGGAGCGTATATAAACCAATAGCAAACAGGCGGCTGTACTTGAATTTGGGATTATCTGAGATCAGCGCCACAGTAGTATGCAAATCCCCATCTGCATCCAGGGGAGTTGGTGAACTGAACCAGGAGACTAATTCTTTTCCAGATAAACGCCCTGCCATTGCCTTGAGCCGTTCAGCATCCTGCGTGTACTGTTGCGCTTCCTTCCCCACTGACTGACAGAGGGCTTCAAAAATCGATTCTTTATCTCGTTCCGGTCGATAGCCTTGCATGAACCGGTTAAAGGAACTCACTACACCCAGGGCGTATATGGGATCGTAGCGAAAATCAACATTGACCGACAGCAAATGCATCTCTACCATCAACTCTTCCACCACCCGGCGGTAGATCGAATTAACAGGACGGGTGTGATGGTTGTAGAAATCTCGTTTCGTATCCGAGACTGTGCGAACGTTATTCACAAAGCAGACTTTAAGGGGGACTTAAAACCATTGTCTCGCTTAAGGACTCGTTTGCCAAGGTAAGAGATCCCAGGGGGCCTTGATGCTCTAAAATCCGGGATCACACACCGTAAAGCTACTATCCGTTAAGAGTTAATACTTCCAACCTTCAACCCCAATGACCCTTTCTCCTGAGTTAATCACCCTGGCACGCTACATGGCTGGCGAATTCGATAATCAACAACAGGCGATCGCAGAACCAGTCTGGTACGTTCATCTTCGCCTCTGGCAGCGACCTGTTCCCTTGTTTACCGAAGATAGCCTCACTTTATTTGCTGAACAAGCCAATATCGTCAACCTGGATAAACCCTATCGTCCACGAATCCTGCGGCTACAGTCTAGCGACACAACACCGGCATCTTTGCAGGTGCAGTACTACATGCTCAAAGATACCGAAGCAATCCGAGGGGCTGGTCGTAATCCAGAATTGCTGAGACAGCTGACTTCAGACGATATTGAGTTCTTACCAGGCTGTAACCTTACCGTTAAACAGCAGCAAGTTGCGCCAAATTCCTATGAATTCTCAGCTTCATCAGCAACTGGTACCCCTTGTAGTTTTAGCTATCAAGGCAACAGTTACCAAGTTTCCTTAGGATTTGAGGCAACAGCAGAGGAGTTTCGCAGTTATGACAAGGGCATTGACCCTACAACTGGAAAAGCGATTTGGGGAGCGTTAATGGGTCCATTTCGCTTCACAAAACGTCAAGATTTTGCCACCGAGCTACCAGTAGGTCAGAGTGCATGATAATGTTTCTCAGCTTCAGCTTACCAACCGGCTTGTT
>CBDTXL010000342.1:0-5269 GCA_965364435.1 uncultured bacterium
GATTACCCATTACCGATTACCCATTACCGATTACCCATTACCGATTACCCATTACGGCGATTTCTCTAAGTATTTCTGCACTACCTCCCAACCCGTGAAGGAAACCCAGGTAAACCCGACAAGCAGGGCAATGTTTGTCCCCACATGAACAGCACGCGCCCAAGATCGCGTCGGGCTAATTAGGATGGAACTGCCTGCTGAAAGCAACACCAGGGCTACAACAGACAATCCAGCAATTAGGTGTCCGGAGTGACCCAAGGTACCGTAATGACCAAGGGTGCCCACCAGACCGATCGCGAGTAGGAGCAAGACTAGACCAACCATCACCCAGCCGGTGATATAGTGCGTCATGGGCAACCAATTTGGTCGTGGACGCTCAGACTGGCGTCGGTCGAAGAGAGTGATGCCACTAATGCCCAGAAGTACGTAGGCCAAGAGCGACAAGCCCATTGACCAAGCGGCTATCTTCCATAGCCAGATAAAGGAAGGCAGATTCACAGGTTGACCACCACAAACTGGCGGGGAGAGATTTCACCTCTCATGATATAAATTAAGGGGTTGCCGAATTTGGCAACCCCTTTCACGACTTAACTCAGCAGATAAACTAGCCCAGAGGAGCGAGTGTTAAATATTCAGCGGTGACTCGGCTTTTACTGGGGAGTGTTTCCAGGCTTTGCTTAGGCGCTGTAGCGGCTTCTACCGGCTTTTTGCTTGGCTTAGGAGAACGATTGCCGTCTTCATCTACACTTAAGCGATCGCAAGGAATCGTATCTGAGAGAATTGCACTTGCCATCATGCCTGTGTGAATCTCTAGAAGTGCCTCGGGCAGGGCTTCAAACACCAATCGTTGTCCCGGAAAAACAACGCGCTCAAAATACCAGCTTGGAATATTTGTAATTCGAGCAATCTGAATATGGCTAGTGGCATTCACATAGCAGCAGAGGATGTGATCTTGGTTATTAGAAGGTAGAGGATCAAGAATTTGAGCCATAACTGCCGAGGTACTAAAGACTAAAGTTTGTTATTACATTTCCCAAGTTAGCACCTGCGATCCCAGCTGGTTGTAAACCCGACTACCAATCACACTTTCTTCCCCGTCGTCGCTCAGGACTGGAGCGGCGTCAAAGCCTTAATTTTTCGTACTCTGCGTTTTTTCTGGGCAAAATCTACCTCTTTAGGTAGAAATACTTGAGCTATCCAGCTTTAGTGAGCCATAGGCTCTTCTCGTTCACCCTCTAACGGTCTTTTATCGTTCAAATAAAAAATACCATGTTGAGGGAAGTCAGTAATCTTGTTAAAGTTAAGTTATGTGAAAAACACTTTCAGGATTTGTCTGAAAGCTGGGTCGGTGGGACAGCCTGTGGGTCAAAATGCTGAAAACTCCCAACGATTGGGGTTACTAGGCACGCTTGATCTCAATGAGGTTAAGGTTCCTCAAGTTTTCGTTTCTAAGCAAGAGACTTATAAACAAGAAAATCCTTAACACAAAATTCACAATGCAACAGAAAATTCTCTATGTTCGCCTTCCCTGCAATCCGATTTTTCCGATTGGGGTTGTTTACTTAGCTGATCACGTTCACAAGCTATTCCCAGATGTCGAACAGCGCATTTTTGACTTGGGAACGGTACCCCCTCTAGATTTTGCGAGGGCACTTGACACCTGCGTGGATGAGTTTCAACCGACGCTGTTGGTATTTTCCTGGCGTGACATTCAAATCTATGCGCCAGTGGGCGGCAGAGGTGGAAATCCGCTGCAAAATGCCTTTGAGTTCTACTATGCTCAAAATCCCTTGGTGAAGTTACGCGGTGCTATAGGAGGTCTGCGTTTAGCCGCTTCTTACTATACAGAACTCTGGCGCAACCAGGGATTGATTACACGAGGCGTCAGACGTGCGAAAAAATACCATCCAGAGGCTTGTGCCATTGTGGGTGGAGGAGCTGTGAGTGTTTTCTATGAGCAGCTGGAGAATAAGCTGCCCACGGGGACAATTGTTTCCGTTGGTGAAGGGGAAGCGCTGCTGGAGAAAATTCTTCGGGGTCAAGAGTTTGGCGATGAGCGCTGTTATGTGGTGGGTGAAACAAAGCCGCGCGATCGCATGATACACGAGTGGCCGACTCCGATTGAAAAGAGCGCTTGCAACTACGACTATATCCAAAGCATCTGGCCTGAGTTTCAATACTATCTACAAGACCAAGATTTTTATATTGGTGTCCAAACCAAGCGCGGTTGCCCCCACAACTGCTGCTACTGCGTATATACAGTGGTTGAAGGTAAACAGGTACGAATTAACCCGGCAGATGAAGTCGTCGCAGAAATGCGCCAACTCTATGACCGGGGTATCCGTAATTTCTGGTTTACTGATGCTCAGTTCATCCCTGCTCGTAAGTTCATTGACGATGCGGTTGAGCTGTTGCAGAAAATTATCGACTCCGGGATGAGTGACATTCACTGGGCAGCATACATCCGGGCGGACAATTTGACGCCCCAATTATGCGACCTGATGGTGAAGACCGGCATGAATTATTTTGAAATCGGCATCACCAGCGGTTCTCAAGAACTCGTCCGGAAGATGCGGATGGGTTACAACCTGCGTACCGTCTTAGAAAACTGTCGCGATTTGAAGGCAGCTGGCTTCAACGCTCTGGTATCTGTCAACTACTCCTTTAATGTAATTGACGAGCGACCAGAAACGATTCGCCAAACGATCGCCTATCACCGGGAGTTAGAGAAAATCTTTGGTGCTGATAAAGTTGAACCCGCCATCTTCTTCATCGGTCTGCAACCGCACACTCACCTGGAACAGTATGCCTTCGACAACAACCTCCTCAATCGGGACTATGACCCAATGAGCCTGATGCCTTGGACGGCGAAGAAACTTCTGTGGAATCCAGAACCCCTCGGTTCCTTCTTCGGCGAAGTTTGCCTCCAGGCTTGGCGCGTCAATCCCAATGACTTTGGTCGTGAAGTTATGAAGATTCTCGAAGAAAGACTCGGTTGTGCTGAGTTGGAGGAAGCCCTTGCTGCCCCCGTCGAAGCCCAGAAGAAACAACTGGTCACTCTTAGGAGTTGACGGTTGTCAGGTTGTCAGGTTGAAAGTTGAACGTTAGTTCGCCTTTGCCTAAACCTGAGAACTTGCTAACATTCAACTACGTGTATTGAGAACATTCAAGTTTCAATTTGTTAACATTCAACCTTTTCAAACTATGCTGGAAGGTTCGATTTTAGAAAAGCTAAAAAAAGCCCATCGAGGAGGTAAAAGACCTCTGAATTTTGGGGTTTATTACAAAAACACACTCGTTGCTCTGTGCCATGCCCTGGAAGACTTCATTCTGGAGTCTGACAGCACACCAATGATGATTACGGCCTTCCAGCGAGGCAAGTGGTATCTGGAAGAGGCCCAGCGCTACGGAGAGCTAGCTGAGAAGTCATCTCAGGTGGCAATTATGGCAGCTGCCGATGCTGGCTTTGCAGAACACCCCACTAGCCAGAAACCGAATGTCGCACTGGTGAGTCTGGAACCGGCTGACCCAGTGGCTCAAGAGTGGCACCTGATGATTCTCTCGGAGACATACACAGCAATGGTGTTATGTCAAGAGTTATCAGCAACAGATTATGGGAATAAAGGGCAGCCAGAGAACGACCCAGAGCGCAAGTTTTACGGATTCTGGACATTCGAGCCGGAATTGGTACGGGAGACGGTGGAGCTAGCGATCGCTCATATCGGTCGTTATGATCCAAAATTGGAACAAACCTTAACGGCACAAGTACAGAAGATTACCGCCGCCTTTAGTACTAATCAACGATATGACATCGGGGTAGTGGTGTCTCGTGTGGTGGATTATCTCCAACACAGTCACGAAGATTTATCCCACCTTGGGGAGGCCCAATCATTGGCTTCACCGCTCCAAGAACAGGCTTTAGATGACAACCTGATTTCTAACGAGATGCAGGCATTCTTACGCATGGCGCAACTGATCGACCAAGCGGATGCGAAGAATCCAATGGCAGCAGCTGAGGTAGCGGCGCTGTCGGAGGCGATGGGACAGCTGCTAGACTTACCAGCATGGCAACTCAAACGCTTGCGTCTGGCAGGGCTTCTGCATCGTCTTGCGCCCTTGCAAGGGGTAGAGGAGGTCATTGATCCGGTCAAGTCAACGGTTCAACAAGAGGTAGTCCAGAAGAGTGCATCTTTACCGAGGGCATCGGTTTTGCGAATTATGCCCCAGTTGCAGGCGATCGCTCACATCATCACCCACCAAAAAGAACGCTGGAACGGTTCAGGAAAACCTGATGGTCTGGCTTATGATGAAATTCCTTTGGAATCTAGGATTCTTGGCTTGATTGCAGAGTTTCAAAAGCGCGTTACGGCTTATCAAGAGGATAAGTCGGTGGAAAATCCTCTGGCTCAGGTGCTAACGGAGTGTCAAGCGAAAGCAGGCGAGGCTTTCGACCCCAAATTGGTAGAAGCTTTGGCTTTGCTGGTAATGGGGATGCAACAAGGGATGAGCTTGCTTTGCAATCAACCTAAAATTGCAGCGGGGGTGTGGTTGCTCGACTCCCACCCTGATGAAGAGTTTAAGGTTAGTGGGTTGAAGGTTGAGGGTTAGAACTTTCAACTATCCAACTTTCAACTTTCAAAGCTTCTGACATTAAATATGCAAACCCAATTTATTTCAATTGAGTGATGGAGATAGAGGCAATTCGGACAGGGAAACTCAAGCAGCTTCCAGGAGTAGATTTAGAAGATGAAGACCTTTCTGGTAGCCAACTGGAACGCATTAATCTTGCGGGTGCGACTCTGGTGGGGACAAATTTTTCTCGCTCCAATCTGAATGGAGCTCGTCTAGATGGTGCCAACCTCATGGGGGCAAAACTGGTGTCAGCTGACTTGCGGGCAAATTTCCTGGGAGCCAACCTAATGCAAGCTGACTTGAGTGGTGCTGACTTGCGCGGTAGCAACCTCCGAGGCGCTAACTTGATGGGAGCAAAGCTCTCTCAGACATCTTTCACTGGTGCTTTTTTGAGTGGTGCAAATCTGATGGGCGTTAACTTACAGGGCGTTGACCTGCGGGGTGCAGACTTGCGAGGTGCTAATCTTAATGGTGCCAATCTCAAAGGGGCAGACCTCTCTCAAGCAGATTTACAAGGGGCTAGCTTGAGCGAAACCAGTCTGGAGGAAGCAGACTTGCGGGGCGCGAATCTGGCAGGCACGAATTTAACGAGGGCAAATCTACTCTGTGCTGAGTTAGAGGGGGCAATCCTGGATGG
>CBDTXL010000343.1:0-5258 GCA_965364435.1 uncultured bacterium
AAGGACTAACTCTGCCACTTCTGAGCCATGAGTTCAGCCAAATCCACAACTCGCTGAGAGTAGCCCCACTCGTTGTCATACCAAGCAACAACCTTGACCATATCACCACCCATGACCATCGTCAGACTGGAATCCACAATCGAAGAAGCATCGTGACCCTTGTAGTCTGATGAAACTAACGGCAGGTCACTGTATTCTAAAATTCCCTTGAGCGGACCTTCTGCCGCTTCTTTGAGAACGTTGTTTACCTGCTCAGCGATTGTAGGTTTCTCGACGTTAACCACCAAATCAACTACAGACACATTCGGTGTCGGCACCCGCAGGGCGATGCCATTCAGCTTACCCTTCAGTTCCGGCAGTACTAGACCCACCGCTTTTGCCGCACCAGTGCTGGTTGGCACAATGTTCATCGCTGCCGCCCGTGCGCGACGGACATCCCGGTGACTGGCATCCAGAAGGCGCTGGTCACCTGTGTAGCTGTGGGTAGTGGTCATCGTCCCTTTAATGATGCCGAAGTGTTCATGTAGAACTTTGGCAAAGGGGGATAGACAGTTCGTGGTACAGCTGGCATTGCTAACAATGTCATGCTTGCTGTGGTCATAGTCGTGGTCATTGACGCCCATCACAAAGGTGCCAACGTCGTCCCCTTTTGCAGGAGCCGTAATCATCACCTTCTTGGCACCCGCTGCTAGATGCTTCGAGGCACCCTCCCGGCTGACAAATACCCCGGTTGATTCGATGACCAGGTCAATTCCCCAATCCGCCCAAGGCAAGTTCAACGGGTTGCGATCGGATACACACTTGATAGTTTTGCCATTAACGATGATCGAGTTGTCATCAGCGCCGATGTCAGCACTCAACGTCCCCAGCATCGTGTCGTATTTCAGCAAATGGGCATTAGTTCTTGGGTCAGAAGTGTCATTGATACCCACTAAATCTAACTGGCTGTTTTCTCTGGTCAGCCAACATCTTGCGAAGTTGCGTCCGATGCGCCCAAACCCGTTGATCGCTACTCTAATCACTGCGTCTTGCCCTCTGTATTCAATTCAAGCTCAGTAAATATATGCATTGATGACCCCGATCATATCGCAAACCCTGAACAATTCGATCCCCTTCAATAAAGGTTGTGCGTTGTAATGTAAGTTCGGACATCTTCTGGAACCAGGTAACGAATTGAGCGATGCTGGCGACAGTACTGGCGAATCAAACTGGAGGAGATGCCTATCGGTGGCATTTGCAGCAGTTGCCAGCGAATCGGGATGTCTTGAGAGGCTAGCTGCGCGGCTACCTGTTGACACAGCCAGCTACCTTGGGTATCTCCACCCATCTGAGCGGTGTCAGTTTGAGTCAAAACAGAGGTAGTCGCAGTAACGGGTACTGGGCGTGGTGCCACTAACCAGTCACAGGTGGGGATAAGTCGTTCACGGCGGTACCATCGCGGCAAAGTCTGGAAGGAATCTATGCCAATAATCCAGTACCATTGACATTTGGGATAAGTCTCTTGGAGGGCTAGCAGGGTTCCAATCGCATAATCGGGTTCGATGTGATTTGTCTCCACTGGCGAGATCACAAAGGCTGGGTTGTCTGCGATCGCCTTTTCCACCATTAACCGACGATGCCCATAAGCCAACCCTCGTTTATGATGAGGACGGAAAACAGGTACCCAGATCACCTGATCTAGACCTGCCTGGTGCAAGGCAGTTTCCGCAATCAAAAGGTGCCCCCAATGAACGGGATCAAAGGTGCCGCCCAAAACTGCCACTTGTGCCATACCTCTTTCGATCCCGGATTGATGCTCAACCTCACAACTAGCTCGCTCCTGTCTCTGGGTCGCGTCGCTGGTAAATTGTTGTCGTTTTCTTGGACTTTAGTTTCCGGATTGAGAATTACTCCCTGCGTTTAATAAAAAAACCGCCTGTGGGCAGAGAAAAATCTAGTTCAGTAATAACACGGTAGAAAAATCTAGTTCAGCAACAACACAATCTATGGGACAAGTGTACCCGTCACCTGAAAATTCTGATAAATCTGTGCTTTGCTATATCTTGAAAAATCAATTCTTGATATGATAGCGCGTGTTATTGGCACAGTAGGCTTGTGTGGTGTGGTGTGTAAGGAGTTAAGATGCCGAATAATGTTGATTTTAGTGGGAAGCCATTTCATTTCATCGGCATTGGTGGAATTGGAATGTCAGCCCTTGCCTACGTTCTAGCAAAGCGTCAACTACCTGTATCTGGGTCAGACCTTCGATCGACGCATATTACTCAACGTTTGCAAGCAGTTGGCGCTCATCTTTTTGGAGATCAGGACGCTACTAACTTAGAATTTTTCCAATCTACGACCGAGCCGCTCTATGAAGGATTACCAGCAGCAGGGATCGGCATTAGCCCGACTAGTGGAATCTCTTCGGGACTCTCAAAATCGAACTTGCCCATACTTGCCGCAAAACCGGCCTTAGGCTTGCCCCAAGTCATCTGTTCAACAGCGATTAATGCAGTGAATTCCGAGTATCAGGCAGCTCTAGAACGGGGCTACCCAATTTTTCATCGCTCGGACTTACTGGCTGCTTTGATTCAAGATTACCAAAGTATTGCTGTTGCTGGGACTCATGGCAAAACCACAACGAGTAGTTTGATTGGGTATCTATTGTTGCAGGCAGGTCTAGACCCAACTATTGTTGTGGGGGGTGAGGTGGATGCTTGGGGTGGTAATGCGCGACTGGGTGAGGGCCCCTATCTGGTTGCTGAAGCGGATGAATCCGATGGCTCTTTAGCCAAGCTCTCCCCCAAAATTGGTGTGGTTACGAATATCGAGCTGGATCATCCAGACCACTATGAGACTCTGGAAGAGGTGATTGAAATCTTCCAGACATTTGCTGAGCGCTGTCAAACGCTCATTGGGTGCATTGATTGTGAAACCTTGCGATCGCGACTCAATCCCACCATCAGCTATAGCTTGAGGCGAGATACTGGTGCTGACTACAGTGTAGATTGCGTGAACTATCAACCTTATGGCACTACCGCCCGCGTTTGGGAAGGCGATAAAGTTTTGGGTGAAATGCATCTGAAGTTGCTCGGATCACACAATCTCAGCAATGCCCTGGCAGCCGTGGCGGTAGGACGACATTTGGGTTTGGAGTTTGACGTGATAGCGTCGGCGATCGCTACCTTTGAGGGAGCCAAACGCCGATTTGAGCTTCGGGGTAAGTGCAATGACATCTGTTTTGTTGATGACTATGCCCACCACCCCAGTGAAATCCAGGCAACCCTAGCAGCCGCCCGTTTACGGAAGGGCGAACCTCTATGTTCGTCCTCACAGCCACGACAAATTGTTGCAATTTTCCAGCCCCACCGCTACAGCCGCACCTTGACATTTTTGACAGAATTTGCTGAGTCTTTTGGCGACGCAGACCTCGTCATTGTCACCGACATTTACAGTGCTGGTGAACCAAATGTGGAGCAAATTACTGGTCAGCAGGTTCGAGATGCGATTGCAGCTCACCACGAGAGGGTATATTACAAACCTACTCTGGCGTCAGTCTCAGAGTTTCTTCCCCAAATCCTTCGACCCGGAGACCTTGCCCTATTTCTAGGAGCCGGTAATCTTAATCAGATTATTCCCCAGGTCATGGACTTCTACCAAAAGACTGAGAAAGACCCGTGTAGAGAATTGAGCCAGAAAGCTTGAGTTTGGTCAACCAAAGCAAGAAAAATCTTTGAACCCAAGTCACTGGCTCAGCCCCCCTATGAGGTGAGCAGGTTAAAGGTTAGAAGGTTAAAGGTTAGAACCTTCAACCTTCAACCTTCCAACCTTCAACCTCCAACCCTTAGAAATCGGCATTTTCTTCACCTGTATTAATATGACCCTGTCTTATGAACCCCCCCACGTTAGCCGCCCACTCACCCTGAAGAAGACGCTTTACAAGCCGCAGCTAACTCTACCAGGCACCGATTGTCCGCTTCGGTCTGGAGCACCTTTAGCAGGTCTCACCTCGTTTCGAGTAGGAGGCCCAGCAGAGTGGTACGTCGCTCCCCGACGCTTAGAAGACCTGCAAGCAAGTTTTGAGTGGGCCAAGGAGCAAGGATTACCCCTGACGTTGTTGGGGGCAGGTTCCAATATGCTGGTGAGCGATCGCGGTCTACCGGGTTTAGTCATCTGTACTCGTCATCTGCGCCAAACCCAGTTCGACCCCGATAAAGGAAGAATCACAGCAGGGGCAGGTGAACCGATTGCCCGTCTGGCATGGCAGGCAGCAGAACGCGGTTGGCAAGGGATGGAATGGGCAGTCGGAATCCCTGGTACGGTTGGCGGTGCAGTGGTAATGAATGCCGGTGCCCACAACAGCTGCACTGCCGACATCCTGGTCAATGCCCAGACCCTCTCACCCACTGGGAAAGTTGAACAGCTAACGCCCCAAGATTTAGGCTTTAGCTATCGCACCTCTATCCTCCAAGGTGGTGATTGCTTGGTAACTCAGGCAACGTTCCAGTTAAAACCCGGTGCTGACCCAAAACAGGTGCGTACCGACACATCCCGACATTTAGAGCAACGGCGCACCTCCCAGCCTTACCACTTACCTAGCTGTGGTAGTGTCTTCCGCAATCCCGATACTTACCCTGCCGCTTGGTTAATTGAACAAATTGGTCTTAAAGGCTACCAAATCGGCGGCGCTCAAGTCGCTGAACGCCATGCAAACTTTATCCTCAACTGTGGCGGTGCCACAGCCAGCGATATCTTCCAAATCATCCGCCATATTCAACAGCAAGTAGAACAGCACTGGTCGCTCTGTCTAGAGCCAGAAGTGAGAATCTTAGGTGAGTTTCAAGCGGTCTAGAGCTGTCGCACGGACGTGAGCAATACTAAGATTAAGACTTAACACTGATATACCCCTCCAACTCAGATAGAGTTAACCATTTATGACAAAAGGACAAGGATTTGGCTTCGGTTTAGGCAAGATGAAAGAACTTGCCGAGGCGTTCAAAAAAGCCCAAGAGGTTCAACAAGGTGCCAAACAGCTCCAGGAAGAATTGGAGCAGATGGAGATTGAAGGCAGTAGTGGTGATGGGCTAGTCAAAGTGGTTCTTAGCGGTAACCAGGAACCTCTGCGAGTAGAAATTTCGGCTGATGCTCTTGCTCAGGGAGCAGAAGCGCTTTCGGAAACCGTCACAGCAGCCATGAAAGATGCCTATGAAAAGTCCACAGCCACCATGCGGGAACGCATGGAAGAACTCACAAGTGGACTAAATCTTCCAGGGATGTAA
>CBDTXL010000344.1:0-5252 GCA_965364435.1 uncultured bacterium
CTCCGGTTTCCCGCTAGCCATCCCCACCAAGAGAGACGTTCATTCTCGCCTACGGCTACGAAAATCCGTCTGTTGAGGCCGGAGCGAAGGTGAGGAGGGACTTTCGCGATTACGTTAAGAGTTTTGAGTTTTGATATTTATGGCGGCTGAAGTCACGGTAATCAACCATCCCTTTGTGCAGCACAAGTTGACGCTGATGCGTCAGGCTGATACCAGTACAGGCAAATTTCGCCAACTTATGAAAGAGGTTGGGATGTTGTTGGCATACGAGGTAACGCGAGACTTGCCGCTCAAGTACGAAGAAATCAAGACGCCACTCGCTCCAATGCTGGCTCCCATGCTTGCTCCGGACAAGAAGATGGTGGTTGTCTCAATCATGCGGGCGGGACAGGGGCTGTTGGATGGAATTCTGGAACTGATTCCCTCAGCCCGTGTAGGGCATATCGGGTTGTACCGCGAACCTACCACCCATGTTGCCATTGAGTATTATTTCAAACTCCCCCATGATGTTGAGCAGCGAGATATTTTGGTGGTCGATCCGATGGTAGCAACCGGCAACTCAGCGGTTGCTGCCGTTGACCGAATTAAGGAAGTCGGCCCGATGTCAATGAAGTTTTTGTGCTTGTTGGCAGCACCGGAGGGAATTAAGCACTTCCACGAGCAGCACCCAGATGTACCGATTTACACGGCTGCTATTGACGAATGCCTGGATGAACACGGCTACATTTTGCCGGGACTCGGTGATGCAGGCGATCGCTTATATGGAACAAAGTAACCGATATTCCCCTATTTTGAGAGCCTCCCTACCCACCCAATAGGATTTCAGCCTTTATGCAAAAGCTGAAAATCCCAAATCTGGGGGAATATCCTGAAGGCGTCCAGAACCCACTGCTTGGAGAGCTTCTTTAAGAGAGATGTTGCCGGTGTAAAGAGCGCGACCAACAATTACGCCCCTAACGCCCAGTGGTTCAAGGGCCAGCAGACTCAGGAGGTCGGTGATTGAACTGACACCGCCAGAGGCAATCACGGGAATTGAAACGCTACCAGCAAGTTCTCGAAGGGCTTCTAGGTTTGGTCCAGTGAGTGTACCATCACGGTGAATGTCGGTATAAATAATTGCGGCGGCTCCCAACTGACTCATCTCCTGTGCAAGGTCGGTTGCGGCAACTTCTGAGGTTTCTAACCAGCCATGAGTCGCAACCCATCCTCTACGAGCGTCAATGCCTACAACAATTCGTCCGGGGAATTCTTCGCACAACTGTTCTACCAGTGAGTGGTCTTCTACGGCTGCTGTACCCAAAATGACTCGTTGGACACCAATATCCAACATTTGTGTGACACCAAGGCGATCGCGTAATCCACCCCCCACTTGCACAGGCACTGATACTGCCTGGACAATCGCTTCAATTGCTTTTGTGTTTACTGGCTTACCGACTTTTGCACCGTCCAAGTCAACAACGTGCAGCGATGATGCCCCTTGGTCAACCCATTGTCGAGCCACTTGAGCGGGGTTGTCATTAAACACTTGCGATCGCTCGTAGTCTCCCTGGTACAGCCGTACACACCGACCTTCAAGTAAATCAATTGCTGGTATAACTTCCATGAGTTGTTCGTTGTTTGTTATTCCTAATTCGGAGTGTCCCAAAAAGACGAGAAGCAAGCCCTTAGGACGCTTCTCCCTCCTCACTCAAGCTTGGAGCTAACTCTTGCAGAATGGTGAATCTAACATGATTAATCGCCAACTCACCAATGGAAGCATTTTCCTTATTCACGGGAGCGCCTTCACTCCTGAGGGTTTCAAACGAAATGCCTTTCCCCATTTCCATGTGGTACCAGGCAAGACCCATAAAAAACCGGGTAGGGTATGGACCCCCTTCAACAATGTCGTCTGGATTAGATTCCATCGGCAACCAGCCTACTCCTGGCACATAAAATTCCATCCAAACATGATTAAATTCTGGTTCTAAAGGGACGCCCAGTTTATCTGCATGGGGAGGACACTTGTAGCGACCGACGGTGCGGCAGGCAATACCGTTGAGACGTCCCAGAGCGAGTAAGACGCCTAGGTACTCGCCGCAGGAACCAACACCCCGCTCTAGTGCAACGTCCGGTGTGTCTATGTGAGGTTTAATACCGTAGGATAGTTTATCATAGACATAGTTGCGAATACTGTAGATTTTCCGCAGTAGATTCGTTTCTCGACCAACTGCTTCACGGGCAGCGCCGCGAATGATCTCCGTGTCCATCGCTAAGTCGTCATTATCCACCAAATAGCGAGTCTGGATCTCTGGCGGCAAGTCAGGGAGCTTTTCGACATCTCTTGGTGTCAGGCGGTATTTAATGCTCCAGACTTCGAGGAGTGCTTTCCAGCCAAATAAATGGCGTTCACCTGGCTTGAGGGTGTCGAATTTAAAGACAGCGACTCGCTGACCATCCTGAATTTCTTCTGTAAAGGGTAAGCCCACAGCTTCGACCTTTCTGACCTTTTGTCGGTCAGTTTCTGAGGGGAGGGCGATCCGCCATTCGACATCTTTTAACTCGACATCGTCGAGGGGGGAAAGTTCCTCGACGTAGGACATTTCGATTAAAAAACCATTAGAGAGGGCATAGCGGCGCTCGGCGTTATAGCTAAAGTGTAGGGGGTGAATGAAAGTGCGATCGCGATACTGCAATTCGTAATTCGGGTCGGCGTTCGGATTATCCCGGATGTAAGGCTCTTCACTCGCATAGGCAACATACAGGACATCCTTACCCGTCTGAGGATCAGTGTAAAACGCTAAGCCTGTGGGGTTCTCAAAGGGCGTCAGAAGGCTGAATTGAATTTCGCCCGTCGCCCGGTCCAGGCAGTAAACTGTCTGTTCATCAGCGTCAGAAACCCAAAGTTCCTCATCCTGTACTGTAATGTTCTCAGCGCCAACACCTGGGGCATACAATCGAGTAATCTCACGACCTGTATCGCGGTTATAAACGAAAATATATCCAGCTTTTTTGCTGGTGATATAGATAGTTGAGTCCCTAACAGCGACTCCGTTAGCTAGGTAAGGCAAGGTAACAAAGTGCTGGGGTGTTAAATCACTGTTGAGCTGGCAAAAGTAAACACTATCTCGCAAGGTCAACCACAGGGTTTCTCCTGAAAGTGCCAATCCAGTGGCATCCCTAAAATCTCTGTCTCTAGAGGGATTCAAAATTTTTGTGTTATTGCTGTTGGGTTCTATTTGCAGCAGATAACCGCTCGTGGCGTCAATAGCGATGAGTGTTTCTCCCCAAAATGCTATGCCTTGCAAGGCAGATGCACCAATGGGTCTAATGGTTGCCGAGAGGTTGGGTTTGGGTGGAACAGAGGACGCTAAATCAGGAATCATGCTCAATGCAGATGAAGGTTTATATTAATAGTGAAAACTTAGGGTGCTAGTCCTTCCAATTCGTCAATTTATTATAAAAATTGAAACTTAGGCAGATAATTGTCTAAGAACCTGTTTATTATAGATGTGCTATCGATCTGGTGAAACCTAGGCTTCTGTTCTGTCATCTTTATTACATAATCCTGCTAGTCATTAAATAATCCTGCTCTCTTCGTAAGTACTTTGATCATGGCTTGCTTCACACGCTCATCACGCTTCCCTATATTGGCTGTAGCTTTGACGCTGGGGCTGGCGGTCAAGGTTCCAGCACAGGTGCCACTTGAGTCGAGGCCTTCCTCGCTCAGCAGTAGACTAGAGAGTGCCTTCAGTCCGCCGCAGGGACCAGGAGCTCCGACCCCTGACAATACCCAAGGCGGAGCAACGCGGGGTCCCTGCATAGCGACAGATAGTAAGGCACCTGTGGCATTGATTCCACCTTCTGGGATAGGAGAAACGGTTGCTGAGTATCCGACTATCTTTTGGTATATGCCTAAGCTAGTGCCTGATGATGCACCGGCACCAGTAGTAAAGTTTGTACTAAAGGATGCAAACGAGGAGAAGATATACTCAGCCACGTATCCCTTGGCGAAATCTGCTGAAGGCGTTGTAGGCGCTCCCGGTGGCATCATGAGCTTAACTGTTGCTAAGGGCTACCCCCTGAAGATTGGTCAGGAATATCACTGGGAGCTAACGGTGATGTGTGATTCCACAGACACAACAGATCAGTCAGGCACTATGCCTATGGATGGCAGGATCAAGCGAGTTGAAGCTGCTCCAACTCTTGCAGGTCGTCTCCAGCAGGCAACTCCCCAAGATCGTGTTGCTGTGTATGCAACCGAGAAACTTTGGTTTGAGACAGTGGCAACTCTAATTGAGCTACGGCGCGATCGCCCTAACGACCCTAACCTTGCCGATGCCTGGGGCAAACTTCTCGCTTCAGTGGGGCTGGACATAATTTCCAAGGAACCTTTGTTTCCAGCTGCCAGAACCAATAGTTAACCTTCACAATTAACGTTAAGAAGAGCAGACACGTCTTAGAACCTGATTATTATAGATTTGCTACCGATGTGTTGGAACATAGGCTGGTGTTCTGCCATCTTTATTAAAGAATCCTGCTCTCCTCGCAAATACTTTGATCATGGCTTGGTTCAGACGTTCATCACGCTTTATAATCCTGGTATTGGCTGTAGCTTTGACCCTGAGCCTTGCTGTCAATGTCCCAGCACAGGTGCAAGCCCAGTTGAGTCCTCCCTCACTCAGGAGCCAGCTACCGAACCAATCGAATTTCCGTCCACCGAGAACAGCAACAGGATCTCCTGTGAATACCTTTGGCGGAGCAACGCGGGGGGATTGCTTTGCAAACAAGGATGAGTCACCAGTTGCATTGGTTCCACCAGCTTCCGGAATAGGAGAAACAGTTGCTGAGTATCCGACTGTCTCGTGGTACATGCCCAAGACAGAGGCATCAGAGATGGAGTTTGTGCTAAAGGACGCGGGCAATCAGGTTTATTCAGTAAAGTATTCACTGGACAAGTACGAGGAAGAAACTCCCGAACCCAAGAAGAAATTTTTTGCCGTAGGCACTCCCGGCATCATGAGCTTAACTCTTCCTGTTGCTACCAGCATGTCTGCCCTGAAGATTGGTCAGGAATATGACTGGGACTTAACGTTGATTTGTGAAGGACAGTCAGTCATTATCGAAGGCATGGACGGCAGGATCAAGCGAGTCGAACCTAACCCAACCCTTGCCGCTCGTCTCCAGCAGGCAACTCCCCAAGAGCGTGTCACTCTATATACAGAAGAGAACCTTTGGTATGACGCTGTGGCAACTCTGGTCGAGCTAGGGCGCGA
>CBDTXL010000345.1:0-5247 GCA_965364435.1 uncultured bacterium
CTAAAGCCAATTGCCAACCAGAATAAAGGGTCCCCAGTAGTAGGGATGGCTATATTTGGGTGTTTTTAGTAAGTGGAGCTGAGCCAGCCGCACGGCTTCGGCTTTGGTTACTTGTGGCTTGAGCAGTTCTTGGTAGAACTGTGCCATAAAATCAGCAGTGGATTCATCGCTGACAGTCCAAAGGGTGGCGAGGGTACTGCGAGCACCGGAACGCACAGCCACGCCAGCCAGTCCCAGCGCTGCGCGTTTATCCCCTTTCGCTGTCTGGCAGGCAGAAAGCACTAGCAATTCAATCGGTGGAGAGTCTGGCAAATCCCGGTTAGCTAGCAAGGTATTCAATTGTTTAACGTCGAGTCGCCCGTCCCAGGTGAGAAGAAAGGTTTCTGAAGCTTTGGAACTAAACTGACCGTGGGTTGCTAGGTGCATTACCGAGAACGACTGCGTTTTCACCTTGGCTTGCACCGCAGCAGCCGTGAACTGTTGATCGAGCAGAGTTGTTGCAGGGACTTCGGCAGTGATTTCACTCACCTCCTGCTTGACACCCGGTAAAGCGGAAAACTCCTGACTTCCTTGAGTCAGTCCGCCAACTAACACCTTGAGCTGAGTAAGGGCAAGAGATTGGGGATTGAACAACTGCAAGCTGGGGGCGATCGCAATCCGGTATTGTTCGATTAAATACTGTTTGCCATCATGCAAGGCTGCCATTGGTAGATTCCGCAGCGAACCATCTAGGACAAACACCAGCGTTTTAATAGATTGGCGAGTCAAATCATCAGCGGCTGGTTGCACTAACCAAGTATAAATCTGCTGGGCAACGGTCAATCGTTCTTGGGCAAAGGACGTTTGTCTCAGGGATTGGCGCATCTGGTTGATGAGATCTTCCACTTGTTCTTGAGGCAGATTCGTGCTATAATGCCTCAGCTGCTTCCCGGGGAGTGAAAGAATAACCTCCAGGCGATCGCGCAGGATAATCGGGTAGATGACAGCCGCAGTTGGATCAAATTGGTCGATGGATTGAGGTTTGCTGTCTAAACAGGCTTCCCGAAAGAAATTGGAAAGTTCAGCCAATTGAAGTTCTTCAAGGGTTGCCCGTGCGGAGGAGAGGTTTTTTTGACTGACCTCTCCTTGATTAAGGGGAGGTTGTAAGAGTAAGTCCACCAGTTCCCGATAAACAGGTTCAACCTGTTCCCGAAAGGAGAACTGCACGTCTTGGTTAATGGCAACTAAATCTTGCCGCAAAGATTGCAGGGTATTCACGGCTTCCGTGTAGGCAGCGATCGCACCTAGTCTATCGCCTGTTTTGACAAGCAATTGCCCCATTTGCCACTGCCACTGATACGCAATTTCCGGGGCGCGAATTGCCGGTGTTAAGCTAAGTGCTTCTTGCGTTAGGCGTTTAGCCTCCTCCCACTGCTGTGTCTTGAAATAAAGTTGTCCCAAGCGCCCCATAGCATAGGATTCGGCACGGGGATTCCCTAAGATTTTTGCCTGCTTTTGAGCAGTAGCCAGAAGTTGAGCCGCTGTGGTGACTTCCTTCGGATTGAGTTTAACTAGACTGTCGGCTAGCTCGATTTGAGCGTAAATTTTTGTTTGGCTGGGAGGTAAGTTTGCCAGTTGAGTTTGAATCAGCGGTAGTAGGGTTTGGGCATCTTGAAGGCGATCGAGTTTAACCAATAGATTGAGCTGATGGATTTGGGCTTGCAGTCTGACTGGGCTATTTTCTGCGGCGGCTTGCTGGTAATATTTAAGTGCGATTTGGGACTGCTCTTGAGCCTCGGCAAGATTAGCCAAACTGAACAAAGCTAGCTGAATATCCGCAAGAGATTCTAGTTGTTGCGCGATCGCACAACCCTGCTCTAGGATTTTTTGGGAGGCGTCGAAATCTCCAGCAACGCGCAGGACGTTGCCCAGATTCAGCAGTCCGGCAACTTTAAGCTGGGAAGCGGGTTGGCTCTTGAGAGAGGCTTCAATCTGTTCTAAGCTAGTCCTAGCGCGGAGGTAAAATCCTAACGCTTGCAAGGCTCTGGCTTGGTTGAGTTGGGTGCCAATTTCTCCGGTGCGATCTGCGCTTCGCAGCAGCGCTTCGCTATCGCCCAATTCTCTGTAGAGCTTTTCCGATTTTTTCCAGGTTTCCAAGGCGGCTTGTGGCTGTCCCTGACCTGATTGTAGTTGTCCCTGGTTATTGAGAATCTGGGCAAGTATAAATTTGGACTGGGGTAGTGTCTGAGCGGTTATCAAAGCCACCGCCTCATCCATCGTTGCTTCCGCTGAGGAGAGTTGTCCGAGTTGCTGGTAAGCCAGGGAGAGATAACTCAAGACTAATCCCTGATTGAGGATATCTCCTTGAGACTTAAAGACAGAGGCAGTTGCTTTCCAGACATTTGCTGCCTCTAAGAATTGCCCTGCTTGGTAGAGGGCTTGTCCGTCCTGGAGTTGGGTGTCGGATTGAGCAACAATCTGTGGCGAATTGCTCAGGGATCTGACCCCTCCCCCAGCCCCTCTCCTCTTAGGGGAGGGGAGTCTAGCTCCCCCTTCCCGAATAGGGAACCCTGCTGGGGGGTTAGGTTTTCCGAATTCGCTGCTACACAAACTTAGTCCGCCGACAGGGACTAACAGATTGAAACCCGCGCAGGCGGGATTTGTTTGTATAGCCCCAGAATTCATTCTGTGAGCATCCAATGATAAATGCGATCGCTCACTTGTCGCCGCATGAACGCCCAAAGCGATCAGGAACCCAAACAGCGTACAGAGAATGAATACCAGCAACAGATTTCTGAAAAGTATTCTGTATAAGTATCGGCTTAATGACTTCATCGGCTGCTACTAGAGTAATTTGCCTGACACTTCTGTGGGTAATAGCTGTTGGAAGAGACTTCAGCAGAAGGATTAGCCACCAGTCGCACCATTCCATCCAGATCGATAACCCAACCCGTAGCCTCAATTAAGGAATTTTGGATTTTAGATTTTGGATTTTGGATTGGGGACTGGGGACTGGTAAATTCTTCTGTTCCCCCAACTCCAGGGGCGGGCACCCGGAGCGAAGGTGAGGAGGCACCGCCCCTACGAGCCGATACTCGCCAATCAATCCAACCAGGGGAAGAATTCAACGCCTCTTGAGGCGTGGGTGGCAATCCTCCTCTGCCCGTGACAACAAAGCTGTTATTTCTGGCTTGAGACGAACAGGTTTGAGCAATTTGATTGCTGGAGTCAGTGAGAGTTTCGGGTAACTCGGCTAATCCACGATTGGGGTCAATTCCTCGGATGTCGATTTGTACCGTTCCGTTAAACTCAGGACCAAGCTCAGAAGTCGCGGTAATGTCACTTAATGGGGTGAGCCTATCCCGAAATTGAGTGCCGAAAATACCTTGAGCCGTAATGCTGACTCGACCTCCAAAACCTTGTTGAGCATTGGCGGTGATGTCGCTATTTTCCCTAGGTACTGCGACTAAGGTATCGGTGTTAATCGTAATGTTACCGCCATTGCTGCTTCCGGCATTCGTAGAGATACTGCTGCCGTTACGCAAAATGATCTCCTGAGCTTGGACGCTAATATTACCTCCTTTTCCAGAGGTAGTAGCAGCCGTCAAACTGCCAAAACTATCCAGAACAACTAAGTTAGCATTAACGGCTAGCGTTCCGGCGTTGCCCACACCCTCATTCCTGACGTTTGCTAAACCGCCATCGAACACCCTCAATATAGGTGTATTAATAGTCACGTTTCCCGCGTTTCCAGAAGGAACATCGGGCAATCCCACAGACCTTCGGAGCAATTCATCTTGAATTGTGCCGGAAGATGCTACAAAACTGGGATTGATGCTTCCTGGTGGTTTGCCACTGATTTCTACAAAATCAGACGCAATGATGGTGACGCTGGCGGCATCTCCGCTTGCTAACGTAGAACCTTCCACCCGTCCTCCATCCCGAACGGTTAAAGATGCGCCCTCCAGCCTCAAGCTGCCAGCGTTACCACTGCCGAGCGTTGTGACATTCACATTACTGGGAAGCAACGTTGTGGGTTGAACGCCAATGAGTTCTATCGCATCGGTAGCGCGAATGTTAACAGAACCTGAATTTCCTGTACCAATGGTGGTCGAGCCTACAGACGCTCCCCCCTCAATCCTTAACCGCCCTGTCAACAAGGTCGTATCTCCTCCCTGTCCTGACCCGAAGTTGAAGTTTGTGATGGCGCTGACGTTAATGGGATTAGTAGGCGAAAACCCTGTTATTTCAGTGGATTCTGTGGTATTGACGGTGATGTTACCGCCCTGGGCGGGAATGTAAGTAAAAGCACCGATATCCGAGCCATCCGATATGACTAATCTCTGGGATGAAATGGCGATGTTTGCCCCCGGCCCACCCAGAGCCTCACTTAGAATACTAGTGTTAATCGTTCCATCCCCATTGGGGTCGCTCAATTCTACCAATCGGGAGGCATTGATTTTGATCGCTCCTGGCGCTAAAGGAGCGAAGTTTCGACTCAAAATCAGGGAAGTATCCCTCATCCTCAAGGAACCCGTCTGGACGACAATCGAACCACTCCCCGCACCGGAAACATCGACTAAAGCGCGTGAGGTGAGTTGGATGTCACCGTAGTTCTGGACGCCGGAATACCCCAAACTCCAACCGGAAACAGTCGGATTGATGCTGAGTGAACCTTCTTTAACGCTACCTAACTCTATGCGTCCCGATGGTGCAGCAATAATACCGCCAGATAGGTTGATGTCACCTCCAACGAGAGCTAACGTTTTTCCGGGTTGCACTCGCAGTCCTGCATCGCTCTTACCCCTTAGGGGAAACAAGAATGGTGGTGGTCCACCCGTGAAATCATGACCGTTACCGGAGAGTGCGATCGCACCTGGATTTGATCCAAACTGCAAGCCGATGGGAACATTGATAGTTAGTAGTGGAGGTGCTTGGGGATTAGCGGCACTGAATTCACTGCCATCTGCAAACTTGATGCTATTAGCTGTTGAAGCAATAAACGAACCACCGATATTTAATTGAGCATTCCGCCCAAATATAATGCCGTTGGGATTGATGAAAAACAGGTTAGCTGTACCGTTAGCACGGATTAAGCCATCAATCGTGGAAATGTTCCCTCCCGTGACTAGACTGAGAATATTCTGTACGCTCAGGTCATTGTTAAAATAAGCCGTCTGTCCCGTAAGAACTGAAAACTGCTCAAAACTGTGAAATAGGTTAGTTCCTGCTGGTGAGCCGCCAGTGATGGTGAGTGTGCTGCCATTG
>CBDTXL010000346.1:0-5246 GCA_965364435.1 uncultured bacterium
CCAGGTGCTTTCACAGGCATTGTAATCACAAACTCTGCTCCCTGACCCGGTGCTGATCTCACCTCAATTTTCCCCTGATGCTGGGTAATAATTTGGTAGCTAATCGCCAGACCCAAACCAGTGCCCTTACCAGGCTCTTTGGTGGTGAAAAATGGGTCAAATATCCGGTCTTTAATCGCCGCCGGAATACCACAGCCATTGTCAGCAATTGTGATTACCACCCACTTTTGGTCTAATACTTCGGTACGAATCCGAATTGTGGGGCTAGCTTCTTCCTCTTCCCCAGTCCCTAACCCCCAGTCGCTAGACCCTTTTTGGTCATGAGTGTCTAGTGCTGAGTGCGAAGTAACCGATGACTGAAGTACGTGGGATTGCTTAAAAGACGAACTTTTAACTTCTTTACCTTTATAGGGGTGGGCTTCATCGCCAATTTGAGAGTACTCGGTTCCCAGCCCTGATTCAGACCTAAAAACTAGGAACTGAGAACTCCCTTTCTGAGGGGGTGATTGAGTTGATAGCGTTAGCGATCGCGTTAACACAGCGGCTCCATTAGCGCAGCAGTGGTCGGTAGCTTCTAAGGAGCTAAAACTAGCGATTTCCTTAGCGAAGTGGGGCAAAATCCAGGAGTCAGCCGTCGCGAGTTTGACGCGAGTTTGCGAAGCATTAGCCAGTTTTCGAGCCTCAAATTCGCTAATACTATCCTTCGGGAATGCCTTGGGCGATCGCAAATGAGTGTCTGGTTTGTTCCGAGATTGGGCTGAATACTCTCCGTCTTTCCTTTTCTTTTCTGCCCCTTTGCGGAGCATCTCCACTTCCAGGGCGTCAACCGCGTTGCACAAGAGATTCATAAATACCTGATTCAGTTGCGCTGGCGAACACTCCACCCGCGGCAACTCACCATATTGCTTGATGACCTGAATTCCTCCCTTGATGCGGCTGTTGAGAAAGATCAGAGAGTTGTCAATCCCTTCATGAAGGTTGACCGACTTCATTCCAGCTTCGTCCAGGCGGGCGAAGTTTCTCAGGGACAGAACAATCTCTCGGATGCGGTCAGCACCATCCTTCATCGAGGTAAGGATTTTGGGCAAGTCTTCTGCAAGGAAGTCGAAATCAATTGCATCGAGCTGGTTTTGAATCGCTGGTAGTGGCTCAGGGTAATGTTGCTGATAGAGGTGCAGCAACAAGAGTAAATCCTGGATATAGTCACTGGTATAGCTAAGGTTACCGTAGATGAAGTTGACGGGATTGTTGATTTCGTGAGCAACACCAGCAACCATCGCTCCTAAGCTAGACATTTTTTCTGTCTGAATTAGCTGGGCTTGGGCTTGCTTGATGTCCTGGGTGTAGGCAGCGATTCGTTCAATCAACTCGTTGAGGGAGGTGGCTAAGACGCCCACTTCATCCCTGGTAGTGACAGGTGCCCTAAGTGCGAAGTTGGATTCCTCTGTTACCTGTTCGGCGATTCTGGTGACAGCCCGCATGGGCTGGACGATCGCATGACTGGTATACATCGCCAACACCGCCGCGATCGCAACCGATAGCAGCATACTGGCCACAATGATCTGCACCCGCAAGACCCCCGCACGTTCCAGTGCGGTAGAGGCTTGCTGATCTTGGATCTGAGCTGCCTCAATCCGCTGGGTTAACTGCTCAGAAAGACGATCCAGGGTAATCGCGACTTCACCACTAGTATTCCTCAATAGCTCCTGTTGGGCTGGCACGATCTCATCTGGCTTCAAGTTCCAGGGCTGAACTTGCCGCAATATGGATTCGGTGATGCTCCCGTAAGCCTCTACGGTGATGGCGGAAGTCTTCAATAACTTCTGCCACTCCTGAGTGTCTGCTGTTGTTTGGTTGTTCTTATCATTGACAAATCGCTGGGCTTGTGCTAGGGATTGTCTAGCATCATGAATGCTTTGAACAAACCCATCCTTTTCGTATTGCAGCCAGACTGGATTTCCCAGGACAACAGCAAATCGTGAGGCGTGCGATCGCGCCTGCAAAACCGAAGTTTGTAATTCCCTCAACAAATGTTGTTGCTGATGGGCATAATTGAGCTGAGCGATCGCCTGACTTTGGTGATGCTCTCCAATCGCTAATCCAGCAGTTGTTCCTAAAATTGCAATCCCCACACAGAGCGCATACCCAGCGGCAATTTTTTTTCGGATACTGACTCTTGGTAGTGTTAGCGAATCGGTACCGAAGCGGCATCGTTTGAGCCAGCTGAGTAACGATGCCTGCGGTGGCGCTTGATTTTTTCCCTTAGTCTCAGCAGACACAGCTTGATTCTGTTGAAGCCACTCCAGTGACAGCAAGTTATAGAATACTGAGTACTTATGCCTAGTTGAATTCATGCGTGCCCTGCACCTTCCCCCTGAGAGGTATTGCAGTGTTTGGAGGTACTATAACGATGATTTATAGCCAGTATAAACAGTTCAAATCAAATAATCAGTGAAGTTGTTGATAAGTTTTCTCGCATTCTGATTAAGAAGCCTTGATTATTCCTCTCCTACCGCTATTTACGCCCGCCCACTTAAATATTCAGGTTTTTGTATCATCCGTAACAATGAGCCGGGTAGCCTCGCTCTAATATCACAGTTTGACTGTGAATGTCTCTATATAAACAGGCTGAAATTAGAGAGGGATATATTTAGGCATGGCAAGACGATTCGGGCGACGTAAATTTCTGATCTATGGCTCTGCGACTTTTGGGACAAGTCTTCTCCTGAAAGCGTGCAGCGGCGGTCAACCAACAGCTACTACAGAAAGTCCAGCCGCTACAGGCTCCTCGGCGACCTCTGTCGCTAGCGGTAGTGGAGATACTATCAAAGTAGGGATTCTGCACTCTCTCAGCGGCACGATGGCGATTAGTGAAAAGAGTGTCGTGGATGCGGAACAGCTGGCAATTGAAGAAATCAATGCAGCGGGTGGAGTGTTGGGCAAGAAGATTGAAGCACTTGTTGAAGATGGCAACTCTGACTGGCCCACCTTTGCAGAGAAAGCGAAAAAGCTAATTGACCAAGACAAGGTTGTTACCATCTTCGGCTGCTGGACTTCTGCTAGCCGCAAGGCAGTTCTGCCGGTATTTGAAGAGAAAAAACATATGCTCTGGTACCCAGTGCAGTACGAGGGTCAGGAGTGTTCCCAAAATATCTTCTACACGGGTGCTGCCCCGAATCAGCAGATTGAACCATCTGTTGATTGGCTTTTGCAAAATAAGGGGAAAGAGTTCTTCCTGGTTGGCTCAGACTACGTTTTCCCACGCACCGCCAACACCATCATTAAGGCGCAGTTGGCAGCAAAAGGCGGCAAAACTGTTGGGGAAGACTACTTACCACTGGGCAATACTGAAGTCACGGCGATTATCACCAAAATTAAAGCAGCTCTGCCGAATGGTGGTGTTATCTACAACACCCTTAATGGTGACAGTAACGTGGCGTTCTTCAAGCAGTTGAAAGGTGCAGGCTTGGGACCCGATAAGTATCCCTCAATGTCTGTAAGTATTGCGGAAGAAGAAGTAAAGGCGATTGGCAAAGATTATCTCAAAGGTCACTATGCTGCCTGGAACTACTTCCAAACCGTAGATACTCCAGCCAACAAAAAGTTTGTTGAGGCGTTTAAGAAAAAGTACGGTCAAGAGCGGGTTACGAACGACCCAATGGAAGCCGCATACATCATGGTTTACCTGTGGAAACAGGCAGTTGAAAAAGCAAAAACCACGGATCTAGAGGCAGTGCGAAAGGCAGCTATAGGTCAGACTTTTGATGCGCCAGAGGGTCAAGTGACTTTGGAAAATAACCATCACCTAGCCAAGTTTGTGCGGATTGGTGAAGTCGCAGATGATGGTCTGTTTAAGATTGTTTATTCCAGTGATAAAGCCGTTGAGCCAATTCCCTGGAATCAATACGTGGCTGAAACCAAAGGCTATTCCTGTGACTGGTCTGATCCGAAAAAAGGTGGCAAGTACAAGACGACCTAGAAAGAGTTGAAGGTTGAAAAGTTGAAGGTTAAAAGGTTGGAAAAACCGGCTAACCTGCTAACCTACTGAGGGTAAAGGTGTGCTAGCAGGACTATTGGATGGCCTATTTAACGGCATTAGCATCGGCGCTGTTTTATTAATAGCAGCGCTAGGATTAGCTATTGTATTTGGGCTGATGGGCGTGATTAACATGGCTCACGGTGAGTTGATGATGCTGGGAGCCTACACAACCTTCGTTGTCCAAAATGGCTTCAAACAGCTGGGCGAGCAGTGGCTTGGAACCTATATCTTTTTTGCTCTACCACTGGCTTTCCTCGTCGCCGCCGTTATGGGTTTGATTTTGGAACGAGGGGTGATTCGGTATCTCTATGGGCGTCCGTTGGAGACACTACTGGCGACTTGGGGTGTAAGCCTGATTTTGCAACAGTTTGTACGTAGCCTAAACTGGGTTCTATTAATCGGTCTTACTGTGTTTTCTCTGTTATTTTTTGGGGCGCTTTGGATTCTGTCTCGACGCCAAGAGATTGATCGCATTCGCAACTGGGTGGTGGCGGTGATGTTACCTCTATCACTGGGTATTGCCCTGGCTACTGGGGCATTCTTGAGTCAAACTTACAAACTGGCAGTCACCCAGCCTTGGTTTGGCGCTCAGAATGTGGATGTTACAGCACCCAAGTGGATGCAGGAGGGCTTGCCGATCTTAGGCTTTCAACTGCCCTACACACGGCTGTTCATTATCGGGCTAACTATCCTTTGTGTGGCTGGTGTTTACCTGTTCTTGCAGCGTTCTGCTTGGGGCTTGCGGATTCGATCCGTGACGCAAAACCGGAGTATGAGTGCTTGCCTGGGGATTCCCACAGCTAAAGTTGATGCTCTCACATTTGCGATCGGTTCTGGCTTGGCTGGGGTGGCTGGTTGTGCGGTTAGTTTGTTGGGTTCTGTGGGGCCAAACACTGGACAGAACTACATTGTGAATACGTTCATGGTTGTGGTAGTCGGCGGTGTTGGCAAACTGGTGGGCAGTATTGTAGCAGCGATCGCAATTGGGACAGCTGACTACCTCATTGGTTCTGGCACGCTGGCTTTGCTGCTGACTCCGGTGAAGCCTCTGGCTGATTTATTTACCTTCTTTGCCACCACAAGTATGTCAAAGGTGATGGTGTTTGCTCTGATTATTGCTTTTCTGCAAGTGCGACCCGGTGGAATTTTCCCTCAGAAAGGGCGATCGGTTGATGCTTAGTAATGGGTAATGGGTAATGGGTAATGG
>CBDTXL010000347.1:0-5230 GCA_965364435.1 uncultured bacterium
CTCTGGCGAGATTCAGCAATTTTGCTGAAGTTTTATTGCCATGATCGCTTATATCGTTGAGCTTCAAGTGTTCAACAGCTCTCTAGCTTGAACAGGACATACGAAAAGCGTTCCCCTTTGAAAAGAGGTTCGGGAGAGCTAGAACGGCTAAAATACCTGAAACTTCCTCAATGGTGCGTAAGTCCTGTTGAAAATGGAGAACGCTGTGTTTACTCACACATGCTGTCTAACCTGGAAAACTAATCGTCAGTCTTTAAATTATGTATTATCTTTAAGAAAAGAAAAATAATATTTCAATAAATTAACTTTCGTTACAGTCACTGAACCCAACGCTACACCTGATGACTTTCTTCAATCCCTCAGAGCCAATTATCCGCAGCAAGCAAGAAGCACTCGACTTTCAAGACCGCCAAGGGCTGTTAAGCCTTGACATCAAGCTTGGAGACAAGACACTGATTTCCGTGTTTTATACCCGGATTGACCAAGTTTTTATCCTATGGGGTCTGATTTCAGCCGCTATTTTTATCACTGCTCAATTTGCGCCGATTAGCTGGGTTATCCAAGCAGGATTATGGTCAGTCCTCACTCTGATTGGGATGATAGGCATGGTGGTGCTAACTCACTTTTGGGTAAAAGTAGAGCGCCTCAGGTGGGTACTTTATTTCTGGGTTATTCTCATGCTGACTGGTGTTGTCCTGACAGACCTCAGTATCTTCCTCAGCTGGGGACCAATCTTGATGCGTCTATGTCCAATGTGGATGGGGTTGAGCGCCCTTGGCTACTTCGGTACTGGAGTGGGAATGCGATCGCGTGCTTTCACCGTCGCTAGTATCGTTCATCTTCTAGGTATCGCCGTCTTACCCTACTTGGGCGGCTGGCAGTTTCTCTCCACCGGCATCGTAATGGCAGCAAGTCTACTGATGTTTGCTGGAGTCCAGTGGGATATGCGACCGCCGATTGAGTATAACTTGTTGACGCGAGAACAAAAGCAGTTCAATGAAAAGCAGTATCAACTACGTCAGGTTCCCTCATAAGCCGGAAGATTTAAAAAAGGGAGAAAATTGATCCCCCTTTAATTCTCCCCTTGTCACTAGGGCGATGGGTCAATATACCTAGTATCCGGAAGAAGTAAATGTTACAGCCTCGTTTCATTTAGCCCTCGATCCAGAGGCTGTACTTTATATCTTTTAAAGAATAAAATCATCGTTCTGTGCGATTATTTCTAATGTAGTCGAGTGGGTTTATCCCTCTAGGCTGACAACCAGTTATTATCCTTCCTACCTGTAGAGTGATAGGGTGAAACTGTTTAGTTGCTAGTCTAGTAGACGAATAAAAAAAGTACCGGATGGAAGTTATACCGCAGTGATCCATAGCTGTACATCGCAGGAGAGCGGCGTCAGATGTACAGACGGTGCAAATAAGAAAAACAGTAGACTAAAGGCGGTGTGAAGTTTTTGTCGCTTCCTTCACCTTGTTACTACCAACGGGGGACTAAACTCCCCATCAGAGCGGTCAGAGGTAGTAGACGTACAGCGGTCTTCCTGTAATAGCATCATCATATAAAAACTCAGGCTCTCATTTGAGCCTGGGTTTTGTATTGTTTTGACTTAGCCAAAACAATTCATATCAAATCAACTAGCAATTAGCAATAAAAATCGGTGAATAAAATTACGTTTTATCCACCGATTTACGTGAACATTAACCTATGGAAAGCCAAAAGGATTGTTGTCAATAGCTACCAATCTGCTCTTCTGTTTTTATGGAACGGTTCGCCACTAAAAGGTTGTACGCCAGTGACTGGATAAGAGTCGTCACTAGGTCCAAAAATCCTGACTACCGCTTCAGAAATATACTGTGTCATGCCGTCAAACAGTCTGTAAATGCCCATAAACTTGCTCTCCTGATAAGTTGAGTTATGTGAGTTATGGTCGGAAGTGATACAGGATTAATTTATATCTGGTTTACATCCCTATTATGAGTAATTCTCGATTACTTGAGGAGTCTTGCAATATTTGTTTGACTATGTTTGCAATACTTTGCTCAAAGTTAAGTCAACCGTAAGATTCTTCTTCAAAGTCTAAAGTTTTTTTAAAACATCCTTTATCTATTGAACAATTGCCGTTAGCCCCCAATCTGGGGGAGAAGAAGGGGAACAAAATCTAACTTTACCCCAGGACAATGGGGTTTGAGGAGAACAAGTGTGTACATCCTGGTTCTGCTACCATTAACCTGACCAGCGTTTTAAGTAAAAATACTATTAAGAAATTTCTCAAATCTGTAGGAGCAGATGTAATATCCTTTTCTCTTGGGTTTGCTACACATCTAGATATTCCCAACCCCTCTTAAAAAGAATCTGTTGCAGCAGGTTAAAAGGGATGGATTTTGGTATTTACTACTATAATTAAGGCAATAAACCCTGCTCCCTAAACTGGGCTATGAGAATTTTCACTGACAGGGACTGCCTAGACCCAGACAATCTTCCTGGAACTAGGAAACGTGAAGACCAGGAACTGACGATTGGTGCACAGGATTACAGCCTCTTGACTGATCTTTACCAGCTGACGATGGCAGCTTGCTATACGGGTGAAGATCTCTTCGCACGACCAGCGTCTTTTGAGCTATTTGCACGGCAGTTACCTAATGGCTTTGGCTACCTAATTGCAATGGGGCTGGCACAGGTGCTTGAATACCTGGAAAAGTTTCGCTTCAGCAGGTGGGCGCTGGATGCGTTGCAAGGGACAGGAATTTTTGAGAAGGCACCGGAGCAATTCTGGTCACTCCTTGCTGAGGGACGCTTCACGGGTGATGTCTGGGCAGTAGCGGAAGGAACCGCGATTTTTGCTTCGGAGCCGTTTTTGCGGGTGGATGCACCCCTGTGGCAGGCGCAGTTAGTGGAAACTTATCTGTTGAATACCATTAACTATCAGACTTTGGTTGCCACACGGGCGGCACGGATGCGAGATGTGGCGGGACCCAACGCTAAGTTACTGGAGTTTGGCACTAGGCGGGCGTTTAGTCCTCAGGCATCTTTATGGGCAGCGCGGGCGTCTTTAGCCGCGGGGTTGGACGCGACATCGAATGTTCTGGCAGCGCTGAAGTTAGGGCGTCTGCCGAGTGGGACAATGGCTCATGCTTTGGTAATGGCGATCGCAGCTATATCTGGAAGTGAGCAGGATGCCTTTACTGCCTTCTATCAATATTTCCCTAATTCTGCCCTATTAATCGATACCTACGATACAGTCGCAGCAGCAGAACATCTGGCAAAACGGGTAAAAGCTGGGGAAATAGAAGTTTCAGGTGTGCGTTTGGATTCTGGAGATTTAGTGACGTTGTCCCAAAAAGTGCGATCGCTTTTGCCGGATGCCACAATCTTTGCCAGTGGTGATTTGGATGAGTATGAAATTGCCAGACTTAAAAGCGCTGGGGCTTGCATTGATGGCTATGGACTGGGAACGCGGTTAGTTACTGGAACCCCCGTGAATGGAATCTACAAGCTTGTCGAAATTGATGGCATTGCCACAATGAAGCAGTCGAGGAACAAAGCCACTTATCCAGGACGCAAGCAAATCTATCGTCAATTTGCCGATGGTAAATTCACCAAAGACCGATTAGCACTAGCATCCGAAGCGCCTCATGAAAACGAGCAGCCTCTGCTGCAATTGGTGATGAAACAAGGTCAACGGGTACAACCACCGGAACTCTTAGAGGAAATCCAAAAGCGCACAGCTGCCTCTGTTGCAAGGCTTTCCCCCTCCACACGTCAACTGAATGACCCAATCCCACTACCAGTAGAAATCTCTGATGCCTTACAGCAGCTAACAAAAGATACACAGCAAAGACAGGAGAAGGTTGAAGCCTCCTCAACAGGTTGAAAGTTACAGGGTGAGCAGGTTATGAATTTCAACCTTCAACCTCCCAACGAACCACTAACCACTAATCAACAACCATGATTAATATCGCCTTATTTGGTACCAGCGCCGACCCACCAACCTCCGCTCATCAAGCCATTCTTACCTGGCTATCCCATCACTATGACCTGGTAGCAGTTTGGGCGTCGGATAACCCTTTTAAGTCTCACCAGACACCTTTAGAACATCGCTCAACGATGCTACGGTTACTGATTGAGGAGATTGAATTGCCCCGACGCAACATTAGTTTATACCAATCCCTTAGCAGCCCCAGAACGTTGGAAACCGTTGAACAAGCCCGACAGTACTGGGGTTCACAAGTAGACCTAACGCTGGTGATTGGTGCTGACTTGGTAAACCAGATGCCGCGTTGGTATCAAATTGATCAATTGTTAAAGCAAGTGCAGTTGCTAGTGGTACCCCGTCCGGGATATGAAATAAACGAGGCGGGGATAGAGGAGTTGAGGAAGCTAGGAGCAAAAGTTGCGATCGCAGATCTATTAGCACCAGCAGTTTCCTCCACAGCGTATCGTGAGAATGGAGACAAAGAAGCCATAACGCCTCCCGTTGAGGACTACATCAATAAAGAGCAGTTGTACGCATGCCAGGACGCGGCACGAAGCAGGTAAACAAAAAAGCACTAGCCGACTTCAAAGTCGGGGTTGATAACGTTATTTTTTCCGTTGATACTCAGCAAAACCGTCTGCTTG
This sequence comes from uncultured bacterium, assembly GCA_965364435.1. Taxonomy (GTDB): domain Bacteria; phylum Cyanobacteriota; class Cyanobacteriia; order Cyanobacteriales; family Coleofasciculaceae; genus CBDTXL01. The sequence goes on from CBDTXL010000347.1 coordinate 4,619, forward strand.
TGCTGTTGGTGATGCGCCAAGATGAGCCATTCTTAGGTCAGTGGAGTCTACCAGGGACATTAGTACGCAACGGAGAATCCCTAGAAAATGCCGCTCATCGGATTTTGGCAGAGAAAATCCGGGTAAACAACTTGTACCTTGAGCAACTGTACACCTTTGGAGGGCCAGCTCGTGACCCACGGGAAGCACCAGGCAGCTTTGGCGTCCGTTACCTATCCGTCAGTTACTTTGCACTCGTGCGGTTTGAAGAAGCGGAATTGATTGCTGATGGCGTCAGTGGTATTGCTTGGTATCCGATTGAGCAGGTGCCAAAGCTTGCCTTTGACCATAATGAAATCCTGGAGTATGGTTATCGGCGTCTGCGTAATAAGTTGGAGTACAGCCCCGTTGCCTTTGACGTATTGCCGGAAGTCTTTACCCTAAGCGACCTTTATCAGCTGTATACCACCGTTTTAGGAGAAAACTTCTCAGATTATTCCAATTTCCGCTCTCGTCTCTTGAAGCTGGGTTTCCTGTCTGATAGTGGTCTTAAGGCATCGCGGGGAGCAGGGCGTCCTGCGAGTTTGTACCGCTTTGATGCTGAGGCTTTTGCACCGTTGAAGGATAAACCGT
>CBDTXL010000348.1:0-5227 GCA_965364435.1 uncultured bacterium
CTCAAGCGATATCTGGGGGAAGGTTGCTAGGATATGACCTAGGTACTGACTGAAATTGTTGCAGCTGCCTTTGAATTAAATTTTGTAGGTCATCTCGACGCACCTCTGTACCAGCTGTTAGATTACCGGGTGTATCAAAGAAAACTACGCTATTGACGGTGTCAATCGCCAACATCTGGAACAAAAGGTGAGTGACTGGTACCACAGCAGCAATGATTTGAGGGTCGGAACCTGACTGAAAATCAGCAGCATCTTTGAGAGTAGGAAAAGCATAGATGACATTTTTCTCGACCTCAGGTTGAGCACGATTACTCAGCGTGGTCAAAACCCAATCCTGGTCAAGCGTTTGGAGAATGTGATATTGCAAATGTTGTAGCTGACTGGCAAGGAGTGTGAGCACGGGTGCGATCGCCTCAACAACTTTGGGAGTTGTCCCGTCTTGCGGGGCATTGTCAATCAGCACTTGAATTTGTTGTTCTAAATCCATAGGAGCTTTAGGGGAGCAATTATGCTGCTATGTATGAGTCTAAACCCAGATCAAATCGGTCGAAAGCGCGTGTGTGTTAGGGACTTTGTTAAATAATGAAAATCATGAGGGAAGTCTGCCAGGACGTGGAGGCAATTTTTCAACTGCTGTATAACGAATTGCGGCAGTTGACTCGTGCTTCTGAGCAGACATGTCGCGATGTGGCAGAACGTTTAGCTCAGGAAGTCACTCGAATCTGTAATGAGAGCAATCGTATACAGACCTCTGGAGAGGTCGAGAGCTGGGCGCTACAACTGGCGAACCATCGCCTCAAGCAGGTTTGTTATTACTACAATTTGGGGTCCCACCGGGGACGGGTAGAACTACAGAGTACCCTGAGTGCGATCGTCTACCGCTACATTACGCCCGCTCAGACACCGACAAGCTACCAGGCGCGGCTGACGCTGATCGAAGATTTCTTACAGGGATTCTATGTAGAAGCCTTGAATGCCTTTCGGCGGGAAAACTTGATTGATGCCGCTTATCGCCCACGCGCCCTCCTGGAACTGGCAGAATACATGGCTTTTACCGAGCGTTATGGTAAGCGACGCATTCCCTTACCAGGTCGGCGGTCTCAGCAATTGCTCATCCTGCGAGCGCAAACCTTTTCCCAACAGCAACCTCCAGAGACCTCTGTAGATATGGACACCGCTGCTGAGGGAGGGGCACCAGAGTCAGACTCTACCTGGAATGATGCCGCCATACAGCAAGTGCGGGAGATGATGGTTGCCTCTGAACCTGAACCTTTAGAAGCTAACCTTCGGGATACGGTGATTGAGGAATTACTCTCTTATCTGGAAGAACGCCAGCAAAAGGATTGTGCCGACTACTTTACTCTACGCCTACAAGACCTCCCTGCCAGCGAAATTGAGGAGATTTTGGACCTGACTCCCAGACAACGGGACTATTTGCAGCAACGCTTTAAATATCATCTAATTCGGTTTGCCCTTTCTCACCGCTGGGAACTTGTTCATCAGTGGCTCGAAGCCGATTTAGATCGAAATCTAGGTCTGACGCCCTTGGAGTGGCAGCTGTTTCAGACAAAAATTAACTCCCAACAGAAAGAATTACTCGAACTTAAGCAACAAGGTAACTCCCATTCTGAAATTGCTCAAGCATTAAGTTGTACGGTTACCCAGGTTGAGAAGCGATGGTTTAAACTGCTTGAAATTGCTTGGGATATTCGCAATAGTTCAGTATCCGGATCAGGTGCATCTCAAGATGAATAGTGACATGGATAATAACTCGGACACCCTATACAGCCGCTTAATCGCTTGGCTACTAGAAGAGTCCGTTCCCGCTGCTTCATCACCAGCAGACGGGCAGGCACAAAGCACTGTCCCTTCAGGCGAACAAAAAGCAGCGGATTTTGAATTGGAGCAGTTAGACCCCCTTGATTCAGAAGAATTGAACATTGCATCCTCTATCACTAGCGAAGCAGCTCAAGACCACGCCTGTGCGGGTTCAAGAGAATCCGGAACCCGCACAGGAATCCAACCAGGCGGACAAACCCGCCCCTACAACTTGGGAGAAATACCGATCGTGGAAAACCGTTTCCAGGCACTATTAAAGCGCCGATTGCAAATTGAGATTGAACGTCAGCCCCCCCTTTTTCCTTGGGAGACGGAACTTTCTGACTATGAACCCGATTCATCTGACGTCGTAGCAGATGCTTGGGTTCCTCCCGTCCGCTTATGGATGCCACAACTCTCTAAGCTCACTCTGCCCGTCTCTATCCCCGAATCAGTTCTAGCACAACTCCTAGACGCCTGCTCTGAGGCCGTCTATTCCCGACGTCAGCTCGGAGCTAAACTGGTCAACGTGGTGGAAAGCTTATTCCCAGACCAATTCCAATCGCTTAACCAGCTGGCGGGGATGGTACTGCTATCTGAGGGTAGCCGTTCCCCTGAAAGGCAGCAATCCTTCCCTAGTAGTTTAGACTACGAAGCCGCTACTACTGAGCAAAAGATGACGCTGGCGCTGTTGGCTGCCAAAGAAATTATCAGCACTCTAACTGTGCCGATTTCATCGACTCAGACACCAGTAGAGCGGCAGTGGCAGACCTCTGCTGGCGTCGTGAGTGTGCAAGCAGAATATCGGATGCAAGAAGGAGTTCCTAAGCTCCACGTCATCGGTCGTTTGCCGCGCGGGGGGAGTTTGACACTGCGGACACCCCAGGCATCGGCAAGCTCACAGCGCACCTACCCAGGTTACTTGAGTGTCGAATCCTTTGATTTGCAACCAAACCAAACCTATCCTCTGGAAATCCGGTTCCATGACTCGGAACAGACGCCCTTAATTTTCGCGATCTGCCCGACAATGTAAGAAGAATAGTTGCAGGTTGTAGGTTAATAGGTTAGCAAGTTAGTAGGGTGAGCAGGTTAGTAGGTTACAGGTTAAAACCTTCAACCTTCAACCCTTCAAACCTTCAACCCTTCAACCAATGACCAATGGGATTCGGCAACTACAGCGTCTACCAGTTTTCAGTCAGTTGTGGCAGCGTCTTGAAGCGATGCCGCCTCCTGTGACAGAAAACTCAATTTTGCTGCGGGTACTGGTGCAGGGGCTAGTAATCGTTGGAATTATCGCCACAGATATTGCCGCAGAAACTCAAAATAGCTTCTGGGCAGTACCACTGAGTATTGTCGGGGCAACCTGGAGTTGGTACCGCCGCCGCGATCGCAATATCGCCGTCAAGTTCTTGCTGGCGATTGGGATGTTGCTGGCAATGGGCGCGTTCTTTGGCAATTTGTTTGGTCAACTCAACGATACACGCTTGGTTCTGGCAGAGTTGTTAATTCAGCTGCAAGTTCTCCACAGCTTTGACCTGCCCCGCCGCAAGGATTTGGGGTATTCGATGGTGATTGGGCTGATTCTGTTGGGTGTCGCTGGAACCCTGAGTCAGACTTTAGCATTTGGCCCACTGTTGTTCGTATTTTTAGCGATCGCTCTTCCGGTTCTCGTCCTCGACTACCAGTCGCGCCTGGGCATCTCCAAAAAGCCGAAACGTCAAAATTCCTCACGCCTCATCGCTGGCTCCTCACCGCTTTCGCTCCGACGTTTAAGTCTATTTCTTTTGCTAATTATCGGCCTGGGACTGACGATTTTTGCCCTGATGCCGCGTTTTCCAGGCTATCAGCTACAGACGTTTCCCGTCAGTGCGCCTGCCAAGTTTACCGACCAGAATTTCAATCCCAGTAATCGTGGCATTATCAATCCTGGCTATGTTCGCGAAGGCAACCAGGGCAGTGGCTCTGGTGATGGACAAGACCGCACCACAGGTCCCGGTCAGTTGGATGACACCTTTTACTATGGCTTTGGTAGCAAGATTAACCAGAACCTCCGGGGAGAACTCAAGCCTAAGGTAGTAATGCGAGTGCGCTCTCAAGCACCGGGATTTTGGCGGGTGCTGGCTTTTGACCGCTACACGGGTCAGGGATGGGAGATTTCTCGCGACGATAAGGTTAATAGGGTGAATCGACCCGAATGGTCGTATCGGTTTTTTCTCTCCATACCATTTACTGGCCGTAACACCAAAGAGGTGATTCAAACTTACACAGCGGTATCGGAACTGCCGAATCTGATTCCGGCTTTGGCATATCCTAGGGAACTCTACTTTCCGTCGCGGGAAATAGAGGTAGACCCGGAAGGCAGTTTGAGAGCACCATCGAGCTTAGTAGATGGACTCACCTATACTGTCATTTCGGATGTGCCCTATCGCGATCGCACGGAGCTGCGAGAGGCAAGTGATAACTACCCCAAGGCTATTACAAATTACTATCTGGACGTTCCCCCCAAAATTGCTAAGAAAGTACGGCAACGTACCGAAGAACTCCTAGCCACCTCGCCCAAACCAATCACGCCATCCTATGAGAAAGCGCTGTATTTGGCTCAAGCTCTCAAGCAGCGCTACTCAATCCCAGAAGACCCCTTCGGTCTGCCCTATTTAGCGGAAAACGAAGACTTGGTGGAAGCCTTTCTCTTTAAGCATAAGGGCGGTTACCCAGACCACTTCTCATCTGCTCTGACGATCATGCTGCGTTCCATTGGCATCCCAGCGCGACTCGTAGCTGGGTTTGACACGGGTGAGTTCAATCCCTTCACAGGTTTTTACATTGTCAAAAACACCGATGCTTACGCCATGACTGAGGTGTTTTTCCCCAAATACGGCTGGTTTACCTTTGACCCGATTCCCGGTCACGAACTGATTCCCCAGGGTATTGAGGAGTCTCAAACCTTTGGTGTCTTGCGCCAGTTTTGGCAGTGGTTCGCAGGTTGGTTACCTTCGCCGGTTACCAGTTGGGTAGGTAATGTCTGGAATCTGATTATTGGTTGGCTAATTGCCGTGGTTTCCAGGTTGTGGGCACTTATGTCCAAGGGCTGGGTAGGCTTATTCACGGGTTTGATTTTAGCGATCGCTCTCGGTTTCTTGGGTTGGCTAGGTTGGAACCAGTGGCGAACCTGGCGCTATCGCCGATGGCTTTCTGGCTTGCCCCCAATGGAAAGTCTCTACCAGCAAATGCTTAGGGTTTTAGGTACTAAAGGGTACGCCAAGCACCCAGCACAAACCCCGTTAGAATATGCAAGAGTATCTCGCGAACACCAGCCCCCAGCATCGGCTGAGGTGATTGATGAGATTTCTCAGGCTTATGTTCGCTGGCGTTATGGCGGTCAGACGCCCAACATTAAGCAACTGCGACA
>CBDTXL010000349.1:0-5224 GCA_965364435.1 uncultured bacterium
TCAAAAGCTTTATTTAAACAGTCTAAATCTCCGGGGTGATTGAAATGTCTAGTCGCTATAACCAGAACCATTCTCCATTAGAAAGAATCGTCTACACTAAGGTCAATGTCAACGGGAAAGTTCAGCTAGTGCCGCTGGAGTTGTACGCGGATGGCTCTGTCAAACGAGCTAGTTGATAAGACCAGTAGTGACACTGTGTGTCTTTTGAGTTTAAATATTGTTGCAGTAGAGATAATAGAGACGCCTGAAGCGAAGCTATCCAGAAGCGAATCGCCTGCGTCTCTAGTTTTTTTTATGCCAGATTGAGGCGAAGCCCTTCCTGCTGCTGGACTACGTCCCGCAACGCTCCCGCTCATGACGCAAGCAATCTCAACAGTTGGCTAGCTTTCAGAGTCCGGATCAGGTAGCCTTCATATTGTTAGTGATTGTTAGTGTGATGTGAGGCTACGCGAGAACTTGCCTATGTTTGAGGCACCTGAACAATTTCCCGTCCTGGGGCTACCAGTTCACCTATTAGATGACTATGACCACTGGCTTGGATCTCGTCTACAGCAGAGGTTAGGGAGTCATGTGGTGACACTGAATTCAGAAATGGTCATGCAGGCAGAGGGCAACGATGCTCTAGCTGGCATTATCCGGCAAGCGGAACTGGTGATTCCGGATGGTGCTGGGGTCATACTCTACTTGCGTCTCCAGGGTCAACGACAACAGCGCTGTCCCGGAATTGAACTAGCTGAGTCTTTACTGCGGCAGGCTGGGGAATTGGGAGAGACTTGCCCGGTTTTTTTCTATGGGGGTGCCCCTGGTGTCGCTCAGAACGCGGCTAAGGTTTGGCAACAGAAACTGCCGAAACTTGCGATCGCGGGGATTGAACATGGCTACCTCACACCGGAAGCTGAACAAGAATTAAAGGTAACCCTCAAACAACAGCAACCCAGGCTGATTTTGGTGGGTTTGGGTGTCCCTCGTCAGGAGTTGTGGATTGCCCAACACCGGCACTTGTGTCCCCAAGCGATTTGGATTGGTGTTGGGGGCAGCTTTGATATCTGGGCTGGCATTAAATCCCGTGCGCCGGTATGGTTGCGGGATAATCATCTGGAATGGCTTTACCGGCTGTATCAAGAACCCTGGCGCTGGCGGCGGATGGGCGCTTTGCCGCAGTTTGCTCTAAAAGCTATCGGTCACCGGCTGAAGCAAGTTTTGAGTTTTGCGGACGCACCTGCCCGGTGAGTAAAGACAGAGTTTTAAATTAACCGATTAATCGCTTTTCTATGACCACTGTTTTTGGTCATCCCAGTCATAGCCAAACTCAGCAGCGAGTTTCTCCGAACGCCTCAGCCCCTAAAGGATCGGTGATGGTTCAGTTACGAGGAGTGACGAAAACCTATCCCAATGGTAGCCAGGGGTTGTTTGGCGTTAGTTTGGATGTGAAGCGGGGAGACTTTTTGTTGGTTACTGGTCCTTCTGGTGCGGGTAAGTCAACGCTGCTGAAGCTGCTTTATGGTGCCGAACGTCCGACCTCTGGAGAGGTGATTGTTGATCAGCTTAATGTGGGACAGCTACGGGGCGATCGCTTATCGTTGCTACGCCGTCGTATTGGCATTGTTTTTCAGGACTACAAACTGATTCCGACGCGGACAGTGTCAGAAAATATCGCCTTTGTGCTCTGGGCACAGGGCTGCACCCGCAAGGAAATTGAGCGACGGTTGCTGCCAACTCTGAAGTTAGTGGGTTTGCAACACAAAGCCAACTGTTTTCCGGAGGAACTATCAGGGGGAGAGCAACAGCGGGTGAGCATTGCTCGTGCAATTGTTGGGACACCCCCCGTGCTGCTGGCGGATGAACCAACTGGCAACCTCGATCCAGATAATTCTCGGCAGGTGTTAAAGATTCTCAAAAAACTTAACGCTGTCGGTGCAACGGTAATTGTCACAACCCATGATGAGCAACTCGTGCAAATGTCAAATCAGCCAGTAGTACAGCTACGGGAGGGATGCTTGTATCGAAATTTTTGAAAAGCTTCGATAGGTATAGATACACGCGGATGGGATTATCTCATCGATTCTGTGTCGGTCAAGGCGTCAGGAAGTCCATGTGGTCGCCGGGACGCGATCGCATTTCCTCCGGAGTGCCTTGCAGTTTAAGCTGACCGTTTTCTAGCAGTACAATCCAATCCGCACGCTCAATCACCCTAGGGCGGTGACTAATCATAATCGTAGTTTTGCTCTGTCGGTGGAACAGCAGCTTATCTAAAACTTCAGTTTCACCCACGGGGTCAAGGGCACCTGTTGATTCATCTAAAATTAGTACGGGTGGGTCAGTAACAATCGCTCTGGCGATCGCTAATCGCTGCCGTTGTCCGCCAGAGATATTTGCCCCGAATTCTCCTAAAACAGTTTGATATTTGTCGGGGAGTTTACTGATAAACTCATCCGCATTGGCAATTTGGCAGGCTGTCACAATTTGCTCGAATGTCGCGTGGGGATAGCTGAAGTGGAAATTTTCAATAATTGAACGACTCCAGAAGTGCGGTTCTTGGGGCACTAGCACCACCTGCTGCCGCAGGCATTCCAGGGAGAGGTCTTGTAGATTATAAATACCGATACGAATATTGCCAGACTGAAGCGAATATAGACTGGCTATTAATTTAGCAAGGGTACTTTTGCCGCAGCCAGATTTACCAATTAGAGCCGTTACTTTTCCCCCTGGAATGGTGATGGAAAAATCTTTAAGCAGGTCAACTCTCCCGCTGTGGTGAAAGTTGAGGTTGGTGCAGATGATGTCGGCAGCATCGGGAATTTTAGCAAAGGGTTTTTTGGCATCGTCAGGGGTTTCTGGGGTGGCGTCGATTACTTCCGTTAGGCGTTCGGTGGCAGTTTTGGCACGGGTGAATTCATCGACGAAGGTGATAAGAGTGCTGATGAAGGCGGTAAAGTTGCCATTCATGCTGTTAAACGCCAGCAACTGACCGATGCTTAATTCTTTCCCAATCACTAAGATACTGCCGAACCAGAGTAAGGCAATGCTGCCGATACTGGAAACTAATCGGGAGAAGACGTTGTTATAAATAGCAATTTGAATCGTGCGGAAGGTGACGTTGGCAAGGCGACCAAAGCGACTTTGAAATTCGTCCCACGCTTGGGGTGCGGCGTTGGTGGTTTTGAGGGTGAGTGCGCCTTTGAAGGTTTCGACTAAAACGCCTTGGTTTTCCGCATCGGTGACTAAAACACTGCGGGTTTTTTGTTGTAGGGTGGGTAAGAAAACAATGGTGGAAAGGGTCATTAACAGGGCGATGACAGTAGCAGCGGCAGTAAGTTTCCAGCTATAGAACAGCATGAAGCCAAAGGAAACCACGGCAATAAAAAACTGGCTGGGTAGACTGATAATCGCTTGGGAAACCAGTTGGTTAATTTCTCGGATATCTCGCAGGCGGCTGACAATTTCGCCACTGCGACGGGCTTCGTAATAACTCAAAGGTAAGCGCAGGATTTGGCGTCCAAATTCCAGGACGAGTCCTAATTCCAGGCGTTGGGCAAAGTGGGCAATCAGGTTAGATTGCACCAGTTGGAGGCTGCTGCTAACGAAGTTCATCACCATTACTGCAATCACCACAGCCATCAGCAGTTGGGTATCGCCCCGCACCAGCACATCATCGGTGAGGATTTGGATGAGGAAGGGGGAGGTGAGGGAGAGTAAACCGAGGACAAGGTTAATCAGGAAGGCTTCGGCGAGAATGGCTTTATAAGGCAATACCCGCTGAAAGAAGCGACTAAAGCCGCTAATTTTATCCTTGTCGTCAGGTTGAGCAAAAAAACGAACCGCATCGGGTTCGAGTAAGAGCATTACGCCATTAACCCAGCCTTGGGTTAGTTCTGTTCTGGAGAGATAACGAATACCCACGGCAGGATCGGCAACAACATATTTCTTACCCCGTTGCCCGTACAAAACGACCCAGTGGTAGCCCCTCCAGTGAATGACGGCAGGTAAGGGGGCTGACCCAAGCTTATCCAAAATTTCAGCTGATGCTTTGACGGAACGAGCATTAAAACCCAGTGCCTCTGCCCCGCGCTTAAGTCCCAGTAATGTGGTTCCCTGTTGTCCTGTGCCAACGGCTTCCCGGATACGACTGATGGTAAAGGTACGTCCGTGATGTTTGGTAATCGCTGCTAAACAAGCTGCGCCGCAGTCTTCTTCGCTGTGTTGGAGAACACTCTGATATTTTTTCACACCTCTTGGTGACCCACTTACTTAAGAACAGCTTTACAAAGCTTCATTAAAAACTCAGGGAGAGCAACGAGATTCTCATGCGTGCTGGTGTACCCAGATTATGATGACTACTTTCTAAATTAACTTTAGAAAATAACTCTGTGAATCTACTTAGATCGCTTAATGCTTAGTAGGTTGGGGCAAGAATCATATTGAACCACCCTATCCTATCGTCTCCGGCTAAATTGGGCTGAGTAGGGCGGCAAGGAGGCAGGGGAGCGAGAGAAAAGAGCTGAAAAAATAGGGATTCTAGTGTCAAACGGATTTTATCTAACTCTGCGCGAAGAACGTTCACGTCCTTAAAGACTACGTCTTTGGATAGATGACAGATACTGCACTTTCTAATAAATACCTGAGTAACTTTACAGAAGCTTTAACACAACATTACAGAAGCTTTAAGAAAAGACCTAGTCTTACTTAGCGAAAATTACTATTCTTAAATTGTGAGCGAACAAAAGTTAACAAAACAACATCAAACAAGATAAGGACTAACAAAATGAGAAGCCAAATTCAGACAAATAATGTAGACTCAACTGAACTGTGGGTAGAGCTTTCCGAGCAACAAAGTAGCGAGTTAGTGGGCGGCACTCTTATTGGTGCGCCTCTCGTGAATGCGCCTCTCGTGAATGCGCCTATAAATATTGGGGACCCTGTGATTTTGGATGATGCTGATGTTGTTGATCAATCCGGGGATTCGACAATTTTGTCCGGCTTCTTGTTAGGAATCTCCAAAAATCCACTCTTTCGCCTGCCTTAGAACTCTGCCCGAAAAGCCCTGACTTCCTTGAGTGCCACATCTATCACTTCCGGGGCGTTCCATACCTGTAAAAAGGATTGGATGAAAGAGAACAGGGTGGTAAAACAGGGAGATGCGATCGCCTAGCCTTCTCCTAGCCAGTTTTTGTAAGGGCACGATAATACCCTTGCCCCTACCGTGTATTGCCTGCAATCGAACACC
>CBDTXL010000350.1:0-5208 GCA_965364435.1 uncultured bacterium
AAACATGTCAAACTCTTTTGGCATTTGGCTTTGGGGGCGCTTGTCGCCCCCTGAAATGTTAGAGACATTTTCCAATTTCCACTGCGCTCCGGAAATTTTTAGCCTACGATCAATTTGCTTAACCGCCGACTCGACAGCTCCTGAGCCGATAGAGCTAAACCGTTGTTCCTGGAAATACCAATAGTTAACGAGTCGATGGCGATGCTTTGCCAGATAAGCACAGAAGTTATGAGCTTGCTTACGGCGGCACTTATCAAAGTATGCGATAGCGAAGCGCTGCTGCGAAGCGCAGATCGCTTCATCTACTTGGCCGTGCCAAAGCTTTTCCTCAACCTGTTTTAAGCGTTTGAGCGATCCTCCCACCTTGTAAAGATTTTCCCGCAAGTGATACCAATCTAAAATCTCCTGTCTACTATCAGCACAACTGATTTCCTCAAACAAGTTCCACACACCATCATGACCATCTCCCAAACAGAACAGGGGGTTGGTTAACTTCTGACTATTCACCCAATCACTCAAAGATAGGTTGTCTTGAAAGAAGCCTCCGTAATAGAGGAAATGCCAAGCGTACAGCCTTATAATCTCGCCAATAACTGGCTTGCCCCTTAGCACCCCGCAGTCGCACTTTCCCCCCGTCAATACACACTTCAGTAATCGCCTGTTGGCACTCAGGTAAAGACCACTAAGAGAGTCTGTACTCGTCGATGTTGTGTACTATGTCCTACCTTCACCCCTGTCAAAGTCTCGATATCTGCCTCAGCATCTTGGTACGACTGATTAGCCGATAGCAGTAGACAACAGGTTTCTAACATAGGAGAGAGGCGTTTGTAAGGAGCTACACCCAGACGAGACGCTTGCTTTTTGGTAATGGAAAGCTTGCCTACACAGCTTTTGAGCTGACGCGATCGCCCTTTATGAATACCCGTCACTTTTTGGACAAAAAAAGGGCGATTTTGGGGCTGACATGAGCCATCATCTGCTGACGTACAGTTTTTTCTATGTCTTCGAGAGTTGTGATTTTTTCAGGAGGAGTATTCTTGTATAGGATTTGTGCAATCTCAGTAATGCAGGCCTGTAGACGTTCTTGCTCTTCGGGGGTCATGGTTATCACTCGCATAGAGAAGATACTCTCTTAATCTTGCCCAATCCCTGTCTTGTGGTGCAATCTCCAACGTCACATCTGCTCATCTGCTAAGAGACTGATTGGTTGGTGATTATCATTCTTGTCAATCAGTTTCTTAGTGACTTAGCGATCGCATTCCGGTATTTTTGCTTGCATTGGGATGCACCCGATGCGAAATTTGGTATCTGCCCCCATATTCTCCAGACTTGAACAAAATTGAAAACTGGTGGGCTGTTTTAAAGACATGGATGAAACAGAGAGTAAAGGAATTTGAAACCGTCAGAGAATGTGTGGATGCTGCCTTTAGAAATCGTCCTAACGTATGCGCGTAGCGCTATAGCTTTGAATGTTCTCAAGGTTTGTAGATGACTCTAAACAACTAAAGCCACCCTACCCAGAGGATGGCTGGTGAGATAATGTAAAACGGGCATTTACATTGGGTGAAAGTTGAGATTCTTACTGGTTGCGTTTAGGAGAACACAGCGCGTTTAAGAGTTGTTCTGGAATGTCCTCGTAATGCTCCAAGAGGAAGTCCATTAAGGCAAGATGGCGCAAATCGGCTGGTTGCGGACGGCGGTAGTTTTTACCCCTTCTAAACCAGCGTCGGACGGTAGACATGGAGCGAGAGCAGATAAACGCGAGACGCTCGTTCCTCGCTATCGCTTCGCGTCACGCTTCGTGATTCACTTGCCATTTGGCGTAGAATTGCTGCGGGGTCATTCCCAGTTGACAGTAACCGTAGAGGTCAATTAGGCGGAAGCCTCGACACTGCGACGGCTGACCGAAGAGGACGCTTCGATGGGGAGACGCCCAGACGCGGAGAGTCATATGAGTTTTTCCATCGAAGTGATGAGTCTCCAGCTTCAGGGGGCGACAAGCGCCCTATAAAGCTTGCTGTATAAGGGTTATCGCCATCAACCCCCGTTGATAAAATGTACGCTTATTGCCAATAGAAGCGATGAGTTTCTCTACCCACTCCTGACACTCATGAAAGGCGACTATCCAGTTGTTGCCATACAAACCGAGCCAAAATTTGCTATGTCTTCTCTTGGTTCGTCCAGGCTCTTTTGGCCGACAAATATAAGGAGATTTTCCCAAAAGACAGGTTTTTTCGCCTTGTAACCAAGCACTAGTCATTGCGATGGCAATCAACAAAACTAGACGTACTAATTTATCAGGCGTTGCTTTGGAGCCTTCTAGATTATAACCGCCAGTTTTGCAATCTTTAAACATCGCTTCTATATATTATTCTCTTGCCAAGCGGTTCTATCCAAGGCAATAATCAGTTGCCGACCTTTGGCAATACGTTGAGTAATAATTTCTTTAATCAGGGGAAGCCACAGGATAACGACACTTAGGCGGGTCAGATTCAAAAAGCGTTGTATATGGCGACGACGGCTATTCTGTTGAATGGGTAAAGGTAGTGTCGTTGCCAACCTTTCAATTTTTACAGTTTTCTGACTTTGGAGCAGCCATAATAATAATTTTAATGTAATTAGTTGTGTTTCACTCAAATATTTTTGCAGGTGGGTTTGATAAAATTGAGGTAACATTTTCATCCCGGTCTTGTTGAAATAATAAGACCGTTATTTTTTACCACAATCTGGCGACTGAATGCGGGCTTATTTTTCTCCCAAAGAAGTGTGTTGTCAATAAGCTCTTGATTTTTCCCGTCCGTCTGAATCCTTCAAACCCTTTATTTATCTTAGTTTTGGGGCGCTTGTCGCCCCCTGAAGTCTCCAGCACCTGAGCTACTACGGGATGAAAGACAACTTACTTCCTTATATTCCTCTGTTTCTAAAACAACTTCCTTGCATTCCCTATCAGTGGAGAGTACACCACAAGACTCTCTGTGCTTTGAGACAAATTCAGCAGGAGAGCTGGAAAATAGTACAGACACTATCACTGTTTCCCAGTTCGAGTTCGTTATCAATCATCGAGATCAATCATCGAGTCAAGACGGATGAAGAATTGAAGAACTTCACTCGTGACTATCTCAACAAACCTCTCTCTCCTGCACAGTTACTTTTGGTTGCAACTCTTATCACCAAACATTATGCTGGTCGTGGCTTCATCACTTCTCATGCCATTGTTTGTATCCCAAAATTAACCCAACAGCAAGGAAAAGGAGTCGTCCAAATCCGAGTGATTTCAGGGGAGTTAGACAGGATTGATGAGAAATTATTCCCTGCTTTTCAGGAGGAAAAGAAGTGCGGTGCGGCACAATCTTTCAGTACTTCACTCAGCTTCGATACTAGTCTTTTTTCTCGTTTGCCAACCTTCCAACAAAAAGTTGTGTTTAGTGAAGCGAACTTGCTGGGGATAGGAGATGGTTTGAGTGTGGGCTATACCCATACAGAGGCAACGAATGACTGGGATATCAGCTACACTTTGCCCCTCAATGCTCGCGATGGAACTCTTAGTTTTGCCTACTCTCAAAGTGAGACTTATGCGAGCGAGTCTCCCTCTGAAAACATACAGGAGGCTGGGAATAGTTCAGGCTATGAATTAGCATCGCGCTCTTACCAATTGACGCTGCGCCAACCAGTAAAGAGAAGCTTTTGGGGGGAAAGCGATCGCTTTAAGGAGCAGCTTCAGTTGGGGGAATGGGTAGGGGTAATGGCGTTCCTCACGGCTTACACCCGTTGCTTCACCCATCGGGAGGTTCAAACTCCTACGTGATATCGCACGAGACAGCTTGGTGTGATAGGTTTGAATTGCACCTCGCTTATCGAATCGTCTGTTGTGGCTAAGGATCGTTTTCATCAAGTTGTTAAGACGGCTCTTGAATCAGATGGGTGGAATGTTACTCACGATCCACTTCAGATAAAAGTAGGTGGTGTAGATATGGAAATTGACTTGGGGGCAGAACGATTACTGGCAGCGGAGCGAGGTGGTGATAAAATTGCGGTTGAAGTCAAAAGTTTTTTAGCTAGTGCATCGGCAATTTCAGAGTTTCATACAGCACTGGGGCAGTTTATTAACTATCGGGCTGCATTGCGTCGTGAAGAACCCGATCGCATTCTCTATTTAGCTGTGCCCGATCTAATCTATAACAGTTTCTTTCAACTTGATTTTCCGGCATCAATGCTGCAAGAAAATTCCGTAAAAATAATTGTTTACGATATTGAATTGGAGCAAATTTTACTATGGAAGGACTGAGGGATAAATTAACGAACTATCAGCAAATTGTGCAGCAATTGTTGATGGGTTATGCAGAAGTTAAGCCAGCTTATGGTGAGATTGAAGTTGAGACTATTTTTGATACGCAGCGAAATCACTATCAAATTGTGCATCTAGGTTGGCAGCATAAGCGCTGGGTACATCATTGTGTAATACATCTTGATATTCGCCATGATAAAATCTGGATTTTTTACAATTCAACGGAGCATAATATTGCGGCTGATTTAGTCGATTTGGGCGTACCAAAACAAGATATTGTGCTAGGTTTTCATCCTCCTTTTATGCGTGAAATGAGTGACTATGCTGTGGGCTAAAAGTAGAAGCATGAAAGAGGCGATAGCGAAAGCGTTGCGAGGCGAAAGCCTAGCGCAGATCGCTTGATGGATAGGTAGTGCGATCGCTAACGCTCTCGCGATCGCATTGTCCAAGAAACCGACTTGATAAAAGTCTGCTACCCATTCAATTGGGGGTATGGGCAGGGGTAATGCGACTGGTACAAGATGTGATACCAAGTTGCAGCTCAAGCGTAGTACTTTCTCTTTCCCCAGAGATTAACTTTCATGGGTACACCGATAACATGAAAACCTCATTGGCTCTTGACAAATGTGCAATTGTGTGAAGTAAAACGGGGGCGGGGTTGTTGGAGTCTGTAGCGTTCTTGAGCCTTGATTGACTTGATAATTGCGCTATCAATTCTCGTGATGGCTGCCCTTGGGTTTCGCTGTGCTCCTCGATTGCATAGATGAATATTTTTTGCTGGAATTTATATTGTTATTATCTCTACAAAAGGTTCATGCTAACTTCACCTATCCGATTTCATTCGCTGTTATAAATAAGAAAGAGTTAAGGAACTGGACTTTGGACAAGTGAAGACGTAAAACAGTCTAAAGTAACTTACGCAC
>CBDTXL010000351.1:0-5207 GCA_965364435.1 uncultured bacterium
ATATCAAGATTTGTCTCAGATTTGGCAGTTTTCGTCGTTGTACTGGTATCAGACTGTCGGGCAGAACGCCAAATCCACCAAGCAGCAGCACACAAGGTAAAGTTACCTACAACAGTCATAGCAGCCTGAAGCGTAACAATCCACTCCAAGGATTCCAGGTTGTCAAAAAAGTGCCAGGTACAGGCACACATAGCGCTCACAAGTGCGGGTAACATAGCGAAGGACAAAGCCCACCATGAGCGATCGCGTATTACTTCGCCGTAACTCCAGATTAACCAAATAGCGGCAATCCACTCGATAACGCTGGAAACATGAATAATCCAAGTGGGAATTGAAAGGGCATGCATAGGGGAGTAGGGAGTAGGGAGTGGAGAGTGGGGATGTTTTGCCCAATTATTTGTCTACGGTGAGAGCTTGTTGTCCGCATTTACAGATTAGCTATATTTTTGGGGTATCCCAATGTTTATTGTTGCCATAGGTCTACTCATATAGCAATTTCACCAAGGTCAGCTCGACCATCACATGCAGCACATTTGAAATACGAAACTTCATCTGCATGATTTGTTTGGGTTTTCAGATTACAGTTGCCGGAAGTTTCGGCAAGGATAGTGATTTCTCCGGCACATAGCTGTTGATTGTCTAGCCCTGACTTACCCATCCCAGCACGTTCGCTTGCTGAGTGAACGCATGTTCGAGTAACTTCGGTACAGACAAAATTTTTCAATCGCTTAGAAGTATCGTTTTTTAGGCTTAATAACAAGGCAAATAGCTCTGGGACAACATGACCATAATTATTGGTACTACCGACTGATAAAACTGCTATTTCTGCATCAATAGCTTCGAGCAATTGCCTGAGATCGTCCCCATTCTTAGGCCATGCCCCGTGATGAGGAACTTTTACGAGGTTAGCCTTAAGTTCATGAGGTTTGCAAATCTCGACACACTCCCTCAGTCCAGCCCCTTCGATATCTGCAAGTAGCAGTGCTGAAAAATCACCATAAGTAACGCGCAGCACAACAGATATCTCATTATCTCTGCCCCTAATGCTTGCAAGATGATCCTGAGCATATAACAAAGCTGGATGTAAAACCTGTATTTCTAGAGACCCTTGAGAATAGGGATTTGAGCCGCGTGTAGACTCTAGAAAGTTGATAATACTCTTCTTTTCCCATTGTCTAAGACGCAGTAGGGCATCTTCGAGCCGTTTGTTCGCTCCCCTACTGGAAGCTACTTTTTTCTTTGCCTCTTTGTATACTTCATAAGGTAGACAAAGTGTTCCTACTGTTCCACGTTTTAGCCAATTCTCAAGGAACGTTACCAAATCCTCTAGCGACGGAAAATGGTCGCGGTGTTCGTGGGTGATATAGATCCTGCTGATATTGGTTTCTTTTTTATTCTGGAACCACTTAAGAAGAGTAGGTATCTTATGCAAGTCAATCACAACCGCTGAACCACCATTAGGACGGATGACGATGCTATCAGCATTTCCAACTGGTAGAAAAGCTATCTCGCATGTCATAACACCTTCTCTATCTCCTCTAATCCAAGTTCTTCTCTAAGTTCATCATCGGTTAGATAAGGGCGAGGCGTATGGCGAAAGCGTCTGATAGCCCAAGGACGTTGGGCAAGTTCCTGAAATGTCTCTACATCTTCGCTTAACTCAGCTTCAAAAACTGTACCGTCAAGCGCCCATCCAGGCATTTCTGGCAGCAGTGGAAGCCATTCCTCCCGATTGTCATCTAACAAGCCGCTCAGATACAGGTGAATCTGAGTATTATCTTTAGAAATTTCTAAAACTTGACCAAGCACAGTAAATGTAGGCTTTGTACGTTCTAATCTCCACTCTTCTAATTCTGGAGGTACTCCCGTGCGTTTGATATCTATCCAGAGAGGTTTGCCATATGACTCTCCTACCACCTCATCCAGTTGTTTGCGTAGTTCATCTGGTTCAGGAATAGCACTATGCTTTTGATCTCGTTGGATGATTTGACGGGTAAGGTCAATTATCCGGAAGTCAATTTTCAGAGGTAACTGCAACTGACAGAGAGAATCTCTTGTTATTTCACGAGTACTACGTCCAATTAGAGATAGTGCATTTCCGATCTTTGATGACAAAATACCTAATAACCATAATCTTTGCTCTTCATAGTTCAGCTTCTCCCATTCTTCCGGTGTTTCACCTTGTTCATACCCCTTATTATATTTTCCTGCCTCTTGAATAGGAAGGATACAAAATATATCGTTGTCTGGACATAAACCTACTGTATCAAGTTGAGCAGCCAGAGGTTGCACAGACCCGCGATTGACTTTACGACCAACTAGAATCTTTGATAAGTCGAATAATCCAGTATTTTCTGGTCGTGGACGTTCAAGAAATTCTGAGCCATATCTTAACCATGTCTCTTGCTCAGGCACTCTTGCTGGATCTGCCCAAAGTCGGTTTTTATCCCGCCACTTTAATCGCCAGTTGCGTTTGCACTCAATTCTAGGGGGACATTCTTTAACTGCTTTGAAAGTCTTACCAAGTTTGCCAGGATTTACACCATTAAAAACATAAAAAAGCTTTCCTAATGGAATAGTTGAAATAGAAATATGGATGGTAGGTGCTGTAATAGATGCCCAATTTTTGGTATTTAAATCCAATTTTGAAATCCATGTAGAACCTAGAAAACCATTTTCACGAGTATCAGGAATCCTAACCTGAGAAAAATTTGCCCGTGCCGTGGTAGGTAGTGTGATTTGAGGTTGGCTTACACCTCCCAGAACAACACATACATCTTGGCTAGCATCAATGCCAACAGTACCCGCTGGACATTGCCATACTTCAAATATTCGGCAACGTTCAGAAATTAGTTTGCGTGCATCTGGTACACCATGAGTTGTGCTTGTCAAAAAGGATTGAGGCAGGACAAAAGCAAATTGAGCATCTTCTTCCAACCAGCTTAAGGCTTGTTCTATGAATCTGGCAGCACGTTGAATATTTCCATCTTCGGCAAAAGGAGGATTGGCAACAATAACACGCGGCTTGATGCCCATGTTCGCCTTATTTAGCTTCTCGTAATCTTTATGAGAAAAGTGAGAAGGGAAGGGAAACGTAACAGCCTCACCCAGCGACTCTCTTGCCAAAGTGTACCGGAGTTGTGTTACTAAGTCTGCATATTGGTCGAAATCGTTACCCGCTACATGCTGTTCAAGATAGGATGTTCGCTCGTTAATATCTTCAGGGATATCAGACATTCCAGCGAGACGGGATGTGGCAGCTAAGAGGAGACTACCCGAACCTGCGGCTGGATCGAAGATTACTCGCTCCTCTGGACGTAGCCGTTCCAAGGGAAGTAGTTCAAGCATACGTTCAGCGATCGCTACTGGAGTATAGTGCCGCTTTAAATCTCTCCAAGCTTCACCTTCAAGCTCACGGGGCAATTCTTTGATAGCTCGTTCGTACAGCCGTCCGACATCCTTATGATCGACCAGCGCAAAGCTGACTCGACTCCCTAGGTGAGCAGCTAAACGCTGCAATACTCTATCACTTAGATGAGGTATGGATTCCTCAAGTGCCTTCTTAAAAAAACCATTCGCACGAGGCACTGTGCGGTCGAGTAAGGTTCGAGGGTTATCCGTTGGAATAACCGCATCGAAACCAAAAAAACCTTTATCCTCTAAAATCCGTGCTGCCATATAAGCGATCGCCACACGAATAGCATGACCTGCTGTCTCTAGGCGAGAGGATAGGTCGCTTTGTGGATGTTTTCGCTGATTTGGAACACCAATCTCTTCGAGCGCTCCCTGAATTGCTGCTTGAAATGCTCTATCAAGTTCGGCTCGTTGTCGCAGTAGGAAGGAAAAGCTACGCTCGGAAATCGATTCTTCCAAATCTGCCAGCGAAAGCTGACCAGTACGAAACTCTGCCAACGCCTTTGGTGTAAATAGGCGGCTTCTGGGTGCAGTAAGCTCTATAGCCAGAGATTCAGGTTCTATTTCCAGTTCCTCTAGCTTGCCGGATGGCTCGTAATACTGAAGCAGATACCTCTCATCCGAGACTAACAGCCCTGCGCGGATAGGCCAATCACGCAGCCACAGCCTCCACTGCTCCATCTCCTGCTGCCCAACAGCTTGAACCATAAATGCCAGATTAGTCGCACTAGGGCGGAGTCCATAATCTGTCCATAAGGCATCGATAGTCTCAGGTTCATGAGCTTTTGACGCTGGCGGGATACGCACATGGCGGTGTGGCTCCATTTCCCACACTCGACGTGCCGTATCAACTACATATTCAAGTCCCGGTGAGCCAGCCATGCCAAAGTCATATCTACTACAAAAGTCGTCGCTTTCTTAGGGTGGCAGCACTGCCAAGCAAGGCATTCAATTAGTAACCACTATAGTGGACTGCTCAAAGAAAGCGTTAGCACTCCTTAAAGCACAACCGTGAAGTTCAGCGCTTCTACGAGCCAACCACTCTCAATCCCTATGAGGGCAAATGATGATACTGAGCAGCAAAGGTAGTGAGAACCCTACTTATAGACCCCTAATTTTCTAAATTATGGGTGAATACTAGCACTTTGTTCTACAAAAAGTCAATTTTGTAGAACAGAGTATTGTTGAGCGAGACAAAATAGGATTAAGTTATACTTTTTTTCAAGGTTAGACACCCTAGAAGACAAACTCGACGCACTAGAGGTTAAGACCTGAATTTCTCCGAAGCGATAGGGAAAGCAAACAACTATGAACCAGATGTCAGGTTTTACAAGACAAGAGACAATACATCTGGCAGGCTGCACTTCTAGCCGACTGGCTTATTTAGAGAAAGTAGGTTTAGTTATTCCCTACAGGTTTGGGAATAATGGAAGACCCACTGTAGTGTTTAGCTGGGAGCAGCTATTAGAAATTAGAGCAATTAAAAGGAGGTCAGAAGTAGTAGATTTCAAAAGTTTTGAGCAACGAGATAAAGCTTTACCTGCATAGCATTTATTCACTCACACAGGCTTTTGAGATTTTTTTCTCATCTCAGCAAAAGTCATAAAGCACTGCTGGTAAGCTGCCTCTGCCCACAGCATCCGAACCTTAAACCTTACAACCTATCCTATCGTTCAGCAAAAGCTGGTAGAGTTTTCCCATGGGGCAAATACGAGCAGTTTTATGCGGATATTACGGTAAAGGCAATGGCGGCGATGAGGCGTTGCTGGCGTCTCTGCTGCAAATGCTGCCGG
>CBDTXL010000352.1:0-5197 GCA_965364435.1 uncultured bacterium
ACAAACTTTTCTGTTGCCTGCGACCATCGAGGGTGAGGCTTATTTGGATTAACATTCGCCTCGAAATCGTACTCGTGTGAATCGATCGTGTTCCAAAACGTCGCTGGCTGAGTGTCAAGAAACTCTATTTTAGCGATCGACTTTGCTCCCTTAAAACCATACTTCCACGGCAACACCGCTCGAATAGGCGCACCATGCTGCTTTGGCAAAATATGACCGTAATTGCCAATGGCAAAGAATGCCAGCTCATTTGCCATTTCCTCAAGGCGTAGACCTTCTGTGTAGGGCCAAGGCAGCATTCTGCCCAATGACCAAAAGGGACCAACTGTGATTTTAGAATCATAGTAGGACGTAAAGCGCACGAACTTGGCTTTATCCGTTGGCTCAACAGCAGCAATCAACGACTTCATCGGGAATCCAATCCAGGGAATTACCATCGACCAAGCTTCGACACAGCGGAACCGATAGATGCGCTCCTCTAGGGGAAAGGTTTTCTGCAAATCGTCCAAATCGTAGGTGCGGGGGTTTTTCACTAAACCCGTCACCTCAACTTTCCAGTCTTGGGTTGGCAACGCCTGAGCCGCTTGCCAGATGGATTTGGTGCTGCCAAATTCGTAGTAGTTGTTATACTGCCCAGCTAGGGTTAGGTCTGTAGTGGGTCGATCAACCGTTGAGAACGCAGGGTTGCGTTTAACTGTGCCTAAACTGGCTGTATCTAGGGTAGCTGCTAATTTGCTGTTCACTTCCTTACCCTGCTCACAGCCGAGAATCGGCATCATCGTTGCTCCTACCCCAGCACCTATCAGGGTTTTGAGAAAGCGACGCCGATTGAGAAAAGCAGTTTCTGGTGTGACTTCTCGCTCTGGTATCTTCCAGGATTTGGGCAAACGGATGATTGTCATTGGACGCCAAGTTGTTTACGGCTTTCATGTATTATCAATCACCTTTTCCCCAATGATCGAAAAAAACGATTGTGCCAGTTGAGGGTGTGGAAGCTGAGCGTCATACACATCCACTTGCCGTTCCTCTCAGTTAATGGTTACGCTTCTAGTTAAGAGCGATCAATGAAGTCGTCACGCTCGCAAGCTTGGTGCATTACTGAACAACCAGCAACTGTGTCCACCTAAGTGGACTTGCTTGTGTTGCTCTCTCAACCTAAAAACGGCTGGAGTTCCCATCTCTGGCTTGACTGGCAAGGAAATCCACCAGCCGCTTTTGGTAATGGGTAATGGCTAATGGGTAATCGGTAACAACCCTTCACTGATAAAAAAATCTGGACAGTTGTAGTTTGAGCCGGTAGAGATTGGTGTGTCCCTATATCAGTGAGACGCACAATTGGTATCCAATAAAACTATTTTCTTTTCTTTTTAATTACTCCTTAGGTAACTTATGTTTAAAAAACATCCCATAGCAAAAATTATTCTTATCTTTGCTATTACTCTATTAATTGTAACATTTAATTGTCTGGCATCTTTTATTTTTGAGTCCTTTAATCTTCCTGTCCAAGAATCCAGGGCACAAACCACCTATAACTACGGGGAAATATTACAGAAATCCATTTATTTCTACGAAGCTCAAAGATCAGGAAAACTCCCAGCCAACAATCGAGTTGAATGGCGGGGTGATTCAGGATTAAAAGACGGGTCAGATCAAGGGATTGACTTGACTGGCGGCTGGTATGACGCCGGAGATCATATGAAATTTGGTTTTCCCATGGCGGCTTCAACCACTATACTGGCTTGGGGTGTAATTGAATACGAAGATGCCTACAAAAAGAGTAGTCAGTACAACTATATGCTGGATAACCTCCGCTGGGTTAATGACTACTTTATCAAAACCCACCCCTCGCCAAATGTCTTATGGGGTCAGGTTGGAAAAGGTAGTTTAGATCACGCTTGGTGGGGACCCGCTGAGGTGATGCAAATGGAGCGTCCCTCTTACAAAATAGACACATCTTGCCCTGGTTCAGATTTAGCCGGAGAAACGGCTGCTGCTATGGCGGCTTCATCTATAGTCTTTAAAAAGACTGATGCTAATTATTCAAGTCTACTTCTTAGACATGCCAAAGAACTTTATGAATTTGCTGATAAATATAGAGGCAAATATTCGGATTGCATTACCGAGGCGAATGACTTTTATAAATCCCAGAGTGGCTATGATGATGAACTAGTTTGGGGAGCCGCATGGCTTTATAAAGCGACGGGAGACAAACAATATCTTGATAAAGCTGAGCAATACTACGATAACTTAAGTGACGAACCCAATTCAGTGAAGCCCTATAATTGGACTCACACCTGGGATGATAAGTCTTATGGAAGTTATGTACTTCTAGCAAAGTTAACTGGAAAGGATAAATATATCCAGGATGCGGAGCGTTGGTTAAATTATTGGGCTGATAGATGCAAGTGGAATAAAATATACTACACATCCGGTGGTTTAGCATGGCTAGATCAATGGGGTTCACTCAGGTATGCGTCGAAGACAGCCTTTTTAGCCTTTGTCTACGGTGACTGGGTTAAAACTCCCAGTAAAAAAGAAAGATATCGTTCCTTTGCAGAAAAACAAATTAACTATATGCTTGGGTCAAATCCCAAGCAAAGAAGCTATGTGGTTGGTTTTGGTAATAATCCTCCCACTCAGCCTCACCACAGAACGGCACATGGCTCTTGGATTAATAGCAAAAGTATGCCAGAAAAATCAAGGCATATTCTTTATGGGGCACTAGTTGGTGGACCAGATAGAAATGATAATTATATAGATGAGCGGGATAAGTTTGTGATGACTGAAGTTGCGACGGACTACAGTGCTGGTTTTACTGGAGCTGTCGCAAAAATGTATAGCAAATATGGCGGACAGCCTTTATCGAATTTTCCTCAACCAGCCCAAAAGGATGATGAATTTTTTGTAGAAGCTAACGCTAGTGGGACGGGCGACAAGTTTACAGAAATTAGAGCTATCATATACAACCAATCAGCTTGGCCTGCCAGAATTGTTAAAAATTTATCCTTTCGATATTTTGTTGATGTTAGTGAGGTCGTTAAGGAAGGTCGCAGCCCTTCAGATATAAAAGTAACGTTAAGCGATAAACAAGGAGCTTCTATTTCAACTATGAAAGTTTTGGATAAGGAAAAAAATATTTACTACGTTCAAGTTGATTTGGATGGTTCCCAACTTTACCCAGGGGGAGAAGAACATTACAAAAAAGAAGTGCGGTTCAGGTTGACTAGTCCAACTTCAGCTTGGAATCCAGATAATGACTGGTCATACCAAGATATTAAAAATAAAGATAATCTAGTTAAAAGCGGAGAAATGCCAATCTATGATAATGGGAAACTAATTTACGGGACTGAGCCAGAAAAGTAACTGAGGCTATTTCTTTCCTCTTTCCCTAGTCGCCAGTCCCGACGCTCTAGCCCCTTATCGGTAAGTAAAAAATTCAGGCAAAAATGAAAATCAGTCGAATATTTTTCCTTGCGGTTATCCTCAGCTTCGTTATTGCGATCGCTTATGGCTTCTATGCCAAGACTAATGCTGCCCCGGCTGTACCCCCTTCTACTTCTTCTAGGATTGTCATCAATCAAGTAGGCTACTATCCGACTGGGCCTAAATCGGCGTTCTTAATCAATTTGAGCAATCCTCAGACCAATAAAGTTCAACTGGTTAATTTCAGAAACAAACGAACAGTTTTTGAGGCTGACTTGGGAGAGGGTTATCCAGATGAAGCCAGTAAGGATGTAATTCAGACCATTGATTTCACAAGATTCAAACAAGAAGGTCGTTATTACCTCAAATACGGCAATATTCAGTCCTATCCTTTTCGGATCGGTCGGGACATCTACCGGGATGCCTTTACAAAACTGCTCCGTTCTTACTATCTGCAACGATGTGGTGTTACTGTGCGTGATTCAGTCAGTGGGGTTAATCATCCCCCCTGCCACATAAGCGATGGACTGATTGCCCATCAAGATTCCTTCAATCGCGCTGGTGAGGCAAAACGCGCCCTAGGTAGCTGGCATGATGCTGGGGATTTCGGCAAATATGTTGCGCCGACGGCTGTGACTATCGGTCGATTGTTAAGCCTGTACGAACAATATCCAAAGTTATTCGGTGACCGCCAACTCTCTATCCCTGAAAGCGGCAATCGCAAACCAGACTTACTTGATGAAGTCAAAGTTGGGCTTGATTGGATGCTGACGATGCAACGGGAGGACGGTGCTGTCTACCGCAAGCTGTCGGGGAAAGACTGGCCAGGGCCGATACCACCCCAGGAAGACAAACAGCCACGGTTCGTTTATGGCATCTCCACACCAGAGACTGCCAAGTTTGCTGCGGCAATGGCAATGGCAGGGAGAGTTTATGCACCCATAGACACGAAACTTGCTCAAAACTATTTAAAAGCCGCCCAGAAAGCTTGGCGATTCCTCCAAACAGAACCCACAATAAAGGTAGATTGGGTGGAAGGGGATGACAACGGTTCAGGTAAATACCTGGCCTCTGAGTCTGACCCAGGAGAGGCTTTAAAAACCGATAAGGATGACCGTCTTTGGGCCGCAGCCGAACTTTTTATTACTACAGGTAACTCTGCCTTTGAGCAATACCTGGCACAAAACATCCCTTCACTTTCCTATACCCTGTTTGAATGGGCAGACCCTTCCCCACTGGCAATGATTAACTATCTGATGCAGACCCATCGGAAAGGTTCAGATAACCTGAAACAACAAATCAAGGAAAAGCTGATTCAACGAGCAGATTCCTTAATGCAAAAAGTTTCTCTCAGCGGATACCGTTTGGCAAATGATAATTTCATCTGGGCGTCTAATAAGATGGCAGCAGAGGAGGGAATTACTCTGCTTTATGCATACCAGGTTACGGGCAATCAAGCGTACTTCACAGCAGCGGTTGACCAGCTGGATTACCTACTGGGGCGCAATCATTTCAATAAATCCTTCATCACTGGTGTAGGTTCCAACTCCGTGCGGAATGTTCATCACCGGATTGCCCAAGCCAAAAAAATCGTTATCCCAGGTCTTATGGTAGGCGGACCTAATACTGAGGCGCAGGACGGGATTGCACCAAAAGGTCTGGGGCCTTTGAGCTATTTAGATGATGATCGGTCTTACGCTACGAATGAATATGCGATTGATTACAATGCCTCGGTGATTGGACTGATGGGGATGTTGATGGCAGAAGCAGATTC
>CBDTXL010000353.1:0-5173 GCA_965364435.1 uncultured bacterium
TAGCTGGGGAGACGAGATTGTTATACTGCGACTGGGGAGATAGTATTCAATTGGAAGTCTGAGACAAGGAAATGCAGCCCACTGACTCCAGCAAATTCACAGATAAAGCTTGGGAAGCGATCGTAAAATCCCAAGATGTTGCCCGTCGCTTCAAAAATCAACAGCTAGAGGTAGAGCATGTAGCGATCGCACTGCTGGAACAAGAGGGGCTGGCAAGTCAGATTCTCTCTCGCGTCACTGTTGATGTCCCTCGGTTTAAGCAGCAACTCGAAGCCTTCGCCACTCGTCAACCCAAAGTGCAAATCGTTGACCAACTTTACCTGGGTCGCGGTTTGGATGTCATGCTAGATAACGCAGAGGCTTCTCGAACCGCCTTACAGGACGAGTATATCGCTGTTGAGCATTTACTTCTGGGTTTATCAGAAGATGACCGGGTAGGACGCCGCTTGCTCAAAACCTTTAACCTGGACACCCAAAAGCTAGAAGCAGCGACTAAAGCAATTCGGGGTTCTCAAAAAGTCACAGACCAAAGTTCTGAGTCTCGTTACGATGCTCTGGAGAAGTACGGGCGGGATTTGACAGAACAAGCCAAAGCTGGGAAACTTGACCCGGTGATTGGACGAGATGAAGAAATTCGCCGCGTGGTGCAGGTGCTATCTCGTCGGTCGAAAAATAACCCAGTGCTAATCGGCGAACCAGGAGTCGGGAAAACGGCGATCGCGGAAGGACTCGCCCAGCGCATCGTTAATGGCGACGTTCCTGAATCCCTGAAAAATCGCCAGTTGATTTCCTTAGATATGGGTAGCCTGATTGCAGGTGCAAAATATCGGGGAGAATTTGAAGACCGACTCAGATCTGTTCTGCGCGAAGTCACCCACTCGGATGGTCAGATTGTGCTGTTCATCGATGAATTGCACACCGTCGTCGGTGCAGGGGCAACTCAAGGGGCAATGGATGCGAGTAACTTGCTCAAACCGATGCTGGCGCGGGGAGAACTGCGCTGTATTGGCGCAACCACCCTGGATGAGTACCGCAAGCACATTGAAAAAGATGCCGCCCTCGAACGGCGGTTTCAACAAGTCTTTGTCAAACAGCCCTCAGTGGAAGACACGATTTCGATTCTACGGGGACTCAAGGAACGCTACGAAGTCCATCACGGCGTCAACATCACCGACTCTGCCCTGGTTGCAGCGGCAACGCTTTCTCAACGCTATATTAATGACCGATTTTTGCCCGATAAAGCGATTGACTTGGTCGATGAGGCAGCGGCTCAGCTGAAAATGGAGATTACCTCCAAGCCGGTGGACTTGGAAGTCATTGACCGCAGGCTGATGCAGCTGGAGATGGAAAAGTTGTCATTACAAGGAGAAGATGCTCGTCCTGGTGTCACGGCTGCCTATCGTTCTTCGCGAGAACGCTTAGATCGTATTGAACAAGAAATGACCGATCTGCGGGAAAAACAGCAACACTTGTCATCCCAGTGGGAATCGGAAAAACAGCTGTTGAAAGAGATCAGTGCCCTGAAAGAAGAAGAAGACCAGTTGCGGGTGCAGATCGAGCAGGCAGAACGAGCTTATGACCTCAATAAGGCAGCGCAGCTGAAGTATGGACGCCTAGAGCTTGTACAACGCGATCGCGAAGCAAAAGAAAGCATGATGTTGGAAATCCAAGCTCGCGGCACTGCTCTTTTGCGCGAACAAGTCACCGAAGCCGATATTGCCGAAATTGTTGCTAAGTGGACAGGTATCCCGGTTACCCGACTGTTGGCGTCGGAGCGCCAAAAGCTGTTGCAGTTGGAAGGGCATTTGCATGAACGGGTGATTGGGCAAACCGAAGCCGTTGAAGCCGTTGCTGCGGCGATTCGTCGCGCTAGGGCGGGAATGAAAGACCCCGGACGCCCGATTGGTTCCTTCTTGTTTATGGGTCCAACCGGTGTTGGGAAAACGGAACTGGCTAGGGCACTCGCCCAGTTTCTGTTTGACAGCGATGATGCGATCGTCAGGATAGATATGTCCGAGTACATGGAGAAACACGCGGTGTCGCGACTCGTTGGCGCCCCTCCGGGATATGTCGGTTATGAAGAAGGGGGGCAACTCTCAGAGGCGGTTCGTCGGCGTCCCTACTCGGTAGTACTGCTGGACGAGGTGGAAAAGGCGCACCCGGATGTCTTTAACATCTTGCTCCAAGTGCTCGATGATGGACGGATTACCGATTCCCAAGGGAGAACGGTGGATTTTCGCAATACGATTATTGTGATGACCAGCAATATTGGCAGTGAGCATATTCTGGGCGTTGCTGGAGATGATTCTCAGTACGAAGAGATGCGGAAACGGGTGACTGATGCCTTACGCAAACACTTCCGCCCTGAATTTGTCAACCGTGTTGATGATAACATCATCTTCCACACCCTCAGCCGCGCTGAACTGCGCCAAATTGTGACCATTCAACTCAAACGGATTGAGCGGCTACTCGCCGACCAAAAAATTACTCTTGAACTTTCGTCAAGTGCGATAAAACATCTGGCAGATGTCGGTTACGATCCTGTATACGGGGCGCGTCCACTCAAACGGGCGATTCAGCGGGAACTGGAAAACGCGATCGCTACTAAACTCCTGGAAAATACTTTTGTTGAGGGTGACACAATTGTGATTGATTGTGTGGATAATGCTCTCACGTTCAGCAAGAAAAACCCAATTAAGTTGCCAGAGCCTCAAACTGTTCTTTGATTTGAGTCAAAACACAAATAGAGTCAAACGCATCTACCATCAGCCTAGGGGCTGTAATCGGAAATATGTCCATTGACTTCACTGTCGCGATTCCTACCTACAACGGGGCAAGCCGTTTACCGAAGCTTCTGGAGAAACTGCGATCGCAGATTAACACCGAACACCTCGGTTGGGAAATTATTGTCGTTGACAACAACAGCACTGATGACACAGCCAAGGTAGTCCAAGACTATCAATCTAGCTGGATTGAGTCGGTTCCCTTAAAATATTTTTTTGAACCTGAACAAGGTGCAGCATTTGCCCGACTGCGAGCCGTTCGAGAAGCTAGGGGGGAATTGATTGGTTTTCTGGATGATGACAACCTGCCTGCGCCTGACTGGGTGGCAGAGGCTTACTCCTTTGCCCAGGAGCATCCAAGAGGCGGTGCCTACAGTGGTCAAATTCATGGTGATTTTGAAGTCACGCCACCTGAAAATTTCAAGAAAATACAGGTTTTTTTGGCCATTAGAGAACACGGTCCAGAACCCCATCTTTTTGACCCCGATAACTTAAGACTTCCCCCAGCCGCTTCGTTAGTCGTTCGCAAACAAGCCTGGTCCGAGAGCGTTCCGAGACGTCCTGTTCTGAGCGGTAGAGTGGGTGGCTCAATGTTGGGAGGAGAGGACTATGAACCATTGCTGTACATGCACAAAGCTGGCTGGGAGATTTGGTATAACCCTGCCCTGCATACTCATCATCAAATACCACGCCATCGACTAGAACGAGATTACTTGCTCTCTGTAGCCCGTGCCTGTGGCTTAGCAACTTGTCAACTTAGGCTGATTAATGCCACCACTTGGCAAAAACCCATTGTGATTGCGAGAACCCTGCTGGGTAACTTGCGCCGAGTTGTAGGGCAGTTTATCAAGTATAGAGGGCAATTTAGAACGGATTTAATTGCTGCCTGTGAGCTGGAATTTTTCTGGGGGAGCTTGATGAGTGCTTTTGATCCTTTAAAGAGGAGTATACCTATTAAATTGTTTTCTCGTGAAAAAAACTAAGGACTAAACTTTTGAGACAAATTGATTAAACTGGCTTAGCTCATTTCTTCTGTGACAGCAGAAAAAGCCTTTTACTCTTTTACTATTTAGTGAAATTAGAAACTGAGTTAATATGGCATTAATCTCCGTGATTATTCCAGCTTACAATGCTGAAAAAACCATCAGAAAAACCATTGAATCAGTTTTAAATCAGAGTTTTTCAGACTTTGAGTTAATTGTAGTTAATGATGGTTCAGAAGATTCAACCTTAGAGATTGTTTCAAGCCTCTCAGACCCTCGGCTTAAGGTGTTTTCCTTCCCTCATACTAGCGCTAATCCGACTCGTAACCGTGGGTTTTCCCATTCTGTAGGTGAATTTATTGCCTTTCTAGATGCCGATGATCTCTGGACCTCAGATAAACTAGAAGCTCAGCTAAAAGCCCTACAAACTAATCCTAAAGCGGCTGTTGCTTATAGTTGGACAGATTTGATTGATGAATCAGATCTGTTTTTACGTCCAGGTAACCACACTACTGAAAATGGCAATGTTTATGCGAAGCTTTTGTTAACCTGTTTTGTTGTCAGTGGCTCCAATCCTTTAATTCGTAGACAGGCTTTCCTTGAAGTTGGTGGCTTTGATGAGTCTCTTACTGCGAGTCAGGATTTTGATCTATATTTGCGATTGGCTGCCCGCTATGATTATGTAGCTGTGCCATCGCCACAAGTTTTATATCGCATCTCTCATAATTCGATGTCTACTAATATCCGTAGACACGAAGCAACAAGCTTATTCGTAAGAGAACGAGCTTTTAAGCAAGCTCCTGAATCTTTACCACAGCCTCTAAAGCGGCATAGTATAGCAAATTTTTATAAATTTGACATTGTTAGATTACTCAACGATCCTCCAAGCAGAGAGAGAGGGCTAGAATCTGCTCGTCTTCTCGGCAAGACTATTAGGTATGATCCAAGTCTACTCCGGAAGAAAGTGATTTTTAAACTTTTGTTTAAAATTGTAGTATTTTCAGTACTGCCTCCTCAACAGGCTAAATCTTTATTGGCTCATTTTAAGAGCCTATCTAATATCAACGTTTTACTGGTTCATGTCAAAACTGAACCTTCTGAATTAAAATAAATTTACTAGGGGAGATTAACTTAAATGCCAATTATTTCTGTTGTTATTCCAGTTTATAATGGCGATAAAACTATTCTAGAAACCATTAAATCTGTTTTAAACCAAACATTTTCAGACTTTGAATTAATCATTATTAACGATGGATCGCACGACAAAACTCTGGAGATGGTTGAGCGTATCCAAGATTCCAGATTAAAGGTATTTTCTTACCCCAATGCTGGGCTATCTGCTAGTCGTAACCGAGGAGTTTATCACGCTTGTGGGGAATACATTTCCTTTATAGATGCTGATGACCT
>CBDTXL010000354.1:0-5160 GCA_965364435.1 uncultured bacterium
TTCCGTCAGTAGTAGTTGGAGTTCCGTCAGTCGTGGTAGCTGGAGTTCCGTCAGTAGTAGTTGGAGTTCCGTCAGTCGTGGTCGAGGTGCTGTCAGTGGTAGTGGTGGTAGTCCCATCAGAATTAGAACTGGTACTGGTATTAGTGTTTTCGTTTGTATGGGTATTAGTGTTGGTGTTTTCGTTTGTATTTGTATGGGTATTAGTGTTGTCAGCGGCGGTTGTATTTGCCCCTGCTCTTGTTGAAACATTGTGGGCCAAACCAAAAGTAAGTGCAGTTACCAATAATGTGATTCCAAGTTGCCCCCAGGAGAATTTTTCACCTGTGAAATGGCCCATAACGACTTGAGTTAAAGCATCGACTCCACCAGCGGAAACCATAGCAGCAGTGAATTGAACGGCCGTTGATGCCCCTTTAAAGACTAAGCCCGCACCTGCACCGATGACACCACCAACTGCTCCAGTAATAAATCCAATGAGAACTGCCTTCCCAACCCCTTCCCAGACATTAGCGCGGTTGTTCCACAGGTTGCTGGCCAAAGCGAGCAGCCCAGAAACCACGGCTCCCACTGCCGCACCAATAATCGCTCCAGCTAATAGTGGTCCGCCTAAAGCCGCCACAATGACCGGGCCAGCAGCTCCTGCCGTTACAACAGTGACTGCAATTACGATGATAATTACGACAATAACAAGCACTACAGCAAGGACTTGTTTCCAGGCAGGTGCTTCTTTCGCCGCAGCCTCGGTTGCTTTGTGGGCTATTTCGCATTCCAGACCTTGCTGACTCTGACGCAGGTTCTGTTCTAAGCTTGTATGGGCTTGAGCCAATGTAGTCTGCGCTCCTGCCAGAGTAGTATTACAGCTCTGCTGGAAACCATCCTTTATTTGAGTCAGTGCCGTAGTGCTAGCACTTACACTCTGCTGTATTTGGTTGGTCAACGTTGTTCTTTGTCTGGCAAAATTATCAGTGCTTGCCATGCCATTCATGGCAGAGCTAAATCCACCACTCAACGTTGCTGTGAGTTCATTATTACTTTGGGTAATCCCTTCCAGGGAAGTCATTGCTTGTTGAACTGCATCAACGAGTTGAGTTTCTGCTGCGGCGACTCCGGTATTTACACTGGTATTTAGCCCATCTATAGCAGCACTTATGTTTTGCTCGACCTGGGAGAGCGCATTCTCCAACACAACTGGATTTGGTGCCGCACCGGATGCAAACCTTGCTTGGATATCTAGCATGGCATCCTGCACTGAACTCACTGCAGTTTGCACACCCTTCTGAACCGCAGAGGTAGCAGTATGGGCAATTTGTTCTTGCAACACCTGCTGCATGTAGCCTGTATCATTGACAGCCTGACGTTGGCTTTGCTCCTGCTGGTCAAGTTGTTTAAGTGTTGATGTAAGCGATGAGTCAATCGATGCAATTAGATTATTTTTAGTAGCCTCTGCCTGTTGAATCGCAGCATTACGAGTCATCTCAAAAGCATTAATTAAGCTAGGCAGTTGCTGATCGAGTGTATCTCGTGACCGACTAGCTGCTGAAATGATGGCGCAACGATCTTGTTGACGACCATTACGTGTGACCTCACGAGCCCGTTTACGAGCTGCGTCTACCATCCTGTCATGGTAAGCTTTGGCAACGGAGCGTGCAGCCTCAGCCTGTGCCTTAGCTCGTCGCTCTGACAGATTTCCATCCCAAAAACCATCCTCTGTGCAATTGGCAAAACCTTCGTATTGTGTTGCCAACTCTCCGCCCTTAGCGGTACAATCGTTACCGATCGTGGTTCCCAAAGCTTCGAGATTGGTGCGCCCCGTTGTGTAAGTCTGATTGATACTGTCGAGCGTTGATGTTTCTAGCCCATTGACCTGCGCCATCATTTCAGTGTGCTTTGCGGTCAGCGACTGAATCGCTTTTGCCGTCTGTGACTCAACATCCGCCACATAGGCTGCTGCTTGTGCATGGACAGCACTGCGTGCTGTTGCAGCTACGGCGATTGCCTGCCCCCGTGCTTGTCCAGTGCGTGCTGAGATCGCTGCTTTCTGGGCTTCCATCGAAGCGGCGATTTGCGCCTTAGCCGATTCGGCGGTAATTCCCAGTTGGTTGGGAATGTCCCCTAGCGCGTAGGCCGTGACCTCATCGAGTTTGTTTGCAATAGCGGAAAAGAAAGTGCCCACACGGCTTGCAACCAAACGATGTTGTTCCTGTTGGGCCTGCCCTTCTCCAGAGCGTGCAACAAACTGAACACCACCGCGCAGGCTTTCTGTTCTTGCTGCAACGGTGCTCAGTGCTGCCGAAGATTCCGCGTAGGCGGATACGGCTACACTGCGTTGTGATTCGGCTGAGGCAGTGACATCATTAAGAGAAGAATCACCCGCTCCACTGCTAGCTGCTTCGGGAGCACCACCTGCTGGAGTGGGACCAGCCGCTGCAGCAAGTGGTGCTCCAGTTGAGCCACTCGCTGCTCCCACGCCCGGATTACCATCTGATGAACTAGAACCCGCCGTTGCGGACCCAGTCGCAGTTGATGCCGGTGCAGCAGAGGTTGGAGAGGCAGCTACAGCAGCATCGGCTTGTGCCGTTGGACAAACATCTATTTCGGGAAGATCTTCTTCATTGCCGTCGCTTGCCTGTGCTTCTACCTGGGCAGGTGGAGGATTCGAGGGTGTCGTCTCTGGTTTCTCTGCTGGTTCTTCTTTTGGCCCCCTGTAGCATTCAGGAGTACAACCGCTCGACGCTGGGGTTTGGGCACCGCCAGGGGCAGTTCCATTCCTTTGAGATGGGGGCGCAGCAGACTCACCTACCCCAGGGGAAGCATCACCCGTTGGAGCCTGTGTACCTCCAGTTTGTGGTGCTGACGTGGGTGTACCCGTTGGAGTTGCATTCCCTTGAGATGGGGGTGCAGCAGACTCACCTACCCCAGGGGAAGCATCACCCGTTGGAGCCTGTGTACCTCCAGTTTGTGGTGCTGACGTGGATGTACCCGTTGGAGCCACCGCCGCAGCACTGGTACCGCTACCGCCACTTGGAGGGGAACTAGTCGAGGTGGCAGCACCGGTTGTTGGAGCAGATACACTGTCCTTGCCACTCCCTTCGGTCTTCTCAGGAGAACTTTTCTCTTGGGACACTGGTGCTGCTTTAGTAGCCCCAGCGCCTCCACTAGCAGAGGATTTTCCTCCACTAGATTGTCCACTGGCAGAAGATAGATCAGTCTTTTCTACTCCATTTTCAAACAAGTGATGGGCATTGACCTCCAACTTCCTTTGAACCAGTACTGTTTCCTGTTCAGTCAACTTAGGGCATGTACCATCACAAATTTCGGGAGCTTCAGGATCAGCCTCACTAGGTTCTGCAATTTTCTGCTGAATTTGCTGATGCTGAACTTGATTGACATTATTGGGCTTTTGCTGCAACCCTCCCCCCGTCTGCTGCACCACATGAGTCAACTCATGAGCCGTCAACTCATTATTCCCCGGAGACTTCCCTGCCCCAAAATAAACATCACTCCCATGAGCAAACGCCTGAGCCCCCAACTCCCGATTCATCTGCACCGCTTCACTACCCGTATGCACCCGCACGCTGCTAAAATCTGCACCAAAGCGTGGCTCCATAAACGCTCTTACTTCCGGTGCTAAAGCATTACCCCCACCCTTAGACGCATTCAAACGGCTCTCTAAATCCCCTGAGGCTTGATTCCCACCTGCTTGAAAGGCCCGTTGCACCAGACTTCGCATTTGCACCTGCTCATCCACTTGCCTCTGCACCACAGGTGTAATCGACTGTGCCAACGACCACATCTGAACTGGGTTGTCCTTTTCCCCAAAGCGCTGCACTGGCGGTGAATGGTCAGGAGGGATTGACATCCTCATGACCTGCGCCGCCACTCGGTCAGCTTCTTGCTCGTACTTATCCCCAGATGCTCCGACTGTCAGCTTTGTTTGGACTCCCGCCACTGACGGCACCTCATCAGAGTCCTTCCCGAATTCCATCCCCTGCTGACACGCCGAGCATTGCCGCTGAATCGCCATCCCCCCCAAGGGCTGGGAAACCGACGCTACTGGCGCGATCGGCAACTCTGGCTTGGGCATCACGACCTCTGCCACCGATGCCGCTCCTGATTCCTCTTGACCCTTGTGTCCTTGTGCCTCCTCCCCCTGCTCCCTCGCTTCCATAGACCGCATCACATTTGCAGCTAGCAAGTCAGCCGCCTTCCTTGAATAGCTTGGTCTTTCCTGCTCTTGAGAAGAATTTATCTCCGGTTGACGCTGGACAGAAAAAGAGCGTGAACTCTCAGAATTGTTACTCTTTTTGTGAATAGAAGTAGGACTCACCGAAGAGCTTTCTTTTTGTGCCCGCGTATACATATTCCGCCTCAGCTTCCCGAGCGCCAGGGATTATTTAAAAATTGTGATAACATTATATGCTCTAAGCTCCACCTTGAAATAATTACCGAAATATGCCTTAACATTGTCCCCATCAAAACCTTTGATTCACCTTGGGCTGCCAAAGTAAAGAAACATGAATACCCCAACGCTCTCCAATCGATATCAAGCCAATTTTCAGAATTTGCTGACCTCAGTAGATAGAGTCCGTCAGCTCTTAGAACATCAGATTTCTCGCTTACAAGAACAGTCAGCTCAAACAGAATCAGAGAGAAAATTCGCCCCAGAAGCCGTTCCTACCCAAAGCATCTCCTCAGCCTTAGAGCAGCTGTGTACCATCTTCAGCCTGTCCCCCTTTGAGCGCGATATCCTGCTGTTGTGCGTTGGCATGGAATTAGACCCAACGTTTGCATTTTTGTGTGCCGATGCCCAAGGAAACCGAGAACGAAATTACCCCACCCTTGGTTTGGCGTTGTCAGTCTTACCCAATAGCCATTGGAGCGTTCTAGCTTCCCAAAGCCCCTTACAACGCTGGCAACTCATTGAAATCGGCAAGGAGCAGACACTAACCCAATCCCCCCTCCGAATTGACAAACGTATCCTGTGCTATCTCCTAAATGAACCTTGCCAGGACGAGCAACTAGCAGGCATCGTCAAGCCCATGCCGCCTGCATCCCCAACCCCTCTGCCACCCTCACACCAAAACCTGGCAGAGCAGCTAGTAGCAACTTGGTCTCATGGAAGCGCTACATCCAGCTTCCCCATCGTGCAACTGTGTGGCT
>CBDTXL010000355.1:0-5158 GCA_965364435.1 uncultured bacterium
TAGAAGCACTCAAAGAATCACAACGAAAACTTTCATTCCATTTACAGCACACCTTGCTGGCGGTGATTGAATGGAACCTGAATTTTGAAGTTGTTGAATGGAATCCGGCTGCACAAGCAATTTTTGGCTACAGCAAAAGCGAAGCAATCGGTCGTCATGCTGCTGGGTTACTTGTTCCCGAAAGTGCCAGAGAGCATGTAAACCAAATCTGGCAGGACCTTCTCTTACAACAGGGCGGGACTCGCAGTACCAATGAGAACTTTACTAAGGATGGCAGAACCATAACTTGCGATTGGTACAACACGGTATTGCTCGACAACAACGGAAACGTGATTGGAGTCACCTCGCTAGTGAACGACATCACCCAACGCAAACGAGCAGAAGAAGAACTGCAACAGGCAAAAGTTGCCGCCGAAACCGCCAACCGTGCCAAGAGCCAATTCCTCGCCAACATGAGCCATGAACTCCGTACACCCCTAAACGCGATTATCGGCTACAGCGAGATGTTGCAAGAGGAGGCAGAAGACCTAGGTCAAGAAGACTTCGTTCCTGATCTGCAAAAAATTTACACCGCAGGCAAGCATTTACTTGGACTGATTAACGATATCCTCGACCTCTCGAAGATTGAAGCGGGACGGATGGAACTGTACCTGGAAACCTTCGATATAGAAGATGTGGTTCAGGATGTAGTGACGACTATCCAGCCGTTGGTGGAGAAGAACGCCAATAAGCTGGAGGTTCAGGGCGCTAACGATCTCGGTTCCATGGAAGCTGACCTGACTAAAGTACGTCAGAGTCTGTTCAATCTGCTGAGTAATGCCTGCAAGTTCACCAAACAGGGCACGATTATCCTCACGGTTAGCAGAGGGGGAGCAGAAGACTGGGTCACTTTCCGTGTAACCGATAGCGGCATTGGCATGACGAGCGAGGAGATGTCGAAGTTGTTCCAGGCGTTCTCCCAGGCTGATGCCTCAACCACGCGCCAGTATGGCGGCACGGGATTGGGTTTGGCGATTACCAAGAAACTCTGTCAGATGATGGGTGGAGACGTTACTGTCGAGAGCGAGGTAGGCAAAGGGTCTACCTTTACTATCCAGCTTCCGGCAAAGGTTCAAGAACCCAAAACCCAGCCAGCGCCACTTTTGCAATTGAAATCCAATCTTTTGCCAGCTGGGGCGAAGACTGTCCTCGTGATCGATGACGACTCAACCGTGCATGACCTGATGCATCGCTTTCTCACCAAGGAAGGATTTCGGGTGGAAAGTGCTTTGAGTGGCGAAGAGGGGTTGCGCCTTGCCAAGGAATTGCAACCGGATGCCATCACTCTGGACGTGATGATGGCGAGGATGGATGGCTGGGCTGTGCTGTCGAGGCTGAAGGCTGATCCTGAATTAGCGGATATTCCGGTTATTGTGCTGACGATAGTGGATAACAAGACTATGGGCTATGCGCTGGGTGCGTCGGACTACTTGACTAAGCCGATTGACCGCACTCGCCTGAGCGCTATTCTCAAGAAATACCGATGCGATCGCCCTCCCTGCCCGATCCTGGTTGTTGATGACGAGGCGGCAAATCGCGAGATGATGCGTCGGATGTTGGAAAAAGAGGGCTGGACAGTAACGGAGGCAGAAAATGGGCGTATCGCCTTGGAAAGGATGGCGGACAATCGACCGGAGTTGATCCT
The DNA here is from genome assembly GCA_965364435.1 of uncultured bacterium. Classification (GTDB taxonomy): domain Bacteria; phylum Cyanobacteriota; class Cyanobacteriia; order Cyanobacteriales; family Coleofasciculaceae; genus CBDTXL01. The sequence goes on from CBDTXL010000355.1 coordinate 1,685, forward strand.
GCTTGACCTAATGATGCCCCAAATGGATGGATTTGCATTTGTCAATGAGTTGCAGCAACACAAACTCTGGCGTTCCATTCCTGTGGTGGTGCTTACGGCTAAAGACATCACTCCAGAAGACCGCCTGCGGCTGAATGGTTATGTGGAAAATATTCTCCAAAAGGGAGCGTATAGTTGCGAGGAGCTGCTAGACAAAGTTCGTAATCTGGTGACGACCTACGTTCGTCAGGAAACCCCGAAGAGGAGCCTGTAGCTTTATCTGTCAAGACTTAGACCCCCTTGACAGAATTTTAGGGATTCACCCTGTGTTATCCCCCAATCCCCCTTAAAAAGGGTGAGAATGCATAAATCCTGTCAGTATGAGTCTGTCTAAGGAAGGACAATACATATGTCGAAGATTCTGTTGGTCGAAGACAACGAGATGAACTCGGATATGCTATCTCGACGTTTGCAGCGCAAAGGACACGAAGTTCTGATTGCTATGGATGGCGCACAGGGAATTAAGCTAGCCCAGTCAGAGAACCCTGACCTAATCTTGATGGATATGAGTTTGCCTGTACTGGATGGCTGGGAAGCAACGCAGCAGCTCAAAGCAGCGCCTGAAACGAGTGGTATTCCTATTATCGCTCTGACCGCTCATGCGATGGCAGGCGATCGCGAGAAATGCATAGAGGTAGGATGCGACGACTATGAGACTAAGCCAGTGGACTTTTCACGTTTACTGGGTAAGATTCAGGTGCTATTAGAGAACAAGGTCAGCTAATGAAACCTGACCCTGGGCGTGTGTTGGTTGTTGATGATAATGAAGCTAACCGCGACCTGCTTGCTCGTAGGGTTCGACGGATGGGTCACACCGCTACAGTAGCGGAAGACGGAGCAAGATCACTAGCTCTTATGCGAAAAGAGCCGTTTGACTTGGTGCTTCTCGACATCATGATGCCCCAAATGAACGGCTATCAAGTGCTGGAGCATTTAAAGGCTGACCCAACACTGCGCCATATCCCAGTAATTGTGATCTCGGCAATTGATGACATGGACAGTGTCGTCAAGTGCATTAAGCTGGGTGCAGAGGACTATCTGTCCAAACCCTTCAATAAAGTATTGCTGGAAGCCCGCATCAGCAACTGTTTGGAGAAGAAGTGGCTGCGTGACCAGGAACTGCTCTATTTAAAGCAATTGCAAGCTGAGAAGGAAAGATCTGAGCGTCTACTACTAAGTATCTTGCCCATGCCCATTGCCGAACAGTTGAAACAGGGTCAACATACCATTGCAGATAGCTTTGCAGAAGTGAGCGTTCTTTTTGCTGATATCGTTGACTTTACAAGGATTTCGGCTGATCACTCTCCAATAGAAGTGGTCAGCTTGCTCAACAAAATCTTCTCAGCCTTCGATCAGCTAGCCGAACAGCATGGTGTGGAGAAGATTAAGACGATTGGCGATGCCTATATGGTGGTGGGTGGTCTACCGACGCCACGGACTGATCACGCCGAAGCGATCGCAGAAATGGCTCTTGATATGCTTGATAAAATTGCCCAATTCCACGCCGAAACCGGCGAACCGTTAAGTATGCGAATCGGGATAAACACGGGGCCCGTAGTTGCTGGGGTGATTGGTACCAACAAGTTTATCTACGACCTGTGGGGCGATACGGTGAATATCGCTAGCCGCATGGAATCCCAGGGTCTACCAGGTCGCATTCAGGTAACAGCCACCACTTATAATCTCTTACGAGATAAGTATTTGTTTGAGGAACGGGGCGTCATCCCGATCAAAGGCAAGGGAGATCTGACGACTTATATTCTTGCAGGAAGAAAATAAGCGTAGCTTTTACTCTTAGCCCATAGCTTATCGCAAGAGACCCTGATTTTTGTTCTTGCGTTTAGAACCTATCCCAAAAGCAGGGCTAAGAGATTTGGAACCACAGATGAACACAGATGAACACAGATGAATACAGATGTTTTATCGTTACTGAAATGACTTTTAGGATAAGCTCTTAATGCGAGTCCACCTACTTATCAGCTGTTTTTCACTCTTCCATACTCAGAATTTTTGGCACCTTAAAAAAATCCCCATCCTGGTCAGGAGCGCCTTTAAGGATAGCTTCCCGATCAGGGTAAGGTTGTAAATCATCCGGTCTGGTCACATTGCTAATGTCAATCGCTCGTGTAGTCGGTGGTACATCGTTAGTATCGAGTTCACTGAGCTGTTCAAAATACTCCAGAATGCTGTTCATCTGAGCAGCAATCTGCTCTTCTTCCTCGTGGGTCATTTCTAAACGGGCGAGATTAGCAACTTTGTGAACTTGATCGCGGTCAATCATGAGAGGGGTTAGTTTTTGATAGTTAGTGGGTAATACTCAGTAGCCAGCAGTTAAATCATCACTGACTACTGATAAAACGCTAATAGCTAACAGCTAAAAGTAGACATCCATCTTAGAGCGACCCGTGGTTTTAAGCCAGTTTTGCGCCTCAATGTAGTTGTTAGGGGCAAGGCGAATCGCTCGTTCCCAATATTCAGCGGCTTTTTTATACAAAGCTTCAGCAGCTTCGGCGTTCCCAGCTTCCTTCGCCTTGTCACCCTGGAAGTGGTAGATCACGGCAATGTTGTTGAGCGCCTGAGGGAGACGAGGGTTGAGGTCAATCGCCTGATGATAGTGATCTAAAGCTCTCTCATGTTCACCGTTGCTTGCGTAAATTAGCCCCATGTTGTAAAGAATATAGCTGCGGTCGTAGGAATCTTCCTCTAGAGTCAGAGCTTCGTTGTAGTTATCCAAGGCTTCGGCATATTCACCATCAGCCTGAGCTGACATACCGTCACGGTAGTAGACAAAGGCTTCTTTGGCTTTTTTGTTGGCAGGCAGGATTTTCAAGATGATATCCGCCATTACGGTGAAGCTTTTGTCAATGAAGTTATCGTTACGTTGAGTTCTTGGCATGGATACGTCTATGTTATTGCGATCAGTTAATTAGAGTAGCTTGCCTGCTTGAGGTTTTTGGAGACTTACCTGTTAATTTAACGTTGATGGGCGGCTCTGTAACCCTGAAGCGTCCAGACATGGATGTCGGTAAGGAAGCATGAAGTATAAAAATGGCTGTACGACTTAGTACATATATCTGAACAGGACTTACGCACTTAGATCCCCCAGCCTCCTTTGTAAAAGGGCTTTATCCAGAATTCATTGTACTGGGTTCCTCCAGTGGTGAATCCTTTACAGACTTTTGGCTAACCTCATAGCACAGGTTAATCGGTAAGTTTTCATTCCCTTTAAACAAAAGGACAAATAAATGAAGACGCAGTGGAACAAGCTATGGGTTAAGACTATCAGTTGGCTAGTAATCGAGATCATATTGAACTTGCTCGGACTAGATAACCTTGCCGACTACAGCGAATTCATCTTCGAGAAAGAGGTCATGATTGCGACGCCCCACCATCAAATGAGCATTGTGATTCCCTTCCAATAATCAGAGCGATCGC
>CBDTXL010000356.1:0-5140 GCA_965364435.1 uncultured bacterium
CCTTCTCTGATGGCATGCCTCTGGGTATCTCTGGAACATTCAACTTCATGTTCGTGTTCCAAGCCGAACACAACATCCTGATGCACCCCTTCCACCAGTTAGGTGTAGCCGGTGTCTTCGGTGGTGCCCTGTTCAGTGCAATGCACGGTTCACTCGTTACCTCCAGCTTGGTTCGTGAAACAACCGAAACTGAAAGCCAAAACTACGGTTACAAGTTCGGACAAGAAGAAGAAACCTACAACATCGTTGCAGCCCACGGCTACTTCGGTCGGTTAATCTTCCAATACGCTTCCTTCAACAACAGCCGCAGCTTGCACTTCTTCCTCGCTGCTTGGCCAGTTATTGGAATCTGGTTCACCTCATTGGGCATCAGCACAATGGCGTTCAACCTGAACGGCTTCAACTTCAACCAGTCCGTGATTGACTCACAAGGTCGTGTAATCGGAACCTGGGCAGATGTGTTGAACCGCGCCAACCTGGGTATGGAAGTGATGCACGAGCGTAATGCTCACAACTTCCCTCTGGACTTGGCAGCTGGCGAAGCAGCTCCAGTTGCATTAACCGCTCCGGTTATCAATGGCTAATTCTTAAGAATCTAGCTTAATAAAAAGCGTCCTCCGCAAGGGGGGCGCTTTTTTGTTGTGTAAAAGAGGCGATCGCTCTTTTGCTGCTATGAGTGCGATCGCCTTATCAGTTTCTATAAACATCCTTCCGATGCTTGCAGTGAAGCAATATAACGATAGACTCTTCATCATCAATTTCATATCGCACCCGATAGTCACCAATGCGGATGCGATATTCATCGTCATAGCCTTTTAATACCGAATCCGGGTGGACTACCCCCTTTTTGAGAACGAACCACAGAGGGCACAGAGTTCGCTGAGAAGAGAACCAGAGGAAATCAAAGTTAAAAGGGGTTATATATGCGGATTTGGTATAACTTGACGACTCCCTCTGGACGCGAATTTTCAGCCAACAGCACAATTTTCTCAAGAATGCGATCGCGGATATCATCTCGTAGGCTATCAAGTTGTTTCTGTACTGGTTTGGGAACAATTACTGTATAAGTCATGGAGTCTTCCCAGACCGATTAGTGATGTACTCTTCAATCGTTTGATAGTCTCCTGCCTGGTACGCAGTTCTAGCTTCCTGGATTTCAGCTTGAATCGTTGGATCGTCCTCTAGTAAATCTTCTTCTGCTTGAGTGATTTCTTCATCCAGCAGTTGCCAAAGCCTACGCTTTTCTTCAAGTCCTAGTGATGAGATCGCGTCTACCAGTGATTCAAAAGGAATTTGCAGTCTTACCGTTTCTATAGTCATGGTCTACCTCTAATTGGCTTTTTAAATTACTAGTGATCGCTTTTTAGGGGCTATCAGTGCGATCGCTCTTTTGCTGTTGCAGCTGGGTGAGATTTGAACCACAGAGGACACAGAGGAAGCGATCGCATTTTTCTTGAGAGCCAGGTATACGACCATCTATTACGTTTGCTCACAAATCTGGTAACCCTCGCACAGCTTGTTCGACTTTTCCCGGTTCTGAACAGTAAGCGATGTGAACATCTCGTAGACGCCGTGGATACAGACTTGTGGCCTTGCCCAAAAGTAAATCGAAGCCACGGTCAATCGATACTGCTACCTGATTGGTGATGAGATACCGATGGTGAGGTAGCTGCTTATTCCGAGTTTCGTTCTTGATAATTAATCTGAACTTAGGATGCGCTTGTTGCATATCAGCCTCCAACTGACGAAGTGCCACCACTGCATTGGATACGTCAGGCGATCGTTGACCAGGGTGTTGTTGGGTGTAAAAGCCGGTGTATACCTCGAAAACTCCTGTCTTACCCAAGCGTGACTTCCGCACAAAAACGTCAAGAACCCACTTCAAGGTGCGCTTGTAGTTATCAGCATTCGTATTTAAGATCGACCGCCCAATCCACCGATCATAGATTTTGACGTGCTTGGCGTCTCTAAATAGAGGAATCAGAATTTCCTGCTCGAATTTATTCTGCTTCCCTTCGCCGTGGTCAAGAAAGCGATCGCGAGGGTCGAGGTGAGAGCAAAAGGAGTCGTCTATCGTATACTCATCAACATCAACAACCTTAACGGTGAGAACCTCTGCTAGCTGTCCCTTAGCACATTGGTTGCACTCCTGACGAGCCAGTACAGCCAGTGGCAAATAGATCTTGGCAATCCTAATACCATGTTTGCAAGGTTCGTTCCCGCAAGTTGACTGGATTTCACTGTTAAGCGGTACTTTGACGATGCGATTTTTCTTATCTAGTTCTTCCAGAAGTACCTGGACAGGCTTTCTGAACTTCACTGGCCACTGGCGGATTCTTTGGGACAGGGCTGTTTTGATGCATTCCTTATCATCCACAAGAATTACACCAGTCTTCTCTAATTCCTGCAGTAGTTTTATAGCTAGGCTGTAAAAACTAGCTCTGTCTTCAGGAATGGAAGTTAAGGTAGAAGGCAGAAGGATGATCCGTACCAGCATATTAATTGAATATCTCGTTGAAGTCTTCTTCAAAGAAGCCGTCTGGCCACTCGTCAATAAAGTCCCCTTCTTCGTCTAGCCTTAGGTGCAAACACTTCGAGCCTTCAGAGGTACGGTCAACATAAATTACAGACACATCTTCCGGTTTTAACTTTCCCTTACGGATCAATTTCTGAAGGCGCAACATCAAATGCTCACTGTGAGTTTCGATGATAAACTGATTATCGAAGGGAGGCTTAATGCACTCTGCCAGTAGAGAACCGAGTTCTGCCTGTAGGCGTGGGTGAATATGTATCTCTGGCTGCTCAATCAGAAGAGTTGAGTTGCGTGAGAGCATACTCTGAACAATGATCGGCAGAACTTGGCTAATGCCGAATCCGACATCTTGAATGCTGACGTTTACCCCAGTGTCTTTGTCAACTAGGCGAAGGGCAAAGAGGTCACTGATTCCGGAGGTTTCATCCGTGAAAGAAGATACCTTCAGTTCATAACCCAATCCGAAGCGATCTAGTTGCTCATTCACCTGTTTCAAAAGCTCAGAATTCTTGAACAGGACATCTGGTAGCATCTTTCCAGATTTTCCTACCTCTTTACTTAAGTTGCCACTCAAGATGTAGATTCGTTCAGGGTAGTCTCGCAAGGGACCAATGTAAATCACGCTATCCAGGAAACGTCTAAACACAGAGCTAGTCAGCAGAGTTAGTTCTGAAAAGTTTGGTTTCCAACGTTGTTGATATATCAGCGAGACTTCCGGATTCAGTGATATCTCTGCCTGGATAGGAATGCTCTTTATGGGTAAAAAGTTGCGAGAGGCAAGACGTGAATATTGAGTCAATTTTGATAAGTCTTCTATCGCTTTCTCAAAAGAGAAGTTCTCGAAGCGCTGCCAAAATCGAATTAATGATTCAACTTCCAACAGCTTTTTTTCTAAACTCTGCATATTACCTTTATTCTGTTCATTACGTTTCTCTAAATTCTTCTTAATAGATTCTTGAATTGTAAATAGTTCTGTTGGGATTCTCCTTTCCCACCCCTGATTGTTTTTGTTGAAGTTAAAAAACTGGAAACGCATCTTTGTCACCTGTTCTCTATCCCAAGGAAGCGAACGACTAAAGTTTTTCCACCAAGCCTGCCACAAGCTATGTTCGTAGTTAATGTGGTATAGCTGGAGGATAGTTTCCGGAAAACCAGTCAACTCAACTCGAACGAGGTCTCGCTTTTCAGGTTTGTAGATAGCCAGAGGAGATGAATCGTCTCCAATGAATAACTCGATGGAGGAGAAAACTACATTGGATATCTGTTGATCGTAGGTGAAGGCGATATGCAACCCTAAGAGCGGGGTTTCAATCAGGTTGTTAGGTAAAAGCTTTTCAAATCCTTGTTTATCTACATCCAGGATAAATTTGAATGAGAAAGACTTGCTGACATCGTGGCGATGAACAAATTCACGATAGCCACCGAGGTTAAGGAGATTGCCTTTGGGTAGCAAAAGGGCTTCTGGGTTTTCTGCCTCTTGAAGGGTTTGCTTCAGCAGCAGCAGTGATTGCAGCAACGAACTCTTACCGGAAGAATTTGGTCCATAGATAAGGGTGATGGGTCGAATTGGAATTGTTTCCGGCCCAGCGAATGCCTTGAAATTAGTCAGCTGGTATTCACGCAGCATGGTTTTGTCTCCCGCGAAGCCTTGAGTTAGCACCGTGAGCCATTCTTTTCAACTTAACTCAAATGGCGATTGGCTTGCTTATGGCGGCTGGGATGGGGTGCGATCGCATCCCCTCTCAGCTAGCGCGATCGCACACTACTTGAGGAAAAGCGATCGCGCCCCCCTTTAGATGACACATTGCCCACTACTCAAAGAAAAGCGATGCCTGCGGCGGGCTACGCCTACGCACTACTCCGACTCCCTAATCTTCCTCACTTGCGTCTGAAGTCGTTGGCTGATAAAGCTGACGTAACTCATCCAGTGTATTCACTGTCGTTAACAACCCTCTAAGAATCGCTCTCAATTGCTCCACATCCTCAATCTCGGAGATTTCCGGTAATACTTCTAAACCCTCATCACCAAACCTTTGCCTCAAACTTAGTTCAATACTCTCCCGCAGGATCTGCCGCATCTGCTGGAGACTCTGCTCAATTCCTTGCTCAATTCCTTGCTCAATTCCTTTTTGAGTTGCGAGTCTTTCTATACTCGTGATGTACGGCATTCGCCTGTCCTCCTGTAACTGAATCACTTCACGCCAAAAATCTTGTTCTAACTCTTGCGGTAAGCTCATCACCCAGTCAATAAACCGGAAAAGATTAATCACATCCTCCCGTTCGTAACCCTGCTCGTACAGCCGTCGGGTCAGATAAAGCTTACTCGAAAAGCGTTCTTGTGCATCATTACGGGTTTCTTGAGCCTTTAAATGAGCCATCACCACCGTAGCAAAGGGGTTCCGGCTGGCTTCTAACTCTTGCCACCTTTGCTCGTAGTCTAGCAACTTCACTACCGGAAATCTGAACCTGACCTCGCAACCCCATAACTCATCGCTAAACTGATCAGGTCTCCAAGTGGCTCTCTCATCACCCAACACCGCTAAACTGGCTATTGACCGCTTGTAACGGTCAAAAATACGGTAGTGGTAAACATACATCCGCTGGGCA
>CBDTXL010000357.1:0-5139 GCA_965364435.1 uncultured bacterium
CGAGATGACCTTGCCCAGCAAATCGATTATCGGATTGTAGAGCTCAACGAAATTCTCAACTCTCGAACCTGGAAAACAATTGTAAAAATAAAAAGCAATTGGTATCTCAAATCAACAGGTCGTCTTAGTCTCAACTTGCTACAAGATCTAAAGAGACTCGTCAGGTCTCAACCTCCCTCAATCGAGGTAGATCTAGCCAACCCAAGTAATATGTCCTTTGCCGATAGTGCGATGGAAACTTGGCTCAAATCTTTTATGCAACAGGGTAAAACTGTTTTAGCTGTTTATGTTCCTAATTGGCTGGGGATAAACTTTGCCACAAAAAACATGTTTGAAGACTGCTATCCACTTGCTGAGCATTTAACAGAAGAGCAAGCCACATACTACGCTAACTTACTGGTCGCAGCAGGTGTCAAACATCTCATTTCAGCTGGAGCAGCTCCCGGTCATTTAGAAGTCATTAAAGCCCTCAACCTCTCTAATTCAGATATTAGATGTGATGTGACTTGGCATGGCAGCTATGTGCAGCACTATGAAGATTATGGTTGGAGCATGATGACTCAAGCCATCACATTAGCCAAGCAAGGGATGATCTACAAGTTTGGCTTTGCTAAAAAGGGCATGGAAAAAACCTTTCAGGCTATAGATCTTCGGGCAGAGTTTTTGCCAAACTTTGTTAATTTAATACCAGATTCAGCCAGTGTTGTAACGTCTAACAACCCTCAGTTAGGTATTTGGTTGTCCTGGATCGGTTATCGTAAACTACCCTACCCTATGATTGCGGCAGCTCAGTTAGTTGAGGGCTCAGTTTTGAATATGGCAGGCGTAGAAGACAGGGCAAAACAATGGGCCGACATGCTAGGCGTGAAGGTTAATTACTTTAGTCCTGGTCCTATTCCCAGGGAGGAGCTTCACCAACGCATTAAAAATACCCATTTATCTCTCTATCTAACTTCTTCAGAATGCGCTCCTATGCTACCAATTGAGAGTCTTAGCTTAGGGGTTCCTTGTTTAATTAGCCCGGTTAGTCACTGGTTTGAAGACGACGAGTACCTCCACTCAAGGCTGGTGGTTCCCTACCCAGAACGACCCGAAATTATTGCTGACTATATTAAACAAGCATTGGATGAGAGAGAACAAATCATTGATAGATTCAAGAGCTATGCAACTCGTTACAACTCATGGGCTATAGAGCAAGTGCAGCAATTTTTGACGGATTAGCCACTACAGCGGTAATTTAATAAAACCGCTTAGATATTTGGGCAGGCTAGGGCATAAAATCGACCTGGATAACTTGGTAGTAGAAGACCCTATAGGGTAGGAATCGGTATTGACGAATGAACCAAACTTATAATTTTCAAAAACTTTTAATTACAGAACCATATAAATTAGAGTTTAGAGAAATTTTATTGAACACTTATTTTGCGAACTTTGATCCGGCTTATTTAGCTTCTGAACCGGGTGAGAGGGATATCGAAGATCATGTTTTCCGCAGGATGATGGAAGTTGAGAACATAGTCCTGCCCTGGGTCAGGGAAGTGTACGATATCACTGATAAGTCAGTACTGGAAATTGGCTGCGGGACTGGCTCAGCAACAATTCCCTTTGCGCGTAAAGTGAGTTCAATACATTCATATGACATAAGCCAGAAATCTTTGGACGCGGCGGAACACCGAGCGATATTGCTAGGCGCAAATAATATCAATTTTCAGCTCTTAGAGCCACACTGGGCTCAGTCAGAGGACGCACTAAGTTTATTTTCCAAGGAGGCATCTGAAGTCGATATTGTATTAATGATAGCGCTGCTAGAGCATTTGACGATTGAAGAAAGGATAAATGTGCTTCGAGTAGGGTGGGAGAGATTGAAGCCAGGGGGAATAATGATCATATATGAAACCCCGAATAGGATTGGATATTTCGACTGGCATAGCTTTTGGTTGCCTTTCTTCCATTATCTTCCGGATCAACTAGCATTGCTATATTCAGTAAAAACACAAAGAGGAGATAGTATTAAAGTTCCCTCACAAGGAAATTTGAGTGAAAACCTCTACAGAATTGGTCGAGGAGTAAGCTACCATGAATTTGAATTAGCACTGAACTTTGAAGAATTGACTGTTATTAATGATGGATATTACCAAGGCTTACAAGAACATCGTAAAAATTTAAGTAACGAAAATTTTGATGAGGCGCTTCTCGAAATATTTCAGGAACACTTGCCGCACATCCCGCGAGGTTTTGCAAAGCCAAGCTTAGATCTCATAATTGCAAAATCGCCCCCTTCCCCGGAAAGAATCGTTATGACTGATAGTCCAGCCCAAATAGTCCAAGCACTCTGCAATCGAGATTCAGAGTTTGCTGGCACTTATCAAGCTTATCGATCTCAGTTGCAGAACTGGACAGCAAATAGTGTGTTACCGACTTCGCACATTACAGGCAAACGAATCCTTGATTGGGAATGTGGTCGCGGGGTTTTCACTGCGTTATTACTGGAGCAAGGGGCTGCTGCTGTAACGGCTATTGATAGCTGGCTCGTCGATAGCGCTTACATTCAGAAAAACTTGAGTGGTCTCCCAGGTGCTAGTTTTGAACGTATTTCGCTTGAGCAGTTTGCTGTTGATGAGCAGCATCACGGCGCTTACGATTTGATCTTTGCCAACACAGTTACTGAGCATATGCTCAATCTGCCACCCTTACTGACTATTTGCTATCAGTTGTTAGCTGTAGACGGTGAGTTGGTCATCAATCACGGTAACTACTATGAACCAGTGGGTTCGCACGACCACGGCTTCCTCTTTTACGGTGAAAATAACGAAATTGTTTTTCAAGGACCGCGTTGCTGGGAAAGCACAACGAAATGTGAGGCATCGGCTGATTTCCGTCGCTCCCTCAGAGAGCGCTTCTCCTGGACATGGGGAGACTGGAACGAGTCGCAGCTAACTCCGGATAATTGCATTTATTGCCCTTATTACCGACGTGCCCAGCCCTGGAGCCACTTACTATATCAGCAAGAGTTTCGCCAGATATTCCCACAACAAGGCTTTACAACCGGCTATCCCGGTTCAGGATTAAACAAGATTACACCATTTCAGCTGCGCCAATTTTTAATCGAGGCGGGGTTTAATATAGAACGCTGGGTACCGAGCTATATCAATAACCAGCCACCGGAAGAGTTGCTTCGTCCGCCATTTAATTTTAGTATTGAAGACCTGTGTACAGCGGTGATTGCCGTCCGATGCAGCAAAGCAGCTCTTCCAGAGCCACTGCATTGGACTTATACAAAGGCGGCTTCATCCTCCCTGGTGGCTTCATCCTCCCAGGCAACTTCATCCCCTTTATTAATGACGACACAAATGACCCAAAGGTTATTAAAGTTTATCCCAGAAAAATTTTTGCAGGTTCCAAACGAGTTGTCTGTTGTTCAAGCTGCACCAACAGTAGAAGAGATCGAACAAGCAAAATCTATAAGGCAGAAGTTCTTGCTTAAGGGCGCGAGCTTCCCTTATATGATGGATGTTATTCGTGCATTTCGGCTAATTACTGGCTGTACCTCTTATCTAGAGATAGGCACAGAAGACAAGGGGAATCTGGCCTATGTTTCTCAGCTGCTGGATGAAAAAGCCTTAATCATCGATATCGATGTAGTTGAGCGTAAAAATCAGCTAGAAAAATTAAATAATTCAATCAAACCTGATCAACAACTTGTTAGTATAGTGGGTAGTTCAACGGATGAAAAGGTTATTAACCAAGTTCGAGAAGTCCTTGCCGGTAATAAACTGGATGCAGTTTTTATAGATGGCAATCATACATCTGCCTACGTTATGAGTGATTTTGCAAATTACTATGAATTCATAAAAGACGATGGTTATATCCTTTTTCATGATATCTATTGGCAGGGAGATGCTCAATATCAAGGGACTCTTCAAGCGTTGATAGCAATTGATAAATTGTATCCTGTATTTGCTGTCGTTTTAGATAGTTTGCCTGTTCACCGACTGCTTCCCTATCAGTGGGATAGTGGCGAGGTTTGGGGATGTGTAGGAATTGTAAGAAAGTGCTGGTAATTTTGACTGTTAAGCACTAAATTTTAATAGTATGTACCTAGTTTTTCCGACTTTTGAGATTGCACAAATCGCCAACGGTGGTATAGGTCAATACATTTCAAGTGTAATTCAAGAATTAAAAGATTCTGAATATATACCCTTAGTTGTTTTATACAATGTTCCTCAACATCAGGTTGCTGAGGCAAGAAAACATCTTGATGCAGTAGATTTAAAGTGTGAATTATTCCACATTAATGAGCTTTCTCCAATTCAACTAGAACCGGAAGATGTTTACAACATAGAAAAAAATTCATTATCTCTAAAAAGAGGTTTAGAAAACTTAATTTCTCAAAGAGAGATAGCAGGTATTGAATGGTGTGATCATGCTGGGATGGGCTTTCATACTTTAAGGGATAAACACTGTAATCCTCATTCAGTCTTCAAAAATATCCCAATGTGGGTTCACTTGCATGGCGCTAGAGAAATTTGGGATCTAACAGATCGATATCAAGTAGACTTAGATTCTGGTAACGGCTATGTCTTATCTAACTATGCAGAAAGACTTTCTTTAGAACTTGCAGACGCCTGGAAAAGCCCCTCTCAGGCAGTAGCAGACTGGTATACAAGTTATTTTGGTATTCACAACAAAGTTTTTAATTCCCCTTTACCTTACCGTAAACTAGCTGCGCGAGACTCACACCGTCAGATTACACGTCCTCAATTCCATTTAAAAATTCTTGTTCCAGGAAGACTTCAATATATCAAAGGAAGTGATATTGTTGCTCAGGCTTTTGTAGAAGTTTGTCAGGCATTCCCTAACCAGTTTCACGTCACCTTTGCGGGTTATAACCTTCCTACAGCCAATCCAAACTATGCCTCTTCATTAGATGAGATTAAGAGTTTCATCCCGGAAGAGTTTGCATCTCACTTCTCATTCCCTGGCAAATTTTCAGCAGAACAGTATCTAAAACTTGCTCAAGAGTCACATTTTGCAATTTTTGCGTCTCGTGTTGAAACTTTTTGTCTTGCTGCTCATGAGCTTAACTGGATTGGTGTACCTCTCATTTTGCCTGATATCCCTGCATTTAAAGATCACTTT
>CBDTXL010000358.1:0-5135 GCA_965364435.1 uncultured bacterium
TTTCTGTTGAAGGTTGATAGCGTAGCGGTAGCGAGTCTTCGAGCGTCAGGTTGAAGCCTTTAGGTTGCCATCAAGGCAATAACTTTGTGCAATAACTGCGCTGGTTCTACAGGTTTGGGCAAGTAATCATCTACGATCGCACTCAGGTCGTGTTCCTGGTTTTTTGGCAAGGTGGGAGTCGTTAAAACCAGAACTTTTATTTGTTTGGTTGTGGGTGAATTACGCAGGCATTGGCTTATCTCGTAACCATCCATTCCCCGTATCTGCCAATCTACAATCACAGCCTTAGGCTGGAGCAGTTCAATTTGCTCGACAGCGGTGGAACCATCAATCAGCCAGATAACCTGATAGCCTGCGGCTGTGAGGATTTCGCAAATTGGTGTAGCACTTTCCTCATGGTCTTCTACTAAGACGATACTTCCCTGAGGCTTGGGACTTTGCCTTCCAGTTGCTGTTACTTTAACAGGAGTGGCTGGAACTATGGGTTGGCTTGGCAACCAAACCGTAAACAAAGAACCCTCACCAACTACAGATTCAACTTCAATTCTCCCCCCATGTAGTTCTACTAGTTGTTTCGTCAACGCTAAACCCAGACCAGTCCCTTCGTATTTGCGGTGGTAGGTCGTCTCTAGCTGCTGAAACTTTTGAAACAGTAGTGGTAAGTGTTCATCAGCAATGCCGATGCCGGTGTCTTCAATTTGAAAGACTGCCAAGTTATGCTCTCGCCAGACTCGCAGTGTTACCTTGCCGCCTTCGGGCGTGAATTTGATGGCATTGCCCAAGAGATTAAAGAGAATTTGCTTAACCCGACGTTGGTCAGCACAAAAGCGATCCTCCGAAGGAGGCGCTCCGTTAACACCCTCTGATTCCACTCGCCAATCCATCTCTAGGCTTACCTTCTGGAGAAAAGCTTTTTGTTGTAGGGTTCTCAACGTTTGGTACGTCAGCTTGCTCAGGGAAAACTCGCTGATGTTTAAGACCGCCTTCCCCGCCTCGACTTGAGACAAATCCAGAATATCGTTGATTAACTCCAAGAGGTGTTCCCCACTCTCTTGGATGGTTTTTAAATAGCGCCGTTGCTTGTGGATAGGTACTATCTGCGAGCCTCCCTCACCAAAAGACCAACGCAACAGCGTTGCAGACATCCCGATTACACAAGTAAGGGGCGTTCGCAACTCATGACTCATAGCGGCAAGAAATTCACTCTTAGCAAGGTTTGCAGCTTGGGCAGCTTGAAGCGTATCCCGGAGTTCTTGCGTGCGCTCAATCACCTGCTCTTCGAGGGTGATTTTTTGCTGTTGTAACTGAGCGTACAACTGGGCTTGGTAGATTGCGACCGACAAATGTTCCGCAATCTGCTTCAGAAACGTTTTTTCACTGTCTTGCCACTGGCGCGGCTCAAAACACTGGTGGGCAATCAATAGCCCCCACAGGTCGTTCTGAACCACAATCGGTGCCACTAACTTGGCTCGTACCTGAGTCTGTCGTAGCAGTTCCAGGAAGCAAGACGAGGTGGTGTAGCCTGTTTCAATATCATCAACGGCAAAAGTCAGCCCTCGGTGATATTTCTCTCTACAGTTCGGTACCTGGGTAGAGCAGTCCTCCTCCTCAATCAAATTCAGCACTGAAGGAATATCCTCGGAGGCTCTGGCTTCGTAGGTAACACAACCCCAGTTTCTTTCACAAAGGAGCTGTGATAGTGGATGGATAGAGAGTAAATTTGATGGATCTGTCTTGTTTGCTGTTAAGGGAGTTTTTTGTTTCGTGGCGGTAAGGGCACATTGGATATCGTCAAATTGATAGATCAGCAATCGGTCTACCTGTAGGAACTGCCGCACCTCCTCAACAGCTGTTTTGAGGATGACTGGTAACTCCAGACTCTGACGGATGTGAGTGGTTACTTGATGGAGAAGTCGCTCCTGTTCAACCTGTTGGCGTAGCGCCTCCTCTACTAGAGGTTTACAGACAGCAACATCAGGATAATTTCGGTCTGATGGTACTGAGTCGGTAGTTTCGCTAGGGGAGAGCATTTCGATCAATGAGAGCGTAAATTCACTCTGAATTGCCGCATCGTTGGGTTGGAGGGAGGCTTGGGCTTTATTTAACACGTTAAGAACCACAGGGTGGTTTTCTAACTCATGAGCTAGCTGAGTCAGGAAAGCCGCGATCGCTTCTGGCTCAAATGTCAACCCTACCTGGTAGAGTGGCAGCTTAGCGTCATCCGCCGCCAACAACTCTGGCGCTTGCCGTGTTCCCAACAGCAGCGCACTGAACCGTTCCGATACCACAACAGTAAATTGTTCCGCCTGATGCTCCGGAGCAATTACCGTTGATGAAAGTACATCCTCTGTTAGGACTACAGCCCCTTCACCAATTGTTGACCTCATCTGCTGCAACAGCTCTTGCAGCCGCTCGAACATTGTCAAGGGCAAAGTTCGGCTGAATCTTGGATTCCCCACTATAGGCATTACTCTGGTCTATTTTCAAAAAGCACAACGCTTCACTCATGACAAGCCACATACCAACCAATCCAATGATTTAGTGTAGGCATAGCTACTTCGTTGATGCTATCCAAGACGTAGCCACCCAATCGTGATATATTCTTCAATCTTCATCTTTAATCTCTCTTTGCAGAGTGGGATGCCATCAGGAAGCTAGAGCATAACTAAATCGTCAAATTGTTTACTAAACTTTACTAAACCTCTTTGTTGAAAGCAGGTTTTTGGTGATACATTAAATCATTGCCGAAAACCAAGGCAGAAAAACCGCGAAAACCTTTTTCGCAACAAAACTATTTTTCACGCTACGAGTACGCTTGGCTTGAGCGGAATTGACGCACGTGGACAAGAAGCAGCCGACTGCCTTGGATGAAGCGGGAAGAAAACACCAGGTCTGGTTTAACTAGGTTTGGGTAAGTTTTTCGGAGCAGGACAAAACTATGCATCGTATTAGCGCGACGCCGGGAGGGTGGAATCCTCAAGCAGAAGGCGTCATTTTTATTGAACAAACACCAGCACCGATCGTTTTTCTCACGACAGCTGATACAGATATTCAGACTTTGGGGGCATCAACATCTCAATTGGCAGAGGGCTTCCCAGCACTACGGGTGGTCAACCTCTTGCAATTGCAGCAGCAACTAACTATTGATACTTATGCAGAAAATGTCTTGGCGTTTGCCCAAGTCATTATTGTACGGCTTTTGGGGGGACGTTCCTACTGGTCTTATGGATTAGAAGTGGTGCAGGAGACGGTGCAACAAACGGGTGCTGCCTTGATCGTATTGCCTGGGGATGACCGCCCCGATTTAGATTTAATCAGTCACTCCACAATATCTCTTGTGGCAGTTAACCAGCTATGGCGCTACCTCACAGAAGGCGGTGTCGAAAATTTCGTTAATGCCCTCAAATTTGTCGCTGACGTATGCTTGGGGCAGACTCATAATCCACCGCCGCCACAACCAGTACCTCGTGTTGGGCTTTATCCCTGGCAACCTTCTAACCTTACTAAAATCGGGCTGCTGTTCTACCGCGCTCATTACCTTGCTGGGAACACTGCGCCGATTGATGCTCTTTGCCAAGCTTTAGCGAAGCGGCAGTTGGAACCTGTGCCGGTGTTTGTCTCTTCTCTACGTGACGCCGATGTACAAGAAGAGTTGTTGTCCTATTTCCAGCCTAAAGATAGTTGCGGGATTGGGCTATTGCTCAATACAACCAGTTTCTCTCTAGCGAAATTAGATACAGAGACACCTCAGTTGGAGTTATGGACTCGTCTAGATGTGCCGGTGTTGCAGGTTATCCTTAGTGGTGGCACGGTGGAACAGTGGGATTGCCAGTTTCAGGGACTAACACCACGAGATACAGCAATGAATGTGGCGTTGCCAGAAGTGGATGGGCGAATCATCAGCCGTGCTGTGTCGTTTAAGTCAGTGCAAACCCGGAATCCACTCCTAGAAACGGATATTGTGGTTTATGAGCCAGTACGCGATCGCATCGAGTTTGTCGCTGATTTAGCTGCTAACTGGGTCCGACTGCGCCAAACCCCACCAGCCCAACGACACATTGCCCTGATTTTGGCAAACTACCCCAACCGTGATGGACGCCTCGCCAATGGTGTTGGACTAGATACGCCTGCTAGCTGTGTAGAAATTCTCAAGGCATTGCAGCAGGCTGGTTATAGGTTAGCGGATATACCGGAAACAGGGGATGCACTGATTCAACGCCTAACTGCTGGGGTAACCAATGACCCGGAAGGGCGAGAATTGCGATTGGTACAGCAGCAGCTATCTTTGGAAGAGTATCAACGGTATTTTGAAACCTTGCCGCCGGAGGTTCAAAAGGGAATAAGCGATCGCTGGGGAATTCTTGAGCAGGCGAGAGAGACTTCCGATTCCCGATTCCCAATTCGGGATGCCTCATTCGCCATTTCAGGAATTCAATTGGGTAATGTGTTTGTCGGGATTCAACCGTCGCGAGGCTATGATATTGACCCAAGCTTAAATTACCATGCTCCAGACTTAGAGCCAACCCATGCTTATCTCGCTTTTTACTATTGGCTGCGGCAACATTTTGGCGCTCAAGCGGTAGTGCATGTCGGCAAACACGGAAATTTGGAGTGGTTACCGGGTAAGAGTGTAGCGCTATCAGGCAACTGCTATCCAGAAGTTGCACTTGGTGCGATGCCTCATCTGTATCCTTTTATTGTCAATGACCCCGGCGAAGGCTCTCAAGCCAAGCGCCGCTCCCAGGCAGTAATTATCGACCACCTAACGCCACCGATGACTCGCGCTGAACTCTATGGTCCATTGCAACAACTGGAAGGATTAATTGATGAGTATTACGAGGCTCAGAGTTTAGACCCGTCAAGGTTACCAGTAATTAGCGATCGCATTACTCAACTGATTGTGCAAGAACAGCTGCACCGAGATTTAGGTATTGAGATAGAAGTAGGGCGTCAGGCAGCCGTGCCCCTACTAGAGGAATTCCTGACCCGTGCGGATGGTTATCTTTGTGAATTGAAGGAAGCTCAGATTCGAGATGGTCTTCATATCTTCGGGCAGTGTCCCCAGGGTCGTCAATTACGGGATTTAATGGTTGCGATCGCACGTCATCCGGGTATTGGTCACCTTGGTTTAACTC
>CBDTXL010000359.1:0-5131 GCA_965364435.1 uncultured bacterium
GCTCTCAAAACTTTGTACTATCTCCATCGAACGTAACCTTCAAGCTGAGCGTGTAAATATATAATTGGGAGGCGCTCAAAAGGAGCAGTTTCTCCTAGATGAAAACATCTACCTTTTAGAGGACTGTTGTAGTTTTCCCTGTTGATGGTGGTAAACCGACCTAGTTTTGCTTTGCTAAAAACCCTTCGAGAAGTTATCGCACATTGGTGGTCGGAGTTTACACTCCAAACCCGACTAATGGCGGCAGCAACACTGGCCGTCTCCTTGATCATGAGTGGCTTGACATTCTGGGCAGTGAACACGATTCAACAGGACGCGAGACTGAACGATACTCGCTTTGGTCGAGACCTGGGTCTATTACTAGCTGCCAATGTTGCCCCACAGATTGCGGAAAACAATCTAACGGAGGTGGCTCGCTTTTCCCACCGATTCTATAGCAGTACCTCCAGTGTCCGCTACATGATTTACGCTGACGAGGAGGGCAAAATCTTCTTCGGGATTCCTTTTTCTGAGTCTCAGGTGCAAAACTCTCTAACGATTCAGCGATCGATTGAGCTACCAGAGAATTACGCCCAAAACTCGGAATTGCCTATGGTGCGGCAGCACCTGACCCCTGATGGGGAAGTGACAGATGTCTTTGTTCCCCTGATGCATGACGGCAAATACCTAGGCGTCTTAGCAATTGGCATTAACCCGAATCCTACGGTTGTTGCCTCCTCAAATTTGACACGGGATGTGACTCTTGCTGTCTTTATCTCGATCTGGGTAATGGTGATTTTGGGCGGGGTGTTTAACGCCCTGAACATCACTAGACCAATTAAGGAACTACTAAGGGGCGTCAAAAATATTGCTGCCGGTAATTTTAAGCAGCGGATTGACCTACCCTTGGGAGGAGAACTGGGCGAACTGATTTTCAGCTTTAATGAGATGGCAGAGCGCTTAGAGCGCTATGAGGAGCAAAATATTGAGGAACTCACTTCGGAAAAAGCCAAACTAGAGACTCTAGTTTCCACGATTGCTGATGGTGCCGTGCTGCTTGATACCAATTTACAGGTAATTTTGGTCAACCCGACGGCGCAGCGCCTTTTCGGTTGGGAGGGAAGTGACATTGTGGGAGAAAACGTCCTGCATCAGCTGCCTGAGGCGGTCACTATGGAACTGACGCGACCGCTGTATCAAATTGCCACTTCACAGACGCTCCTCGAACGCGAAGGCGAAGAGTTCCGAATTACTCTCACTCAACCAACTGATCGCACCGTCCGCATTCTCCTGACAAGGGTTCTCGACCAGTACCGTGAGAATGTCAAGGGAATTGCGATGACCGTGCAGGATATTACCCGTGAGGTAGAGCTGAACGAGGCGAAGAGCAATTTTATCAGCAATGTCTCCCACGAACTGAGGACACCTCTGTTTAACATCAAATCATTTATCGAAACTCTCCACGAATACGGAGAAGACCTGAGTGAAACGGAGCGTCGGGAGTTTCTCGAA
Organism: uncultured bacterium; assembly: GCA_965364435.1. Classification (GTDB taxonomy): domain Bacteria; phylum Cyanobacteriota; class Cyanobacteriia; order Cyanobacteriales; family Coleofasciculaceae; genus CBDTXL01. The sequence goes on from CBDTXL010000359.1 coordinate 1,492, forward strand.
ACCGCTAATCGTGAAACCGATCGCCTAACCCGTCTGGTTAACGATGTTCTAGATTTATCACGACTTGAATCCTGTCGGATTTATTACCTTGAACCCGTAGACATCGCTCAACCCGTGGAGCAGACGCTGCGAACCTATCAGCTCAACGCTCGTGACAAAGGCATTGAACTGGTTCAGGAGATTGCCCCCAAATTGCCGCCGGTTTTGGGACACTATGATCTGTTGCTCCAAGTCTTTGCTAACCTGGTCGGCAACTCCCTGAAATTCACGGAGCATGGTGGACGAGTGACCATTCGCGCCTATCTGCTAGAGTCTGATCTCAATCATCACGACGAAACTGATCAGGTGCGGATTGAAATCTCTGATACGGGGATTGGGATCGATGCAGAAGACCAAGAGGCGATTTTTGAGCGATTTTTCCGTGTAGAAAACCGGGTTCATACCCTCGAAGGAACAGGGTTGGGTCTTTCAATTGTCAGAAACATCATTGAGAAACATCACAGCCGAGTTCATTTGGTTAGTGAAGTCGGCGTCGGTACAACATTCTGGTTTGATTTAGATGTGTTTAAGGAAAGAAAGACATCGGCTGAGCAACTGCTGCCATTGGACACCTCGCCGACAACACAAACCAGCTCAGCTCCTGCTAGTGTGCCTTAGCTCATCGCGATGCCGCAATCAGGGTAAGTAGGAAACTGACAGCTACTAATCCCACTAGACCTACCAAAGCTGGGTTTCGTTGACACCAAAGCTTTAGCGATTGAAGTAAGCTCCGACGGGGGGCATAACCTTGGTTTGTTTCTAACTGAGGTCGGGAAATGTCGTCGTAGAGGGTACACTCCTTGGCATAGGGACGTTGAGGAAAGGTACAAGTATCATCGGCATCGTATGTACAGCTTTCGCACAAAGGTGTTTCCCCCATCGCCCGGTGCAAGGTAATACCAGGATGTCCAAAGGCTTTGAGAACCGTTCCGCAATGGGGACAAGTAACCGCCTTGCTATTGATAGATTGATGGCAGCGGGGACAATTTTGCATCGGTAGTAGCTTTCATGATCTGCGTCGGGCGTCGGGCGTCGGGCGTCGGGGCTGGTACTTTTAGCCAGTGGTCAAAGTCGAAAAGCTCTCACTGGTTGAATCCTCAAAGATTGCCCCTCGCCGAATTAAATCAACTTTTGTTTCCTCACAAACTCCTAAATTCCTGGCAAACTGAGCCTTCTCTACATTCGCACCCCTCAGCTTAGCCTCACTCAGGTTGACGCCGAAGAGGATAACACCACTGAGGTTAGCACCACTGAGGTTAGCACCACTGAGGTTAGCACCACTGAGGTTAGCACCACTGAGGTTAGCAATGCTCAGGTCAGTACACATCAGATCTGCACCGCACAAGTTAGCAGCACGCAGGTCGGTACAGATCAAATCAGCAAGGCTCAGGTTGGCACGCATAAAGTCGGCATGGCTCAGGTCTGCACGAATCAGGTTGACCCCGCTGAGGTTGGCGCCGCTCAGGCGGGCACCACTGAGGTTGGCTCCGCCTAAGTTGGCCCCCCTCAAGTCGGCACGGCTCAGGTCTGCGCCACCCAGGTTGGCTCCTCTCAAGTCGGCACTACTCAGGTCTGCACAGATTAGGCTTGCACGAATCAGGCTTGCACGGCTCAGATTGGCATGGCTCAGGTTGGCATCGCTCAGGTCTGCAAGTATCAGGTTAGTTCGGAGCAGGTTAGCATCACCCAAGTTGGCATCACTCAAGTTAGCCCCACTTAGAATGGCACCTATGATGTTGGCACCACTCAGGTCAGTACCGCTCAGGTCGGCCCGTCTCAGAATGGCACCCCTTAGCTCGGTACTTCTCATATCAGCTCCAGCAAAATCTTCAGCAGGATCTAGACCAGCAATTTGCACTACCGCTGCAAGATTGTCTGTCTGTGCTTCTACAACACCCTGGATTAGGTTTTGCAGTTCCTGGAGAGATTTTTCGTCAGTCATGTCATTATAACGGGCATGGGGTCTCTCTTGGTCTGGAGCATCTGGACGGTTCAAGTTAAAAAAATTACTTTCCTCGTTCACCATTTTTTCCAAATCGCGTGTCCTGTAAGGTACTGCCAATCCCCTGAATCACACCGCGAACAACCAAACCAATGCTTCTACCCAGTACTTGCGTGAGGATGTAGACGACACCCCTGCCAACCCAGGCAACAGTAGCTCGCAGACGGGGCGCGATCGCATCCCGTATCTCATATGCCAAAGTCACAGCTAATTGGATACCCCGAAGCTGTTCTAGCTCTTGACGCCGAGGAGCATAAAGAGAGGTTTGCTTGATGCCTGTGTCGCTCAATACAAACAAATTATATCGACTCTCGAAGATTGCTTGTGGCTCACCCAGTAATTGTGACAGGCGATATCTCCAAGATAAATTGTTGCGGAATCGGGCAATTTCCCGCGATGAAATTAGCCGCCTGTCATAGAAACTTTGCTTAATTGTTTCTACATCAGCAAATTCATTTAAGAGGGGTTGAATAACTGCATTGGCAACTTGAATAATTAAGTTTTGGAGTAAAATTTCTGCCTGAGCCATTGCTTCTGGCGTCCGGGCGGGATAAGAAACATTATCAATCATTAAAGGTGCATCAAACAGTTGCTGGGCTAACAACTCAATAACAAATGGAATTTTATCAAGAATGGAATATTGGACAATTCCGGCGTTGCCGAGCAAAACATTAACGACTTCAAATTCGTCGTTACCCACTGGCAGGGTGTAATATTTGCCAAAAAAATCTGTGAGTGATACTTGCCATAAATCTTGCAAAATACGCGATCGCTTCTGGGGCAACTGCTCTCTCGTTACCTGAGAAAAGCGCAGTTCATCCAGAATCTCCTCAAATTTTTGCAGGACGATATACAGTAAGTCCCGTTTTTTTTCGGCTTGGAGAATGTCAATTTCTAACACGACACCAGTAAGGTTTGACAAGCCCGACTGGAGTGTTGCCACAGTCACATCAAACAAGGTGGATTGATGGGGCATTCGACTCAGTTGGGAGCTGGGTGCCGGTGTAGAAGCCAGTGGTCTCTGCCGATTGGGGATTGGGGATTGGGAGCTTGAAATAGGGTTAGGGGGTGATGGGGTGTTAGCGTTTGCGGAGGATGGGCGTAGCCTATAGCGGGAGGAAGTCGGGGGGGGAAATTCTCGCCCTCTTCCCCTCTCCCGTTCCACCACGATGACATCAGTAGGCAATAGTTGATTCACCACCCAACGTGCCGCCAAAAGTTCTCGGCGGCGTCCGCTCCAGAACAGCCAGTCGAGGTTTGAAAGGTTGGGATTTTGTAGTTGTTGCGTCACCTGCTCCAAGGCTTCTTCAATTTGCCGCAGTCCTGACTGACGCATTTTATTATGCCAACTAGGAGGACGTACAGAACTCATTTGTGGCGATCTCCGTGTTGGTAGCGTCTGCCAATAAGATTGACCCGACATGAGCTGACGCATTGCTTGGACGATGAGTGGGAGTCCACATCCCTTGGGACAATACCCATCAATGCCAAGCTCTTTCGCTGCCATTAACTGATCGGGTTCAGATTCGGCAGTGAGCAGTAAAACTGGCAAGTTAGGGTACTCGGCTTTCAACTGCTGACACAGTTGCAATCCAGATA
>CBDTXL010000360.1:0-5122 GCA_965364435.1 uncultured bacterium
TCCCCAGTCCCCAGTCCCTATTCCCCAGTCCCCATTCCCTAGTCCCTAGCCCCTATTTTCAAGTGTGACTAAAAGCCGCGAACCATTTGCCAGCCTAATGCTCTACCACGCCTTTAAGTGGTCGGTAGTCAGCCCAGTGCTTCACGTTTACCTTCGGGGTCGCATTTATGGTGCCGAACAGGTGCCCCAGGAAGGACCGCTGGTGGTAGTGAGTAACCATGCCAGTGACTTTGACCCACCGATTTTGTCCTGTTGTATGGGCCGTCCGGTGGCTTTCATGGCAAAGGAGGAATTGTTTCGTATCCCCGTTTTGAAGCAAGGCATTGAGTTGTATGGTGCTTACCCAGTGAAGCGAGGGTCAGCAGACCGGAGTGCGATTCGCTCAGCTCTCAATTGTTTATTAGAGGGGTGGGCAGTTGGTCTTTTCTTGCAAGGAACACGAACAGCCGACGCCCGAATTCCAGAACCGAAGTTAGGTGCAGCTTTGATTGCTGCTAAAGCGAAAGCCCCACTGCTGCCGGTCAGTTTGTGGGGTACTGAGAGAATTTTCAAAAAAGGTTCACCAGTACCACGACCTGTGCCGGTGACGGTGCGAATTGGTCAGGTGATTGACGCCCCTAGTTCAACAGACCGGGATGAGTTGCAGGCAGTAACGCACAAGTGTGCAACGGCAATTCATGCTCTGCACGATTTAGGACGTTGAGTCAGTATATGAGTGAGCCACTATCTAAAAATTTTTGGGAACGACTCAACAACTTCGTGTTGGTGCGATTTTTGCTGATAGTTGCCTCTGGCTGGGTGTTGGTAAAGGTTTTAGCTTATTTTGAAACCGTTATCGTCATCTTCAGCTTTGCCGCAATTTTAGCTTTTTTGCTCAGCTATCCTGTGCGCTCGCTCCATCGTTTTTTGCCTCATGGTGTAGCCGTTGCTGTAGTTTTTTTTCTCGGCATGGCGATTCTGGCTGGTATTGGTATCACAGTGGGCGTAGTACTTTTGTCGCAGGGGCAACAATTAATTGAAAGTTTAACTACATTTTTTAATTCTCTTATCCCCCTATTAGAACGATTAGAAGGTTTTTTTAGAAGCCGTAATATTCAATTAAATTTAAGGGTTATTGAAGAACAATTTCGAGAACAGCTAGTCACAGGGCTTGGTGTAGGACTCAGCTACAGTCTGACGACTATACAAATCTTCTTTGCTAACTTTGTCAATCTCATCTTAATCGCCGTTGTTGCTTTCTTTATGTTGTTAGATGGAGAAAGGCTTTGGAGTATTATTCTTAAATTTGTTCCTGAAAATCTCCAAAGCAAATTTACCAGAATAATTCAGCGCAAGTTTCTAGGCTTCTTTCGCGGTCAGATGTTATTAACTTTATTCCTAACTAATAGCAGCTTTCTTGTTTTCTTAATTTTAAACGTACCTTTTCCGTTACTTTTGGCAATAATTGCTGGCATTTTTGACATTATCCCTGGTATTGGAGCTACTCTTGGTGTTAGCATCGTCTTTATAATTTTATTGTCGCAAAGTGTGTGGAAAGCGCTACAAGTATTAGTTGCTTGTATTATTCTTCAACAGATACAAGATAATCTAATTGCTCCTAGAATTATGCAAAATTCGCTTAATATTAATCCGGTAGTGGTATTTTTTGCCTTGCTAGTAGGTGCTAGAGTAGCAGGCTTACTCGGAATTTTTATCGCGATTCCGATAACGGGAGTTATCGTAAGTTTATTTGAAATTGATGAAATGAAAGCAGAGTCATAGGTCATTTGCTTTAAAGAGAGTTTATCGTATGTAAATACACCTAAGTGAGATAAGCCATAATTAAACAGGAAGCATAAAGATGCAAGATTTAAGATCACAATTAGCAGAAAGCCTGGATGAAGCAGAGTTGGATTGGCTGAAACCCCACATCCAGAGGGATGTGGTGGTGGTTGTCAATCAAGAGTTAGATTTGCTCGATGTTGGAGTAGCGATCGCTTGTGATGATGTCCTTTCGGTACAGCATTGGATTAGCGAGCAACTGCTGCACAAGCCTTTCCCTGAGCAACTAGCAGATTGGAACAGTGACAAGACCAAGCGGTTCCAGGCGCTGATCGTGCAACCCTATGTATTGGTGCAAGAATCACCAGCATCAGTCACCTCTTAATCATCTCTCCTGCCTGACCAAGGGTGGCACCCGTATGTCCGGTGGTCACCCAAAGGATGGCTCTTGCGCCATCTCGAAGGCATTTCTCAATCGGTTCAGGTTCGCGCCCCGAAGGAACAGGTATAGGCTTCAACCCAATGCCCCTGCTCCCAAACACAATTTCACCAATAACGCGAGCGCGGCGCATGTGGTCATCAGAGGTAATTAAGTAAACACTGTTAATTCCCTTAGCTTGTAACTCATCCGCCAGAGTGGTGAAGTTAGTTACCGTGTCTACAGCACGACGGTCAATGTGCAAGCGATTTCGGTTAATTCCAGCTTTAGCAAAAACCTTTTGGGCGTACCATTCTGGGCTACCAGAAGACACCCAGATGGGTAATTCTTGATGCTGCTTTGCAAACTTAGCAGCAAACAGCTCTCGTTGCTCAGCCCCCCCTAAAACAAAAATTGCTTCGGGTTGCAGGAAATAGCTTTCAATTTGCTTGTAGCTACACATGAGTGAAGCAGCCAGCACTGGCATTAGCCAGGGAAATAATCTAACTTTAGAGCGCCGAGTTGCTGAAAACAAGTATCGCCGCTTACGAGAAGCAATCCTTAAAAGCATGAATAAATAAATGAATATAGACTACGCCAAATAATCTTTGGGACTCCCTAGTCTGGGAGTCCCCAATCCTCCATTCAGATGAGTGTGACACGGAGAGAGTGCGGAAGGTAGGGTATGAGAAAAAGCGCTCTTCTTAGCTCCACCAGGCAATCGCCCTTAGCTGACAACTTACCAGTTTCAGGGTACTACCAATCGCCTCGAAATGCATCCTAGGAAAAGTCGAATTTCCCTACTCAAAACTTTCCTCCTCAACACTCTGCTAATCCGTACAAATTTGTAGAAACTTGGTACTGACTCCGAGAGAGTTGACATGGAAGTATTAGCTTGCTATCAAAACAAACCTTTGAGGAGTAATTTATCTGAAATTACCCTGATTAGGGTAGCAAAGAACGGGACTGGCCGGATTTGAACCGGCGACCTAGCGCTTCAGATTTGTGTGAGTTTCCCCACTCTCCGGACTATACCTTCACCCTAGGCAACGAGCCTTTAGGTGGTGGCCGTCTAGTCTCTCAACCTTCCTGATTCAAATCGCTTGATGCTCTGAGTCAGGCTTGGCTCGGTATTGCCGTAGAGTGCCAAGTAGACTTATCACTCGTTAGGTTTCACCGAATTTGACCACATTCACTCATGGAGTTTCTTCCAGGGTGCCCGATTTTTCAGGAGGCGCTTGCTCTATCCATCTGAGCCACAGCCCCAATGTACGCAACTTATTATAGCCAAAGCTGTTGACCAAGAGAGGGGGAGATGGGGAGAATGCGTTACCGACCTTTGGACAAACCCGTCACCGTTACACCAGAACCCAAGGGAATTTGGCACTAGACAGCCAGGGTTCTTGCCAAGGACCGCCGCCTATTTCTAATCCACAAACAGAGCTATGTGCTTTTAGGATACTTTTAGATTTTCCACTGCGTCGATCGCATAGTTCCAAGGTCAGCTGACCTTGCATAGTGTCGCGGCAAACGAAGATTAGACCCTGTTCAGTCGGTGCCCGTAGGGGCGTCCCTGGTTTGTCTGTAGTGCCGGTCAACTCGACTTCATATTCAGCATTCCGGGCTTGCATCTGCCAGCTGCCCCAAGGCTGAATCTGCCAGCTTACTTCTGAGTTCCAGGGTACAAATTCATAGAACTTACCCCGGTAGTGGATGCCCACTAAGGCAGCAGACTCCATCCACCACAGCACGCCCCGTCTGCCGCCGCCAGCGGTGAGGGCTAGGTCAGGTTCATGGTCAAAACTGTTGCAATTGAGCCAGAACCACTTCTGAGGAAAGGCACGACCCCAGTTTTTTTCCGCATAGGCAGGGGCCTCGATGAATTCGTAGCGTTTGCCATTCCACTCAATCCAGCCGGTTGCTAGACCGTGAGCCATCAAAATTTGCCATCCTGGTTCAAATATCTGTAAATAAGAGAGCCAGCCCGCTGTTGATTGCTGAGGTGCGCCAGTATCAGCCCAACCATAAACAGGCTTGATTTCATACTGCCAACGACAGTAACACGCGCTTGCGGGATCATGAATAATGCCTTGATGCCGGGTTGCTGTCCCTTGATAACCTTCTTTGATGTGACGCTCAAACTTTGCTGGATGGAGGTATTGGGGTGGAATTTGTAAGTCAGTTTTGCCCCAATGCCCCAGCGCTAAAGATGCCGACGATGCCCAAAACTGGTCAACCTTTGGAAAGGTACGACAGAGATAGCGATCATCGGGACCAAGAATTTGGGCTGCGCCACCACTATGGGGTTGACCACCAATTGGGTCATCAATGGAATACATAAAAGCAAAAGTTTGACCGCTATCCGGCAAGGTAACGCGGTAGTACCAACCTTCAAAAAAGCGCTGGCTGGTTCCATCCCAGTGATAGCCGCTATGGGGCGTAGAAAGAGGATTTACCATAAACTCAACTTGCTGATTCTTTCCCAGTATGGTCTATTACCTCAATACCTTTCCGATTTTCTCCACCTTATGTACTACGTTTTAGGAAGCTGAAGTCAGCGCTAGAATAGAAGTGAAGCATAGACTTACCGTAGTGCGTTAGAAGCTACAGGTAAAGTTACCGCACCTTCTAACGCGCTACCCTGTCTTTTAGAGGCTGTTTGTAACTAAATCTATCTGACGGTTGAAGCCATCTTTTTTAAAATTTGGGCCTACTGGAAAGGATTCCCGTGGAGGTTTTACAGATGAAATTTGGAATAGTTGCACTCACAACACTTATTACCACAATGGGCTTAGCTGTTCCAGTAACCGCCCAAATCCGACGCCCTTCTCAAGACTTTTTCGACCAAGGACGGGAGCGATTGGAAAGAGAAATTCAGGGTCTTCAGGGAGAACCTTCTAACTCAGAACAAAGCCTTAAAAAACCCCAAGCGGAACCGTTGCT
>CBDTXL010000361.1:0-5112 GCA_965364435.1 uncultured bacterium
CTGTACAAATCACTAGCAAAAACCGCTTTTCCCCTGGCTTGTTCAGGTGCAACATATTCGGCACTACCAATCGTCGTTCCTGTTTGCAGCAGGGCAGTTCCCGTCGCCAATTTAGCCGCCCCAAAATCCACCAGAACCAGCTGCCCATTACTGCGCTGAATGATATTTTCAGGCTTGATGTCGCGGTGAATGATGTTGCGATCGTGAATGAACTTAAGGACTGGCAGCAAACTGTTGAGTAAGTCCCGAATCTGGATTTCTCTGAAAGCGCCTTCTGCTTCTAGGGCTTGGGCTAAGTTTTGCCCATCGATAAACTCTTGCACCAAATATTGGCGTTTATCTTGCCCAAAATGCGCCAACAGGGCTGGAATTTGGGAATGTTTGCCCAAATCAGCCAGCCGGACGATTTCTTGCTCAAATAAATCTGCCGCTTTTTCGGCGTTATTTGTGCCTAGGGATTGGAGGGAAAACTGCTTAATGACGCAGCGTGGTTTTGGATCTTGGTACTCATCCACAGCTAAGAAGGTTCTGCCAAAGCCACCTTGTCCAATCAGTTTGATGGCACGGTAACGCTCACTTAAGAGTAACTTTGAGCCACAACTTAGGCAAAAGATTGCCCCTGCTGAGTTTTGTGGCTTCTGGCAATCAGGATTGAGGCAGTAGCTCATAGAGAAGGATATTCTTCTAGCTCCGAAGGGAGTAGAAAGAACTCAGGTATTCTTCTTGGGTTGTGGAGGCTGTTGAGGTCGTGATACCGGGGTTCCGGGTTCCGTCTCCCTTGGATAGTCTGGTGGAGGCTCACTTTGCAGCTGCTGACGCCCGTTGCGAATCACCCGGAGCATTTCACTCAGCTGCTGTTCGATACTTATGAGAACTGCGTCTGCGTATTCATCAGCTCCGTTTTGGATGTCCTCACACTCTGCGAGAGCCAGTTGGCGCATTTGCTCCAGTTCTTGCTGTGCTTGCAGACGCATCCGCTCAATTTCAGAGAGTGTTTGCTCCTGGATTGCTTCACACTCTTGCTGAACTCGTTTTCGGATTTGGTTTGCTTCGAGTTCTGCCTGCTGAATAATACCCATGTCATCCAAGAGCTGGTCGGCACGTCGCTCTGCTGCCTCCATGATTTCTTGGGCATATTCTTCGGCAGAGAGGAGAATTTCTTCTCGCTGACGGACAATTTTTTCGGCTTCTTCAAACGCACTAGGAAGATTTTCCCGCACCAAATCCAGCTGAGCGAGTAACAGCTCCTCATCAACCAGCGTGCGCTGGGTAAAAGGGATGTGTAAGCTATCAACCAAAAGTATCTCCTCAATCCGGTTGAGTTCCCGCTGGATATCTACACCTCCTGATCCACCTGTTGGCGGTTCAGTTGGTTTGCTGGATTCGTCGCGGTCGGGGGGGTCGCTCCGGGATGAGTCTCTGCGTAACATCGGCAAATATCTAGGGCAACCTGCTGGGGAACAAGATGATCGACGGAGCCGCCAAATCTGGCAACCTCCTTAACTACGCTACTACTTAAGAAGCTGTACTCGTTAGAAGTGGCGAGAAAAACGGTTTCAATTTCATCCCAGAGGGTTTCATTGGTGTGAGCCATCTGGAGTTCTTTTTCAAAGTCTGAAAGTACCCGTAGCCCCCGCAACAGCACTTTAGCATTCCTCAGTCTCGCATATTCCACGGTCAAACCAGCAAAGGTATCAACTTCTACGTTCGATAGATGTTGCGTACACAGGCGAATTTGCTCGACTCGTTGCTGCACAGTAAATAAAGGCGATTTACTAGGATTGCGTAGCACGGCAACAATAACCTGATCAAAGAGCTTACAGCCACGCTCTATGATGTCAAGGTGCCCTAAGGTAATCGGATCGAAGCTGCCTGGATAAATTGCAATCACTTGATTGAGGCATCTGGGAAGTTACTGAGGCATTATACCGATTAGAAATGCCGGATAGTCGAATCTACGACTAGAAGAATGTAGTGGATTTAGGCTATTGATAGCGTCGGGGCAAATCTGTGAGACTATAGCCAGATGTCCTCCTCCATGGGTTGTCTTAGGGTCAGGGGACCCAAGAGACAATCTGTTCTATCGTGCCGTGCCAAGGTCGTTTTCCTTTGCTCACTCATCGCATCTCCATATAACATGCAACTGCAAAATTCCCTGCGTCGGACAAAGATTGTTGCCACGATTGGCCCTGCGACCAGTCGCCCAGATGTTCTCAAGGAACTGATTAAAGCAGGTGCCACAACCTTGCGACTCAATTTTTCCCACGGCACTCATGAAGACCACCAGCGCAGTATTCGCCTGATCCGCCAGACCGCATTTGAACTCAACCAGCCAGTGGGTATTTTACAAGACTTGCAAGGTCCGAAAATTCGCCTGGGTCGGTTTGAGACGGGTTCGATTATTGTCAATAAAGGCGATCGCTTCACCTTAACCAGCGAACCTATCCCTGGCACCCAGGAAATCAGCTCTGTAACCTATGAGCCACTCGCCGATGAAGTCCCAAAGGGTGCCATCATTCTTTTAGACGATGGCAGAGTCGAGATGCTAGTCGAAGAGGTAGACCGAGCCAAACGTGCCTTGCACTGTCGCGTTGTCGTCGGCGGGCCCCTCTCCAACAACAAAGGCGTTAACTTCCCCGGTGTCTCCCTATCTATTAAGGCGATGACGGATAAAGACCGACAAGATTTGATGTTTGGTCTTGATCAGGGTGTTGACTGGGTCGCTCTAAGCTTCGTTCGTAACCCCCACGATATCCTAGAGATTAAAGAACTGATTGCCAGTGCTGGTAAACAAGTACCAGTGATTGCCAAGATTGAAAAGCACGAAGCCATTGAGCAAATGGAGGCGATTCTCTCACTTTGTGATGGCGTCATGATTGCCAGGGGCGACTTAGGCGTAGAACTGCCAGCGGAAGACGTTCCCATCCTGCAAAAGCGACTAATTGCTACAGCCAATCGACTGGGAATCCCGGTAATCACGGCAACCCAGATGTTGGACAGTATGGTTAACTCGCCCCGACCCACTCGCGCCGAGGTTTCCGATGTCGCCAATGCCATCCTCGATGGCACCGATGCGGTGATGCTCTCCAATGAAGCCGCTGTCGGGAAATACCCCGTTGAAGCGGTGGAGACAATGGCACGAATTGCCGTGCGTATTGAGCAGGAACAAACGGCTCGCAATGTCAAGGACACTAAACGCTCGATTCCCAATGCCATTTCTCAAGCAGTTGGTCAAATTGCCGAGCAGTTGCAGGCGGCAGCGATTATGACACTGACTAAGACTGGTGCCACAGCACGGAATGTCTCCAAGTTCCGACCCCACACGCCAATTCTGGCAATCACACCCCATGTGGATGTGGCGCGACAGCTACAACTGGTGTGGGGGGTCAAGCCTTTGTTAGTGCTAGATTTACCCTCTACTGGTCAGACCTTCCAGGCAGCTATCAACGTGGCTCAGGAAAGACAGCTACTCGCGGAGGGAGATTTGGTCGTGATGACGGCTGGTACACTCCAAGGCGTTCCAGGATCAACCGACTTGATTAAAGTAGAGGTCGTGACAGCAGTTCTCGGTCAGGGAATTGGCATTGGTCAGGGTTCTGTGAGTGGTCTTGCCCGTGTCGCTCAAAGTGCGATCGAAGTGGGGAATTTTAACCCTGGAGAAATTCTTGTGGCACCATCAACTAATGTTGAGTTTGTGGAGGCGATTCGCAAGGCGGCGGGGATCGTCACAGAGGACGAGAGTCTAACCAGTCATGCGGCGGTGATTGGCTTACGCCTGGGTGTGCCAGTAATCGTGGGCGTCAAAAATGCTACGAAGATCATTCGGGATGGTGCAATCTTGACCCTGGATACAGAGCGGGGCTTGGTTTATTCGGGTGCAGTGGGCGCGAGTCCCGCTACTGGGGTACTGATGGTTTAGAGCATGCTTTTGACACTCCCCTGGCTAAAGCCGAGGGGATTCTTCACTCAACGTCAGAACTTGCTCTAGCAGGCTTGCACCAACTAGCGTAGAGGTTCCAACTCCTGAAGCGTTACTTTGGGGATGCCCTCCCCTAGATTTTGCTTTAAGCAAAATATTGATAGCCGCGTTGGTATCTCTATGCAAAATGCAGCCACAAACACAAACATGGGTGCGAGTACTAAGAGCTTTTTGAACTACTCTCTTACATTGACTGCACTCAAGGCTTGTATAGTGGGGGGAGACAGCAATAGCTGTTTTTCCAAACTTGATAGCAAAATGCTCTATCCACTGCCTAAATTGATACCAACTGACATCACTAATAGACTTTGCTAAGCAGTGATTTTTGAGCATATTGCTAACCCTTAAGTCTGTGCGCTAACGCGCCCCGCTTCGCTAACGTAGGCGACTAAGTCGTTAGACTAGCATAGGTTACGCGCCAGTTTCTTGGCGTGTTCTTCCCGTTGCCTACTTACTCTCAAATGTTTCTTGGAATATCTAGCTCTTGCCTTGCGGCGATTATTTGAACCTTTTTCTTTTTTGTAGATGCGACGTTGAGCGTTATGAATAGCAGGTTCAGCTTTCCTCAAAAATTTAGGATTGGGTTCTTGGTGTGCGTTCGAGTCAGTATAGAACGACTCCAAGCCTACATCCAAGCCAATCTCATTTCCTGTTTTAGGCTGAATATCAACGCACTCAACATTAACACCAAACTGGCAGTAGTAGCCATCTGCACGGCGAACCAACCTAACTCGTTTAATAGCTTTAACCGGGTAGGTGTGGATATCCCATTTCCCCAACAACTTGAGTTCACCAATACCTTTCTTATCAGTAATAGTGATACTGCGCTTAGTTGGGTGAAGTGACCAGCCAGAAGTTTTGTATTCAACTGAGCGATTATCTTTCTGGAATCTAGTGCATCCCGGCAGAAGTAACTGACCACCTCAGCCTGGTACTGGATAGCCCTTGAACTTCCATTGAAAGGGCTTAGCCATCGTTCGGTTAAAGTAGTCGATGAAAGCAAGAATGCGATCTGCGCTTCGCAGCAGCGCTTCGCTATCGCGTAAATCCTGAAGTGATGTAAAACTAGCTCGTTTAAGACTGGACTTTGGACAAGTGAAGACGTAAAACAGTCTAAAGTAACTTACGCACCG
>CBDTXL010000362.1:0-5111 GCA_965364435.1 uncultured bacterium
AAAGCGGTAATAGGGAATTACCCATCACCCATTACCCATTACCCATTACCCATTACAAGAAAGCTCTAGGGGAACTCCAATCAAAACCAGTATTTTGATTGCAGGTCATATTGCCCCGCTTGCTCTGGGGGATACCATCCAGCTTCAACCTTCTCGATGATTTTAGGCAAAGCTTTGATAAATTCGGGGCTGCGGTCTGTAGGGTGGACTGTCCAAGCTTTCGGAGAGTCAGCAACAGCCCGGACATACTCACTTTGCTCTAAACGTCTCGATACCATTATTTCCCAGGAGTCCAAAGCTCCCTTGCCAGTAAGATTGTTTAAAAGTGTCTGTATTGGTACCGGCAGTTGTCCCAGGAATTTTTTGCGGTAGGGACGCCACAGAATCGGCAATGGTAGTAATTGGTCGAAACGTTTGCGGTCAATCAGGTACACTCGACTCCCAAAAAACTTGAAGCGGTAGAAGCCATCTGGGTCTTGCTCATAGGGCACTCGTTGATACATACTGCCATCCTGAGTGGGTGGGCCAGTCAGCGGTCTTACAGACATCACTTCCGGATGTTGTTGCATCAACTTCATCCCTTCCTCAACCCAGCTATAATCGGATTGCTGGTGCAGCATCATATCACTGTCAAAATGAAGCATGTAGTCACTTTGGGCTTCCTCTATGGTAAAAATCGTACCCAGGATGGGATAACCTTTCCAATTGTGGGTGAACCGGATGGGACTACCAAAATGTTTACGGTAAACGCGATCGCGATAGGCTGGAGAATAATCAATCTCATTCACCTTATCGACAACACCTGCACTCAGTAGTTGGTCACAGCAAGCACGTAACTCAGACATTGTGCCAATACCGGGACGCCCGACTTTGTCTCCCGATAGGGGTGCTGTATCCACAGTCAACACGCGCTGACTAAAAGGAAAGTTACTCATCCTCACTAAGTGAGGAATCGTATGCATCATGAATGGGAGGTCAGTTCGTGCAACTAAAATCGACAGGGTACAACTAGGAAGCGCCATCTTTACTGCCTCTATTTGACGTTTGGCAAAAATCTTCTTATCTTTAAGACGGCAATATTAAAGCTTAAATCTAGACTATATTATCTTTTCGGGCGTGCCAACCACTAAAAGTACTGGAGAATTAGTAAGCAGCTCAAAATATGAGTAGAAAAACTGTGGGTATGATTAGCAGCTACAACGGACTTACCCACAACGATTGGCTGTGGCAGCAAACCCCTAATCCCTTTGGCATCTGGGGCAATATTCAAATGCTGGCACAAGCACCCCAGCCAGATTTTCTGCTCATGTACCAGTTCGATTTTCCCAAACCTCACCCACAACCCCCTTGGTGGAAGCGTTTGGGAAAGCCACAAAAACCACAAGAACCTGATATACCATCTCGGTTACGAGGTGTTCCCAAAGAGCGGATTATTTATTTACTGCGAGAGCCACCCTTAGAGGAGATAGTTGAAACAAATAAAGCTAATTATGAGGCGGCGAAGTCTTATTGTGGTTATATTTCGGGACCCGATGACTTTGCGCCAACTCCGGGTTATATGCCTGCAATTTGGTATCATGCCAACTCATTTCAGGATTTGAACGAAAGGGAAAGTCCTCAAAAAGAAAAGGCTTGCAGTTGGATTACTTCGGGAATTAATCGCACCGCCAATCATCGCCAGCGCCTGGATTTTTTGAGACAAGTACAATTAAGTGGGTTGCCCGTAGATTTGTATGGACGCAGATTACCTGATTGGGCAACCAGTTGTGGAGAGCTGAAAAATAAGTGGTACGGAATGGCTCCGTATTATTACAATCTATCGATAGAAAACTATGTTGAAAATGACTGGTATGTGAGTGAAAAATTATGGGATGCTCTACTAGCTTGGTGCCTACCAATTTATTACGGGGGACCGGCAGCAGACAAGTTGCTGCCACCTGGTAGCTTTCTCAGGTTACCTAGCTTGGATGAAAAAGGGCTAGCCTATATAAAAGAAGTGACGGCTACCCCCGATGCTTGGCATGAAGCAAAATCTGCGATCGCACAAGCGCGGCAAATTATCTTACACGAATTAAACCTACTAAACTGGCTGTCCAACTTTGTGGACAAAGCTCTTTAGATTTGAAACTTGATTATCCCTTAGTTACGATGAATGGTATCTGCACTCTAGGTAATGATCGGGTTTACGACCAACTCGTTGCGCTGCTCAATAGTATCGAAGTTATATTGGGAACAGAAACCCCTGTTTGTATCTATCCCTTCGACGAACAGACAAAGCGCCTTGCTGCTGAGATCGCCAAGCGACCTAATGTCTTTCTCTATGAAAACAAAGAGTCAATTGAGCGATGGGATCGATTTATGGCAGAGGCTAGCCCTGCTAGTATGAATCGAAGTAAATACAGAATTTATGGTGGACATCGACGCTTTTGCGCGTTCGATGGCCCTTTCGATAAGTTCGTCTACATGGACGCAGACACTCTACTGATGAACTCACTAGACCCGATATTTCAAAAATTAGATGAATATGATTGTATTGTCTATGATTTCCAGTTTAACCAACCTGAGTATGTTTATAATATCAAATCTCCTAAATTATTAAAAGTCTTTCCTCAAGAGCGTCTTCATAATGAGATATTTTGTTCCGGATTCTATGCCTCGAAGAAGGGATTTTTTCAAAAAGATAAAACTGAGTGGCTGTTAGAGCAACTGAAAGCCGGAGAAGCAGAAATTCTATTTCCAACAGGCGACCAACCCGTAGTGAACTATATGTTCATGAAGTCTGGTCTATCCGTTTATAACTTAGCCCATCACTTACCCGATAGCGAAAAAACTGGGTGTTGTGTCACCTCTAAACACTTTGAAGAGCGAGATAAAATTCTCTATGATAAGGGCAATAGACTGACATATATTCACTACATCGGAGTTGCCCCGCGTGTCACTGAGGCGGTGTGTGCTGGACAAAACCTGGATTTTCCATATCGCGATCTCTTCCTGCACTATCGTTACCTCCATGAACCAGAGAAACGTCCAGTTTTTACAGAACCTCCAAGACCTCACAACTACAGTCCACACCCGAGTTTGATAAAAAGAGTTTTGAGAAAATTGAACCTAGCTCGTTGAGGAGGTTGTATGAGTCGGGGTATTTATATTGTTGGCAATGACCGTGTGATTGATAATGCGATCGCTCTCCTCAATAGTATTCGGGCTTATGATCCAGATACACCCATTGTCATGATTCCTTATAATAACCAATATCAAGCTATAGCAGAGATTATTACAAAATCTTATGGGGTACAAATTTATGAAGATTTACAGTTTCTAGAAAATATCTCTAATCTAGTAAACAAAATTTGTGGCGATAATTTTTTTGATAGACCCAATCTCCTTCGCAAGCTAGCCTGCTGGTTTGGCTCTTTTGAGGAGTTTTTGTATATTGATACAGATATTGTTGTTTTTGAAAAAATTATAGACAATCTAAACTTTCTTTCGGATTATGACTTTATCTGCTGTGATTATCAACACTTAGGAGGTATCAATCAGGTTTTTACCCCTAAAATTTTAGAGGTCTTCAGCCAGGAAGATATTAAAGATGTTTTTAATACAGGATTCTGGGGTTCCAAGAAGAGTTTAATTTCTCAACAAGACTTGGATGATACTTTTACGTTTTGTGCCTCTCATCCCAAATATTTTCATCTTTTAAATTCCGATCAAACTATACTTAATTATCTAATTTTGAATAAAACTAAACCAAGTCGTAGACTTAATCTAGTCCGTCAACCTGCTAAGGGACCGGGAAATTGGGCAGGAAGCAAATCTTTTAAGCGAGAAGGCAATCTATTAATTGACCAAAACGTTAATCAACCCCTAAAGTTTCTACACTGGGCAGGGGTACGAATTGCACCGGGGTATCCCTATTGGGATATTTGGGAACATTACCGTTATTTAAATACATCCATTCCCCTTCAAGTCCCTCAGACTCAGACGAGGGAAAACTTCTGGCAGCGAATCACTGAGAAAATTAAGCGTAGGTAAAGTTGATTTCTTTTATGATGATTATCATCTGACTTATGAAGAACTGCGGAATATCTTTTCTCCACTGATTAGAGAACAGAATATCTTAACTAGGAATCAGCTTCAGGATGTCTTTAGAAGGAGAAATATAATGATTAATGGCATTTATACTCTAGCTAATGATGTGGTCTTTGACCAATTGGTGGCTCTGCTGAACAGCATTGAAGCAAACGTTGGCAAAAAAATTCCTGTTTGTGTGATTCCATACGATAACAACCTGACCAGAGTTCGTGCAGAAATTGACACTAGGGACAATGTAACGCTATTCAACGATACCGCTTCTATTGCCTACTGGGAGGACTTTGTGACTAAAGCCTGGAAAGCTCACGCCAGAGCGCAAAAGGCTTGGCGGGAAAAAGGCATGGCAGAAGTCCATTGTCTGAAAATGCATCGTAAATTATGTAGCTTCGACGGACCCTTTGAAAAGTTTATTTATTTTGACGCAGACACGCTGTCGATGGGTCCTCTTGAGAGCGTCTATCAAAAGCTAGATGAATATGATTGGGTAGCCAATGACTTTCAGTATAAGTCTGATCACAAGTTTGTTTTTGATTGCCCAGAAGAGCAGTTGTTGCAAGTCTTCGATTCTTCAGAACCAAATGCTCACATTTTTTGCGCGGGATGGTTTGCTTCTAAAAAGGGCGTTTTTGATCAGGTAAAGCTAGAAAAGTTACTGGAGCAATTAAGCTCAGGTGAAGCAGATATCATGGCATTATGGTGGGCAGATCAATCGCTATTTAATTACATGGTCTGGCGGAGTAATATATCATTCTATAACTTTGCTTATCATGATTTAGATAAGGCAACTGGTAGTCACTGTGATTCTAAATTTGATGTGGTAGACCATGTTCTTTATGACAAAGGGCGTCGTCTCACATATCTTCACTATCTGAGTATTCCTTCCTCTAAATTTACAAAGATTTGTGCTGGTGAAGATGTTGATATTCCCTATCAAGATTTATTTCTACACTATCGGTATCTCAAGTCGCCTGAGCAACGTCCTAAGCAACTTGTTCGCCCAAGTTTTTTTGTTCGTGCTC
>CBDTXL010000363.1:0-5109 GCA_965364435.1 uncultured bacterium
CTTCCGGGAGGGAAAATTATCTTCGTATACCCAAGAGAGTTCGGCTCGTTTATAAGGTTTACCCTTTTTGATTCCACCTTGCATTCCTAAATAAATTAAGGCTAACGGCACCATTTTACGCCGATACTCTGGCAGCGAACAAATCGCAATGACACGTCCTTGATCAATCTGGCGACGGTACCACAAGAATTTGAGAATTCCCAGCCAGTTGAGTCTCCCGCCAACGTGTTTCAGCGGGATATTATAGTCCGGCAACCCCATCCAAAACCCAACCATTTCTCCGTTGTATTCTGCCACAGGAAAGACATCCGGATCGACCAAACGCTGCAAGGCTTTAGCTTCTTCCAGAAATTCTTCCTCGCTGCGCGGTGTAGAACTCCAGTTATTGGCAAAAGCACGAGTAAACAGGTGATAAAGACTGATGGCATCTTGCTCAAATTCTTTACCTTTGGTTCTCAGAGGACGAAAGGTGACGCCAGATTTACAAGCAATCCGATACGCCTTCTCAAATTCTGCTGGTAAGGGTTTGTCTAGAGGGAAGTCATAAGCATAGGCATCCTTAGCTTTATGCCAGCCATCCTGCTCCATAAATTGTGGATAGTAGGAGGGATTGTAGGGCATCATCACCATCGGCGGTGAGTCAAAGCCATCAACTAGGAATAAACAATTGTTGTGGGTGGATAGATCAATTGGCCCTCGTGCAATTGTCATGCCTTGCTCGCGCAGCCATTGACAGGCAGCCTCTATTAAGGCTTGAGCGATCGCAAAATCGGGAACGCACTCAAAAAAACCGAATAGCCCTACCTTCTGGTCTTCACTCTTCATCAACCGCTGATTGACTGCGGCAACAATACGTCCCACTGCCTGAGGAGTTTTTGCTCCTTGATCTAGAGCAATAAACTGCTGTAGCTTTCCGTACTGAAAGAAAGGATTAGTAGATGCAAACTGAGACGCAACATCGCTGCGTAGAGGTGGCACCCAGTGGGGGTCATTAGCATAAACTCGTGCTGGCACATCCAGAAACAGTTCCCTGTCTGCTGGGGTGGTTACAGCCCGAATCTGAATAGCGGCAGTTTGCTTTAACACTTTTATGACCTCTTTTGCCCTTAGTCCGAAGAAGGCTTACCTGTAGAAAGTTACAGGTAGAAGGTTAGAATACTGGCGGCTTTAGCTTTCAACCTCCTAACCTTCAATCCTCAAGCTTCAACGTTCAACCCTTTTCACGCACTAATCATTGGTTTATACAATAAGTCCCGCGTTGCCACCATAGCGGCGACTAACCGATCCATCTCCTCATGGGTATGAAGAGCGTTAACTGTAATTCGGAGGCGGGGTTTGGCAATAAACCAGATCGGAGAGACCCAAATCCCATGATGTTCAAGGAGTTGTCTGGCAAAGAGTTTGGGATTGAGTTCCGGTGGCAAAATCACCGGCAGCACATTGGTTTCGCCAATGGCAGCAAAATCATGATCAGTGAGACGCGATCGCAAATATCGCGTATTTTCCTGAAGGGTTTTCACCCGTTCTGGGTAGCGACGCACCTGACGAATACTCTCCAACGCAGCCGCTGCGAGGGGTGGCGACAAGGAAATTGTCCCAATCGAGGTGGGTGATACATTCAACAGGGGAATGAGTTCAGCCACATGAGTGCTGATGGCAGCACCGGCAGAGGCGGCAAACTTGGAGAATGTGCTCATAATCAGGGGGACAATGCCCCGTTCAATCGCCTGCTGTGGCAGAATGCCAAAGTGTTCGTATATTCCTCTGCCGGTGGCACCGATGGCACCGCTAGCATGAGCCTCATCCATTACCAGCACGCTGCCATCGTAATTTTGCAGCACGTCGAGCATGTCTGGCAGGGGTGCAATATCCCCATCCATTGAGAACACTGCATCGGATACCACCATAAGCCGATCATCTGGCTTAACATATCGCCGCAGCTTGCGAGCGAGGTCATCAACATCACAGTGGCGATAAGCTCTGACGCGGACACGCGGACTATGACCAAATAATTTACCAGAACGGGTGCCAGCATTGGTGATCGCTGAGATAATGCAGCCGTGGTTGAGTACATCGGTGAGAATCAAGGTCTCGCGGGTATTTTGAAATCCTGGCACGGGAATGGCTAGGTGACAGAAGGCATCCATCAAGGCTTGCATCGCCATCCAGGCATTCAGGAACAGCTGGGTGTGAGGCAAGTGCTTAAAGGCAGAAATCTCATCTTCCAGTTGCCGGTGCAGATCAATGCGACCGCTCAAGACAGAGCAGGAGCTGTTCGACGTACCATACTTGAGGATGGCATCAATCGCTGCTTGCTTAACGGACTCTTCTTGAACCAAACCCAGCACATCATTTGTGCAGAAGGTCAGAACATTGTGACGCTTGCCAGTGGCAGTTGATTCAATCTCAACTAAATTTCCCTGCTTTTGATGGCAAAGATATTCATCGGGATCGAGTTCACTTTCATACCAGCGCTGGACATACTCTTTGATAATTTGCACGAGTTTACTCCTCTCACCTTTTCCCAGATTCGCGTTCGCCTTTGATTTCCCAGTATATTTTCCTAAAAGGCATCTGCTATCCAGGTATAATAAAATGCTGGATTGGAGAATACCTAATAGTATTTATTAGTTCATTGCTCCCGCTTACCTGTGAGCCTCTGCATAGAGTGAGAACTAGAGTCCGGTTCCGCAGTGGACTGGTAATAGTCTCTACTGCTGATGATACAGTTGCCTTCATCCAATCGGGTTGTCTTTAGTAGCTTGAGCTTGACCTGAAGCGATCGCTTCAGAGAGTCGGTTTCGACTATTGTGCAGTTGACTCGATTTTTGCATAAATTGTTCATATTGCCGGATGATGAGTCGCTCAACGGCAATAATTGCCGGATTGATTTCGACATAGCGCCGCTGAGGATTCGCCAGATAGGTTTGCTGCTCACTCTCGATCATTTCAATATCTTGGTTGAGAAATCTCATAAATACAAAGCGATTAAGTAGTGTTTGCAGCAGCGGTTCAATCCGCTTCCGGAGCCATTTGGGTAAGCGGATGTTCAAAAAGAACATGGTAAACGATCTACTTTGGGTTGGTCCCACCGGCAGACGCATCAGGTAGAGGGTGGAAATTCCCTCAAGATAGGTGTAGTAGTGAGGGTAGCGATACTGAACTGAGGTAGTGCGAGTGGTAACCTCAGCCGCGCGATCGCTCAAGCCTAAAAACTTTGCCATGCGACCTTTATAGGACACCTCATATTCAGCACACACAGATGCTTCTGTTTCCCGTAAACTCTTTAGCACTGGATTGAACCAGCCCTGGAGATTTTGGTGCAGAAACCCATGAAAAACGTCCATCGAGTTTTCGTTGCAGATGGAGAAATGAGCTTGCATGCGGGCTGTCACTGGCACCATTAACCAGTCGGGATTATCAAATTCTGGCATATCAGGCGGCTGGCGGGTAGCGGCTAGGGCAGGGTCGCCAGGAAAGATCCATATTAGATTATATTTTTCCTGGACTGGATAACTGCGGGCTTGGGCGCGGGGAAGTTTTTGTTCCTGGGGAAGGTAGGGAACGTTAACACATTCACCACTCCCGTTAAATTCCCAGCCATGATAACCACAAGTCAGGTGACAGCCTTGGACTTTACCCTTGTGCAATGCTACGCCCTTGTGAGGGCAAGCATCCTCTAAGGCATGGATCATACCATTAGCATCGCGATAGACAGCGATCGCCTGCTGCCAAATCACTACGGGCATAATCTCCCCTGGCTTGAGTTGATTTGCCCAACCAACCGGATACCAGTAATTCGGGTTGATACCCACTTCTCTGACAGCATTCTGAACTGTCTGGCTTGTTAGGGTCGTAGCCAGTTCCATGAATCGTGCCTCTGTTGCCTGTTTATCTGACAATATTTAGCTTCCGACGCTCCCTTAAGTCAATCAACTTGTTCATAGGAATCAAAAAAACAGCAACTACCGTCTAATAATCTTAATTGTTAAGAAAAATTTCACAAAGGTCTTTATTGATGATGTTGCGAGATTCCAAGCTGTTAGTGCTGCTGTTAGCAGGCTCCCTCACCAGTATGGTAGGGGGAGTTGTTGCTCCAATTCTCCCAGAGATGGTGCAACAACTCCACCTTGATCCAAGATTGGCAGCTAACTTGGTGAGTATACATTGCCTGACAATTGCCTTATTCAGCCCTCTGTTCGGAATTTTGGCAGACCGAGTGGGTCGGTTACAGGTGCTGGTACCTTCGCTGATTCTCTACGCGGTGTTTGGCACGGCAGGAGCCTTTATGCAGACACTTGAACCGCTGTTAATAACGCGGGGATTGCTTGGCGCAGCAAGTGGTGGAATCGCAGCAGCGAGTCTAGGTTTGCTGGGGAATATGTATGAAGGCGAAGAGCGATCGCAGGCGTTAGGCTACGCTACCAGTACCCTAACCCTTACTGGCATTGCTTTCCCCCTCTTAGGGGGCTGGGTTGGTTCAATTAACTGGCAATTTGCCTTCTTTCTTTACGGCTTGAGCCTACCACTAGCTCTTCTGGCACCATTAATGCTGAGGGAAAAGCAGCAGATAAAGGCTTCTGGGAAGGGGAAAGACTTCAGCAATAAGCTGACTACCGTTTTGGGGCATCCTCGTACCCTGCTGTTATTACTAACCCTCTGCCTTGCCTCTATTTCCATGTATGCCGTAGTAATCTATGCACCGCTCTACCTCAAGGCGACAATTGGGGCAGGGGCAGTTCTCAATGGGGTTGTCCTAGCCTCACGAGCAGTGGGAGCCGCTGCCATATCGGCCTTTGGTGCTAAATGGCTCGAAAAGACCTTGGGGGCAGCTCAATCTACAGCTATGGGATTTGGACTGATGGCCTTGACGTTGATGACAATCCCCTTGCTACACCAACTCAGCTGGATTGTGTTAACGGCAGTGTTCTTTGGCGTGGGATTTGGCATAGTGTTACCAACCCTATACGGCACTCTGGCAAATCTGGCTCCCTCAGACCTAAGGTCTAGTGTTCTGGCAGCCGGAACGGGCGCGGGCTTCCTAGGACAATTCCTTTCCCCGATATTGCTAGGACCAGTGCTAAGCTACGGCGGACTAGAAGGAGTATT
>CBDTXL010000364.1:0-5108 GCA_965364435.1 uncultured bacterium
CGCACGACGCAGCGCAGGGAAACTGACTCGTGTTCTCTGTCTTGGAATGCTGCTACTCTGAAGGCAGCGTCAAAAGGTTTGCGGTTACGAGGATACAGGCGCACTTCCCATTCCTGAACCGAGCCGATCTTGTTGCCTAGCTGCTTGAGTCGCGAACGAAACGCCTTTCGTTCTTCCAGAGGGATGAAGCTAGCCAGCACTTTGCCAACCAGAGACTGCTTGGAGATATTGAGCAGGATGGCGGCGGCACAGTTAGCTTCCTGGATCGTCCCCTGTGCATCGGTCACCAGGTAGGCATCTGGAGCAAAGTCAAACAGCTCCTGGTACCGCTGGCGCTGTGTTTCCAGTGCTTGACGGGTAGTGGCTAATTCCTCATTTTGCTGGAGCAGCTCTTCCTGGGCTACTTGTAGTTGTTCTAAGGCAGTGCTGAGTTCCACGAAGCTTTCCTCTAGAAAATTTTGTGGCGGCAAAGACAGTTGGTTAGCCTTCTGGTTTAGCAGAGCCACGCGCGATCGCATCGATTCTATTTGGTAGACAAATACCTCCACTTGCTCCCGCGGTCTCCTTCTGTTTTATCGAGCTGCCAGAATAATGTATCTGAAAGGCTCGTTGATTTGTTGTTCGAGTTGAAAAGTTGGGGAGTTTTGATTTCTTTTTCAAAGCAAAATAAAGTTCCTTATCTAAAAAGGCAATAAACTTAATAATTTTTATTGTTCATTATTTGGAGTTCAAACCTATCTACCAGTAGTAGTACCTTGGATTTAATTTATCAAACTCACTGCTGAGTTAGCCTCTTTTAATAGGAGGAATTGATGAAGGTATACTAAGCTTTTTTATACCCTATTCCCGCATAGGGGAATGAGTCTTAGATCTAGCTGGGCTGATAGTCAGGGGAAAGGGAAGAAAGATTCCTTTCCCCTTTGACCTTTAACCTTTCCCCTACTGATGTGCAAAAGTCCCTTTTGCAAGAGGTCTAATCATCATCCTCTTTTGAGGAGAAAAACTGGGTAGGAAACTGTAGACTTAGCATGCAGGGTTGGTAGCGAAATAGTCGTGAAGGATTTAGATACGCGAGAATGGCTGTTGACCAATGGCTTGGGTAGTTTTGCCAGTGGTACCGTTTGTGATGCTCGCACTCGCACTTACCACGGCTGGTTGATGGCAGCCCTTGAGCCGCCGGGACGCCGTACCCTGTTGCTATCTCATCTCGATGCCAGTTTGGAAGTGGCAGGGGAGATCTGGGCGCTCTCAACGAATTTCTGGAGCAGCGGCACAATAGAACCCTTGGGTTACCATCTATTGCGCTCGTTTGAAATAGAGCCAGTTCCCCGATGGACTTGGGGTCAGGAACACTGGCAGTTGACGCGGCAGTTGGTGATGCCTTATGGCTTGATTGGGGAAGAGGTGAGAGGTGAGACAACGGTAACCGCAGGCGAGAGCGTTGAGCGTCGAGCATCGAGGCGGCTGGATCTTCCTTTTGCTTCTTGCCCCTTGCCCCTAGGTGGCATTGCGCCATTCTGTAACCGCATCTTGATTCAGTATAACTATGAAGGCAGCGAGGTGGCGACACTGAGGCTACGACCGTTGATTGGCGATCGCGACTTTCACCACCAGCAATCAGTCGCCCAGAATTTACAGTTCTCCCAAGTAGTGGGGCCTCAGCAAATCTACCTACAAGCGATTCGTGCTGGTCAAGTTGGGATGCCCTGGCAGCTACGCTGGAGTGCGGGTCATTATCAACCGGAGGGGGTTTGGTACTGGAATTATTACTACCCAGAGGAAAATAGGCGGGGGTTGGGCGATCGCGAAGACCTCTACAGTCCTGGTTACTTGACAATTATTCTACATCCAGGAGAAACCCTTACTCTGGAAGCGAGGGTGGGATGGTCTGAATCAGCGCTACCTGAGCTTAATCCTCAGTTATTTGAGCAGGCGGTTCAGGCAGAGCAAGACAGACAAAACCAGCTGTTTGCTCGTGTGCCAGTTACTCTCAACAGTGAGCACAATACTCCAAGGGATACCTCTCCCCCAACCCCTCTCGTGAACAAAAGGCTTCGTCCTTTGTCCTCTCCCCTTTTAGGGGAGAATGAGAGGGGTGGAGAGGGGAGTAATACTCCCCCCTTCCCTGGTAGGGAAGGGGGGGGCATGGGGGGGTTAGGTCAGGCTTATCCGAGCAGTATTGAGAGTGAACGGGAGAGCACTTGGCGTCAGCTGCTACGAGCAGGTGACCAATTTATTGCCTACCGCGCCTCGATTGGTAGTCCGACGGTAATTGCTGGTTACCCCTGGTTCAACGACTGGGGTCGCGATACACTGATTGCTCTACCGGGACTGGCTTTGGCGACGGGGCGTTTTGCTCTGGCTAAGGGATTACTCGAAACGTTTGGTTGCTATTGTCGTGATGGTTTGATTCCCAATACTTTTCCGGATGCCGGTGCTGAGCCGATATATAACAGTATTGATGCTTCGCTCTGGTGGATTGAAATCCTGGGGCTTTACCTGGAGACGACGCAGGATTGGGAGTTTTTGACTGAGCAGTATCCAGTGGTACAGAAAATCTATAAAGCCTTTACCGCTGGCACCCTGTTCAACATTCGGGTTGACGCCGCCGATGGGCTATTAACTTGGGATGCCCCAAATGTGGCGCTAACCTGGATGGACGCCGTGATTGATGGTCATCCGGTGACGCCGCGCCGGGGAAAACCTGTAGAAATCAATGCGCTTTGGTACTCTACTTTGTGTTGGGCGACGCAGTGGACCGAAAAACTCGTTACAGATACTAATGTTGATACGGTACGTCTTTTGCGCCAAGCTAAACGCTATGCCCAGCAAGCGCAACAGGTGAAGGCGTCCTTGCAAAAGTTTTGGAATCGAGAACAGAATTACCTCTACGACACCATTGAGCCGGATGACCGACCAGACGCCGGGATTCGCCCCAATGCGGTTCTGGCGCTCTCACTGTATCATTGCGGGTTTTCCAAGCCTCAGGCACGTCGGGTCTTGCAGGTGGCACGCGATCGCCTTCTGACTCCCTACGGTTTGAGAAGCCTCGACCCAGCTGACCCGGACTACATTAGTTACTATAACGGCGATCGCTGGCATCGTGATAATGCTTACCATCAAGGCACAGTTTGGAGTTGGCTGATTGGTCCATTTGTCCGTGCCTGGAAGCGCTTTTACGAGACAGAACCCATTCCCTGGGACGAGCAGCCCTTGCTCGATCACCTCCAGCAGCAAGCCTGTCTTGGCTCCATTTCCGAAATTTTTGATGGCGACCCGCCTCACTCACCCCAAGGAGCGATCGCGCAAGCTTGGTCAGTCGCTGAACTCCTCCGCCATTTCTCAGATTTCTGATTATTGATGCTAACTCCGCTGGAATTGCGCTGGTTTTCTCACGGCACACTACCGAAGCCGAGGTTCTACCATTCGCAACAGGGTAGAGTTTCTTGAGAAGAGTTACTGACCAAACTCAGACCTTGCCTGCTCCACAAGTTCAACCGTCACTACTTCCAAGTCAGCCTCACGAGCCAGTTGCTCAATCCGTTTTCGAGCTTGGGTGCGAACAAAATAGGGAATATTTTTCAGCTTGGCTTTGGCTTGGGGCGTCCATTCCAGGGCGTCCGTAAAATCAGAGCTACTCATGACTCTAAGCCCTCAGCGATCGGCAATCATTTTTAGATTTTACTCCTATTTTTGGCTGTTACAGGCAAAACAGTCAAATCCCCGCCCACTCTTAAGACCAAAATCCTAATATATTGCGGGGTGAAAACCCAATCCAATTTCAGCCCAGCCAGTTATGTTTACCATAATTAACCCATTGTTCAACGAGAGCGATCGCAGAAATAAAAATGAACCCCCACAAGGCTTGATAGGTTCTTTTCCCAGGGATACAGCAACAGAGATATCCGAGAGCCATAAAAAAGAAGGGAACTCCAAATATATATCTACCCAGACTATAAAGGCGATCGCGTGTAAAAAAGATAAGAACGGAGTGAAAAACTGGAAAGTAAACGCAAAACCAAAATAGATAGTTTCTACTTAAGGTTGTAGTATAATCAGAAATGGTAATTTTTGTTAGAGAGCAATCCCCCTTAGTGGATTTATTCTTTAATCGAAAATAATTAAATATATAAGACAAAATAAGTAGAGGCGGATACACAAGTAAAACCTTCCAGAAGGGAGACTTAGGAATCCATACTAATGGCGTTTTATTTTTAATCTTAAAGTAGACCAAAGTCAGCGCCAGAACCATTACCATTAGAGGAAAATAAAGCCCCCATAAGTCAAAGAGAGGGGACTTGGGAAAAAGCAAGAGTTCTAAATGAAACCCTAACTTAGTTCCCCAATTCTTTTGATCAATGAAGGGAGCGAAGAAATTTCCTCTTGATTTGAAGCAGAAAAATCCATACATCGAGTATCCCAGGACGGCTGAAATGCACAAAGTAAGAGTAATTTTAATCTCTTGGGCATAGTTCTTAATCTGAATCAGAAACCTTCTCCAGTCTCTTGTTTCTAGTTTCAGGCTCTCAAAGAAAAAAATTGTCCCCAACGCGGCAACTGAAGAAAACAAAAATGGCATTAATATGGGTCGGGTTAAAGACATTATAAATGTTACGCAGAATACCAAAGCCAGTCTGAGTTTTTCCGTCAAGTTAGTTTGACGTAGGCAGCTCCAGATAAAAATAGCGCTCAAAGCAGAAAATAAACTTTCGGTGTAACCAATTACCCGAAAAATTGCCATCGGGTTCAGCGAAAAAGCGAGAACTAAGAGAAAAGCTAAGTAGTGATGGCGAAAAGCTTTTCTAAATAACCCGATTAAAAGCGGGGTAGCGAGGAAGAAAATACCTGTAGAAACAAGTAAAAAAGAGTGTGCCGCCTGGTCTACACTTTGAGGATGAAAAAGGATACGGATGAGCAGAGGCCAGAGAGGGTAGTAGGCAACGCAACGGTTACTTAATGCCATTTCAGCATAAGCTTTTAAATCCCAGTAGTAGCTTTTATGAGGGAAGGGAAGAGTGCGATCGGAAACTAATTGAACGGGAGAAAAGAATTTAGGGAAAGTATCGGGGTTGAGCAGCATCCCTAGCGCCGCACAAAGAATAAAGGCG
>CBDTXL010000365.1:0-5092 GCA_965364435.1 uncultured bacterium
TGGGTACAAGTAATCAAAGATATCTACAAATTCCATCAGCCTGATGCCTGGAAAGCTTGGCATCCTTTGCATCAGTTGCCAAAACAATGATGTCAAATCTTGGTGAATCGCCGTAATAAAAACAGCCTGAAACGCTCACCAATTCTCTACTGGAAATCTAGGTAATTTAGCGGATTTTAGGTGAAAGGCGATCGCAGAAAATGAGAATAACTTTCCCTACCTCAGGACTAACCGCTACTGTCACACGCGATGCGCTTTGCGCTATGCCCTTCGGGCTTATCGCAAGTTGGTAAAAAGCGGAAAAGCGTGTGGTCTACGGAGTCGTAGGGCTTACCCAGCAAGGAGTGAACCTAACTTGCCTTGTGTCTTGACCACCAGAATGCTATGCAGTGTGTTTGAGGAAAAAATGGCAATAGAGTAATCTACTAATAAACAATCGCGTGTACTCCCGCAGTGCTTTACTAGTTGCTGACGAGTAACTACAGCTATTCGAGTTCACGAAGCTCGACTATTGTCAATACTTACTCAGTAGTTAAATTAATTACACACTTACCAATGCGAGCGGAGCTACGATTAAAACAATTAGCTTACTCTACAGGCCAAACGGTTTATCAACTCAAGTACGGATTACTTTCAAATTACCTAATTCAACAACTAAAACATCCTGTAATTGCTATGACTTTAGCCTAGTCATGGGGTGGCGATAAGCCCGAAGGGCATAGCGCAAAGCGCATCGCGTGTGACAGTTGCGTAAGTCCTGTAATTTGCAAAAAAAATGAAAACTACACCAACTTTTAAGTCTTGGGTTACTTGTCTGGGACCCAAACCCCAGGCAAAACTGCGACTATTCTGCTTCCCCTATGCTGGGGGTGGGGCTTTGAGCTTTCGTCCCTGGTCAGATAGTTTACCGCCAACAGTCGAAGTTTGTGCTATTGAACTGCCGGGACGGGGCACCCGACTGATGGAGCCTCCCTTCACCCAGCTTGAACCCCTCATCCAAGAACTTACCCGTGTCCTCCTTCCCTACCTGGACAAACCGTTTGCATTCTTTGGTCATAGCATGGGCACACTTGTTAGCTTTGAGCTTGCCAGGATACTCCACAAAGAGTATAATCTGAGTCCAGTACACCTGTTTGTGTCCGGTCGCCGCGCCCCTCAACTTCCCGATCCAGATCCACCCATCCATACCCTTCCAGAACCTGAGTTCCTAGATCAACTACGCCGCTATAACGGTACGCCTGAAGCCGTGCTGGAGAACGCCGAACTGATGCAGCTGCTCTTGCCGAGCCTGCGGGCAGATTTTGCCGTCCTCGAAACATATGTTTACACCCCTGAGCCGCCGCTTGAGTGTCCCATCACGACCTTTGGTGGCTTGAGCGATCGCGTTGCCAGTCGCGATGAGCTTGAAGCTTGGCGGGATCAGACAAGTGCTGCCTTCTCAGTACAAATGTTTCCTGGTGACCACTTCTTTGTACACTCAGCCCAGCCACTCATAATGCAAGCGCTTTCTAGAGAATTGCTCCACTACTGCCAGGGGTAGCGAGCGATCGCCACTTAAGTGGCGGTGCGCCTCAGTCCCACGCCAGAAGCAGATCCGCAGATTAGCCATTAGCCATCCCCACCTGCTTACTTTTGGAA
This sequence comes from uncultured bacterium, assembly GCA_965364435.1. Taxonomy (GTDB): domain Bacteria; phylum Cyanobacteriota; class Cyanobacteriia; order Cyanobacteriales; family Coleofasciculaceae; genus CBDTXL01. The sequence goes on from CBDTXL010000365.1 coordinate 1,639, forward strand.
TTCGCCATCTTTCCAGATTCCTTCCACGCGGGTTCCATCTGCGAAGATATAGGTTCCTTGCCCCTGCTTCTCGCCGTTTCGGAATTCCCCTTCAAAGCTGTCCCCACTAGCATATTTACAGGTGGCGTTCCCGTTTAATTTGCCGTTACTGAACTGCCCCTGGCAGAGATCGCCATTGGTAAAGGTGTAGACCCCGGTGCCGTTGAATTTGCCATCGCTGAATTCTCCTTTGTAACTGCCCCCGTCGGCGAAGGTATAGGTGCCTTGACCACTGGGCTTGCCGTTGCTAAATTCCCCTTCGTAGCGGTTCTTATTGGCATATTCCCGGACACCTTTGCCATTGAACTGACCATTGCTAAAGCTTCCTTCGTAGCGACCTCCCTCGGCAAACGTGTAGACTCCTTGACCATTAGGCTGACCCTTACTCAGTTCCCCTTCATAGCGGTTCTTGTTGGCATATTCGCAGATTCCTTTACCGTTGAGCTGACCGTCGCTGATTTCTCCAGAGCAGCGGTTACCATTGGCGAAGATAAAGGTTCCTTTGCCACTGGGATTGCCATCGCTGAACTGTCCCTCGTAACGACCTCCATCGGCTCTGACATAGACTCCTGTACCATTGGGCTGACCTGAACGAAATTCTCCTTCATAGCGATCGCCATCTGCATAGACTCGCACGCCTGTACCATTGGGCTGATCTTCGCTGAACTCTCCTTCGTAGCTGCCTCCCTTGGCAAAAGTGTACTTACCTTGACCTTGTTTCTTGCCGTTGATGAAGTTTCCTTCGTAGCTGTCCCCATTGGCATATTTGCAAGTGACTTTACCATTGAGACCGCCGTTGCTAACTTCCCCTTCGCAACGTCCTCCATCGGGTAACGTTACAACACCTGCTAGGGCTTCTTGGGGATTGTTGAGCAAGCTAGCAATATTTAAACTTGAAGCCATTAATAGCGTCATTCCGAATCGCCCAATTGTCCGAAGCATGAATCTAAAAAACCTCCTTGTGAACAACAGTATTTAATTAGCCGTAACTTGTGAGCAATCTAACGCCAACTCCCTTAACTTTAAGAATCTGAGACGAGTATTTGAGTTACTTTAACGGTGCGAGATTCATTTCTTCCACCTGTACTTCGCGTCCGTTCTGTGTGCGACGTTCGCGGACTTGGCGATCAAAATTGGAGCCTGCTCTCGTAAAGTGAATCTGCACGATGGCTTGAATGCGATCGCCACTTTCTAGTGGAGCAAACTTCATCTGTTTTGTAGCTGCAAGAGCTGCTTCAGCAAGTTGGCTATAGATGGTAGTTTCCCCATCTTTTGGAGCTACATTCCCATTTGCATCTACTGAAAATTCAGTAAAGGCGCTGCCTCCAACGACTTGTGCCTCAACCACATTGCCGTTTCGATCCACCATGAGTCTGACTCGTGCGCTACCTTCTTCACCAGCTAGTACCGCTGGATACTTGGGAGTGCACCCACTAACACAGCTCAATCCAAACCTTGGTCTTGAACTTGGTGGTATCTGGCGTTCCCCTTCTCTCTGCTGACGTTCTTGTTGTTGTTGTTCCTGACGTTCGCGTTCAAGACGATCGCGTTCTAGCTGCGCCTGACGTTCGCGGGCTTGGCGAGCGAAGTCAGAACCCCTGATCGTAAAGTTAATTGGTAGTTGAACCGCAAAACGGCTTGCGCCTCCTGGTACCCGAAACTTCATCTTCCTCGCGGCTTCGAGTGCTTCTTGATTGAGTTGGCTACTGCCGCCGCTTTCTGCGATTTCCCAATCAACCACATTTCCGTTGCTATCCAATACAACTCGGACAACGGCTCTACCTTCCTCGCCATTCAGTACAGATGGATATTCGGGACGACACCCACTAATGCAAACCACTCCAACTGCTCCCGAACTTGTCGGCGAACCCTCGGTTCCCTCTCTAAGTTCGCTTGGTCTCGAACTTGGCGAGGTCGAGCGATTGGGAGCCAACTCTTCTGGCACTTCGGCAGTCTCTGCTGAGAGGTCACTGCTCAGATTAGACGAGTAAGATGTAATTCCTCTGGCTCTTGCCAGCAGTGGATTCCTGCTTGAGATGGTAATCTCCAAAGTCGAAACAACTAATAGTGTTATTCCAAATCGCCCGATTGTACGAAGCATACGCTTAAAAAACCTCTAATCTCCTTGCTGATTTGGTTTACTTGGGCTAGTTGTTGTCGTTACCTTTTCCCCTCTCTAAGGTTGGGTTGACTGCATAGGTGTGGGCGGCGGTCCTTTGTCTTGTTGTTCAAGGCGCTCGCGCTCTTGCTGTGCCGAACGTTCAAGGCGTTCTTGTTCAAGGCGCTCGCGCTCTTGCTGTGCCGAACGTTCAAGGCGTTCTTGTTCAAGGCGCTCGCGCTCTTGCTGTGCTTGACGTTCAAGGCGTTCTTGTTCAAGGCGCTCGCGCTCTTGCTGTGCTTGACGTTCAAGGCGTTCTTGTTCAAGGCGCTCGCGTTCTTGTTGTGCTTGACGCTCGCGTTCTTGTTGTGCTTGACGATCGCGTTCTTGTTGTGCTTGACGATCGCGTTCTTGTTGTGCCTGACTTTCCCGTTCTCTCTGTGCCTGACTTTCCCGTTCTCGCTGTGCCTGACTTTCCCGTTCTCTCTGTGCCTGACTTTCCTGTTCTCTCTGTGCCTGACGTTCGCGCTCGTTCTGGGCTTGACGTTCGCGGGCTTGGCGATCGAAATCAGAGCCTGCAAGTGTAAAGTTAAACGTATATCGAGCGGGAACGCGGCGTCCGGGTGCCTTAAACTTCAGCTTCCTGGCAGCTTCGAGCGCGACTTCATTGATTTTGCTGCTGCTGCCTTCTGAAATTTTCGCATCAACCACATTGCCGTCTCGATCCACCACAATCCGGACAGCTGCGGTACCTTCTACACCATTCAGTATCGAGGGATATTTCGGCTTGCACCGTTGAATACAAATCAATCCACCACCTGAACCAGAGCCACTACCTGAACCAGAGCCACTACCTGAACCAGAGCCACTACCTGAACCAAAGCCGCTACCTGAACCAAAGCCGCTACCTGGACCAGATGATGAACCCGTTGAGGTAGAGCTAACCTTCCCATCGCCATCACCAGTCAATACGGGTTGACCCGACCCTGAGACGCCTCTCGGTTTCCCTGGGAGAGGCCTAGCAGAGGATACTGTTCCCGGTGAAGTGGGGTCACCGGCTCCCTCACCACCATCCGGCGATCCCGATGACGAACCACCGCCGCCGCCGCCGAAAGTGTCTCTAAATTTCCTTATTCCGTCTCCCAAAGCTGCAAGCGGTCCAGAGGCGTCTCTAGGTTGTGGCGGCACCACCTGTTTTGGAGGATCAAGCGGTGCTGTTGGTGGCGGCACCACCTGTTTTGGAGGATCAAGCGGTGCTGTTGGTGGCGGCACCACCTGTTTTGGAGGATCAAGCGGTGCTGTTGGTGGCGGCACCAC
>CBDTXL010000366.1:0-5089 GCA_965364435.1 uncultured bacterium
CATATAATTTTCTCATAAAAGGGCTTAAAATCAGCAAATCACTTTTGGATTGAGAGAGTTCATGGAATGGCATGTAACGGATGCTCAGAGTCTGGCAATCATTGACCAGGAAATGGGTGATCACGTCTTTTCAGCGGCGGAATACGAGATTGTGCGTCGGGTGATTTATGCGACAGCTGACTTTGAATATCAGTCTCTGATTCGTTTTTCTGAGCGTGCCTTACAGGCTGGGGCAGCAGCCTTGGCGGCTCGTACCACCATAGTGGTAGATGTTCCTATGGTACAAGTGGGAATCACCCCTCACATCCAAAATACCTTTGCAAATCCCGTATATTGCAGTATGGAAGCCCTGACACGGCCCCAAAAAGAGAAGACACAGGCAGCTTGGGGAATTCAAACGCTAGCTAGACGCTATCCGGAGGGGATTTTTGTTGTTGGACAGGCTCAAACGGCGCTTACTGTGCTGATTGAGTTAATTGAGGCTGAGGAAATTAAACCTGCCTTAGTGATTGGGACACCTTCAGGATTTGTGGATGTGGATGTTGCCAAAGACCGCCTGAAGGACTCCTTGATTCCTCACATTCGGATTGAAGGTCGTAAGGGCAGTGCTGTAGTGGCCGCGGCGATCGCTAACGGGCTAGTAGACTTAGCTTGGCAAGCCTATGGGCAGGACACTAACGGAGTCAGTTGAGTATTTTTGAGTTGTGCTTGCGTGTTCTACATTATTTTTGCCACCTGAATCGCTCTCTTGCTACGGGTTCAATCGTAGCGTAGCGGAGATAACCCGTAGGGGGATAGCGGGAAATACAAGGACTCAATGTCCTTCTATTTCCAATCACTTCCCACCATGTGGTATAATATCTGTCATGAAACAAGTTCTCACGATAGTTGTAAAGCTTCAACCTACGCCTGAACAATTTGCCAAACTGAATGCAACTCTTCAGGCGTTTGCGGATGCTTGCAACTACGTGAACGAACACACAGATCCAAAACTGACCAATAAAATCGCCATCCAGTCTCTGGTCTATCAAACCATCAAAAGCGAATTCAATTTGGTGGCAAACATGGCAGTCAGGGCTTGTGCAAGGGTAGCAGCTAACCGCAAGGTAGCTTCACACAAAGGCAAGCCCGTCAAAGGGTTTGCCCCAAGCAGTATGGACTGTGATAAGGACTTGTTTCGGTTCAGAGAACATGACTGGACAGTAAGCCTTGCCACCATCCACGGCAGAGAGCGAATTGAGTTGAAAGTTGGGAACTACCAGAGAGGAAAACTCAAAGGGAGAAATCCAACTTCAGCCCAGTTGTGCAAGCACCGTGATGGTCAGTACTACCTGCACGTCCAAATTAAGGATAATGTCCCAGAACAAAAAGATACCAGCAAGATGCTTGGTGTCGATTTAGGACGCCGCGATATAGCGGTAACGTCTGAAGGCGAGAAGTGGGACGGCACGGGTATTCAACAAGTTAGAGATAAGTTTTCCAGAGTTAGAGCATCTCTCCAGAAGAAAGCCCCGAAAGGCACGAGGACGACTCGACGTAGATGTCGAGAAGTCTTGAAACGGCTGTCAGGGAGGGAGAGACGCTATCAGCAATGGCTTAATCACAACATCTCCAAGTCAGTGGTCAGACGGGCAGTTGAACTGAGCGCGTCAATTGCTATAGAAGACCTGACAGGTATCAGAGACAGGACAAACCAGCAGCCTAGAAACAAGACTGAGCGCAGGCGTTCAAACTCATGGGCATTTTATCAACTGCGAATGTTCATTGAGTACAAGGCTCTTGGTGCTGGTGTTCAAGTTATCCCTATCTCTCCGGCGTATACCTCTCAACAATGCCATCAATGTCTGCACATTCACCCAGTAAAAGGAAAGTCTTACCGCAGTGGCAAGACTTTCCGGTGCGGGCATTGCGGCTGGCATGGAGATGCTGACTTTAACGGAGCCAACAATATCGCACTTGTGGGGCTGTTTATAAACCAGCCTGGAGGCACGGGGTTATCGTGCAAGTTAAGCGGAACTGTTCAATATGTTCAGCTTAATCTGTTTGACGACTTCAGGGCTACTGAAAACCCAGACCTCAGCTCTTAGCAGGTCTGGGTAGTTTATCTTACCCTAGTTTCAACAACCTGTTGTTTACCCTTGAATACCTTCCGGCGAATTAGATAAAATCCGCTGTCAGTCTAACGTCTACGACGCCTAGTCTTGACAACACGCTCTTCTCGATAATCATCACTATCGACTTTGCTCAACTTTCGGCTAACCTGGACAAAGCTCTCTCGTTGCAGGTAAGGATAGTCACTCACCCAGCGGTTCAAACTGGGAATATAGATATCAGTTATCTTAGCAATGCGTCCCAGGTCAGGTTGATATGACAATACCAACATTTCAGCAATTTGACCGGCAGCAATTCCCTTGTGGGTGCGGCGCAGTGGTACTTGTAGCTGCGTCGCGAATCCCGTTTCGTCTTCAACATCTAGATTCAGGCGTCGTTCCCGGTTTTCAACAATAACCAACTCACCGCGATTGTTAACGGTTTCTTCTGTACCAATCAACTCTTCTGTCACATACACATCCACCACTTGACCACGCCAGAAGCCACTGTATGGGTATCGGCGCATCTCAAGGTTACGCAGAGTTGCCCAGTAGATAGGACTCCACAGCCAGTAAAGTGCAGCAATGATGCCGAGTAACAAGCTTAAGCCATCGAACGCCTCTCCAAAAAAGAGTTTTAAAAGTAAAACGACGACGATAGCGATAACAGAAATCAGGAGTCGTTTCAAAAAATCTGGAAGCTGACCCCAAACGTATGCGTACTGAGGACCAGTGGCGATGAGGGGAATAAGTTGTTCAAACTTTTGGCGTGTGATTGGAACTAGCATAGTTAGCTTTTATAGGATTTTTTCTAATCCATAAACGAGGGATTTGAGCTGGGTGATTTTGCGAATCGCTAGGAGTACTCCTGGCATATAGCAAGAGCGATCTGTGGTATCGTGACGCAGAGTATAGATTTGACCGGGGGCACCGAAAATAACTTCTTGGTGAGCAATTAAACCAGGTAAGCGGACACTATGAATCCGAATGCCCTCATCTGCTACACTGCCCCTGGCACCTGTTAATTTTTCAGTTTCTTTAACAACAGCTGAATTGAAAGTTTTTCCGAGTTCTGCTAGCTGCTGGGCGGTTTGAATCGCCGTGCCACTGGGGGCATCGGCTTTTTGATTGTGGTGTAGCTCAATAATTTCAACGTGTTCAAAGTATTGGGACGCTTGAACGGCTGCCTGCTGAAGCAACACCATACCAATGGAGAAGTTGGGAATAATCAAGCAACCGGTGCTGGCTTTTTCAGCAAAGTCGGCGAGTTCTTGAATTTGCTCTCTTCTGAGTCCTGTGGTGCCAACAACAGGGCGGACACCATATGCGATCGCTGACCGGACATTCTCATAAACCCCGCTAGGGTGAGTAAAATCTACCATAACACCCTGCACTTTTTCCTGGGTGGCAAGCACCAGCGTCGCTTGCAGGTCATTCAAAATCGGAATTTCAAGGGGGTAGCACCCAGCTACTTCACCCGCATCTTGACCGATGTAATTCGGGTTGCGATCGATAGCACCAATTAAGGTCATATCCGAAGCACCAGCAACAGCCTTAATGACCTCTCGGCCCATTTTGCCAGCTGCCCCATTGACGACGACGGGGATAGGAGATTGATTGGACATAATTTAACTTTCAGATGGGGAGTGGGGAGGTTTGGAGTAGGGAGTGACAATTTCTAGATTACGCAACAGCGCTGCAACTTGGTATAAGTCCTGCAAAAGCTACAAACTTGCAGTACAGTTACCTATAGACGTAAAAACGTTTGCGAGAAACAGAACTTTGGAACGATTTGAGGTAGCCGAAACCGTCCCCTTGCCGGTGGAATTGGTCTGGAAAGCTCACGAGGATGTGCAGCTTCTAGAACGGATTGCTCCACCTTTTCCCGTAGTCCGGCTTAAGGAATCGAACATTGTTTGTGGTCTAGACACTCACTTTACAGTGCGGGTCGAAGTTTTAGGCTTAGGGGTTGACTGCCAAGTTAAGATTACTCGCTGGGACCCCCCAGTCTGTTTTATAGATGAACAGGTGAGTGGTCCTTTTAAATTCTGGGAACACACCCATAAGTTTATGCCGATTACGTCCGAATCAACCCGCATCGTTGATTCGGTAAAGTTTGAACTGAACCCGCTGCTGGATGGTACGTTGATTCGCTTGGGATTGGAGACGATGTTTAAGTTGCGGATGCAAAACCTGAAACAGGTGCTCTCAGAACCAACATTCCACACCTCTGCGAACCTACCAGACTTTTAGTAGGGGAGTGGGGAGTAGTGAGTGGGGAGTCCCCTACTCTCTCTTAATCATTCTTGAGGGCTAAACTCAGACTGAATTGGGTCTTGCGCGATCGCATCTAAGTCAACAGACTTCAATAATTCATTCCAATCAGCCATTAATGCTGCCTTTTGGGGATTCTCACGGCGTAGATTAGCTAGAGAAGTCACAGCCTCGTGCCAAATGCCTGCTTTCGCATAGAGAGCGACCCTTTGCAGGGGTGTTGCTTGCTCCAACTGAGTTTTGAGTGAGGGATTTAGTTCAACTCGTTCCACCCAGCCCTCAACATAGTTAGGCACCTCCGAATTGCCGCAATAAATTACGAAGTACCAATGATACCTTCTGCCGACTTCAAGCGGTGGCGCTGTGGATGGAAGCTCAACGCCGTAAACACCGGGCGAGTTTTCAGCTGTTGTCAAAACGGTCTTGTATGCCTGATTGCTATTTTCATCTTGCAGCACAAACTCAACGGAGATTGTAGCTGGGGGCGAATTGAGCGAATAAGGAATATAAAACCAGAAAGTTGGATGCTCTGCGACGGTTAAACCTAAAACAGAGTCTGAGGTAGTTATCTCTGGGGTTGGGCTGTTACCCCCATTGGAAGTTTCCTGAATGATTGGAACCAAGGCGGTGAGAGGCTGGGCTACGTCCGGACACGGACCACGGCTTCCTGCTCCTTGCCGTTGACCGGGTGCGGGTGCGCCTCTGTTTGGAGGTGCGGTAAAAGC
>CBDTXL010000367.1:0-5078 GCA_965364435.1 uncultured bacterium
TTTAGGAAAGATATATTTTGTAGTCTTTCTTTAACTTAAGTTCACGCTCTCACATGTCACCATTCACCCTATTGGACTAGTGGGACTTAAACGAAAAAGTTGAAGTTGAACTCTCACAGCTAGAAGGAACGAGAACAATTGCTATCGTCATTTAAGCCCTAACTGTTGATTTGCCCCAGGCGATCGCACAAAAATGGACGCAATAACTCGCAGGCGAGACTTGCCTTTATACCATGCAAATGCACCAACCCCATCTTGTGCAACTGGGAGGCTTGTACAGCCTCGCAATCTACAGGGCTTGATTGCCTGACGATTTCTGTAAACGATGGCAATAAATCGGGATAGCGTTGCAGGTTCCACCATTGCTGTTCTAAGTGCTCTGCATAGATGGCGGCGGCTAAAGCAGAATTTTCTAACAGTTCTTCCAGGGTTATTGTCTGCTGTTGTAGGGAAAAAAATGCTAACTGCAACCGATAGGGATGTCCCCCCAACAAAGCGATCAAGCGCTGGGTTTGTGGCGCGGTTATTTCCTGTTCCCACCGAAATGCTAGATCCTGTACCTGAGCTGGGGTAAACTCAGGTAACTCAATCACCAACCCAGTATTCAACAGGGAGGGATTGATCGAGAGAGGCATGAGGATTTCAGTAGAATGAACCGTCACCAGTCGCAGCTTGTGCCAAGGATTAATGTCTACATTGCCTTCTTTGGCTTGCTCCGACCAAGTTCTCAGAAGTTGGAGAAATTCACTGGCAATGTCGGGGTAGGCAAAAAGCTGGTTGAGTTCATCGATCGCAATGACTAGGGGGCGATTCTCCCTTAGAGACGCGGCGCGATTGGGTGCAGCCCACGCTTCGTGATCGAGGTTAACTAAGATAACATCCTTGAAGTAGTCGGTGGCGTTCGATTTGCTACCCAAGGAGTTATCCCAAAAATTGGCAATTGCGTTGGGCAAGCCTAACTTTTTGCTGACTCTGGTACAGAACCATTGTAAAAAGCGTTCTAGGTTCTGTAAAATCTCGCTATCGGCGAGTTGCAAGCTCACGGAAACAGTGGGATAGCCAAGAGTTTCAGAGTAAGCCAAGATGCGGGTCATTAGGGAGGTTTTGCCCATTTGCTTGGGGGCGCGGATGTTGATCGACGCACCGGGTTGCTCGATGGCTTCGTAACAGAGGGATTCGAGGATGGGACGGTCAATGTAAAAGACTGAATCCAGAGGCATCTGCCCTCCTGGTGGGGTTGGAGGACGAGGTTGCCGATTGTCTTGTGGTGGTTCCATTTTGTGCGTTTTAGGGGGAGCGGTGCGATCGCGATCGCGTAGCGTCTCCAAAGGAGAATCGCAGATTGGTTCGATGGGGCAGCAGGTTTGGGCAGGGGACATTGAGCTAATCTCGGAAAGATTGTCTTGATGAGGCTTTAGGTAGAGATAATCGTCTTTTAACAAGGTCAGATTAAAGGCATTGAAGCAACACTCCAAGGTTCGCTTATCGACTCCTACTGAGCCAGTAAAGATCTTGCTGAGGGTATTGGGGGTTAAACCTGTTTCCTCACTGAGGGTTTCGAGAGTGTATCGCTTAAAGTTTTGCTCAATTTCTACCTTAGCTTTTGCCTGATTGAGTTTCCTTGAGCCTTGAGCCGTCAGAGTCGCACCCCGTGTCTTTGTCGTATTCTGAATGGATATGGCTGATGGAGCGAGATACCGTCTCAGAGTATTCCAGAACTATCTTGAACTTTTAAGCTTTAGCTCTAAATCCTGCGGATGGAATTCCGGAGGGTTTAGTATGAACGCCCCTCGGAGTTGGAATTTTATCTAGGGAATCGGAAGTGCAGTTCTTAACTTTGGGGTTTTTCTAAAGTTATAAGTAAATTGCTCCCGAATGGTGGTGAGGTTCTTAAGTTTTCGATTTATGAAACTGAGATGGGGACTGGTATTGGGGGATTGATGGTGTGAAATATTTAACTTTTTTCTTAAAGTTGTAAACTTTGGTGGCGTTGACAGTGGGAAAGACGCAAGATTGAGTCATGAGTCAAGTTTATTAACTTATCAAGAGGACTACATCATGCCTACTCTGTACACAATTAACGTGGAAAATCACAGCCTCGATAATCAGAATTTCTACTTCTTTCAAAAACCTGCTATCTATTCTGGAGGTCAAACAGTTTATACGAATAGTATATATTCTGGGCCGTTGCAGCCTTACTCGAGTTCTGGTGCGAGTTTGACATTTCAATTTCTTCAACAGTACTATGCGGGCGCTCAGACCAGCAAGGGTACTCCAGTAGTAGGGGAAGCTTCTGGATACACAACTGCGACTCAGGCGATAGAATTAACAACAGCCGGTAGTTCAACAAATAATACTACTCAGATGTCCGTCGATCCGTCATTAGGATTGTCAGTACCGGCTTACACCGAGGGGGTACAACCTGGCGCTTATCGGATTATTACTCCCGCATTTAACCCTGCTTTAAAGCATTATAATGCAGGTCTAGCAATTAAAAATTCGCAGACTGGCTCGATGGTTCTTTCTAATTTCATCCCTGCCCAGCCAAGCAAGAATATTGATTGTCAGCCTGTACTAATCTTTTATGTACATACTGGAGATTACGAAGCTGGTAATGTAATCAACTTCACGACTTCTTCGGTCGGTTCTGCCAAATGCGATACCACTCAAGGATTTACGACATTTAATGTTTCTTACAAGCCAGATGGTTCGTGGAGTGTGACTACCGTCCAGCAACAGCCTGGTTTATCCCAGTTAATAGGTACTGACCAATCAATGCAGTCATCTGTGGATGAAGGGACATATACTTTTGCTGCTACGTTAGTTTTTGGTAGTCTAGCAGTGGCATCCTGGGCGTATCATAACCAGTCGTTAATTGCCCACGCGGCAAATGTTGTCATTAACAATTTTTCTAGCTTTGATAGTGCAGTACGTACATTTAAAGTTGTTGGTGCCACAGCGCTGGCTTGTGCAACGGCGCTGGAGGCAATTGTTGAGGCAATCAAAGAAAATGCACCAAAACAGGTACTGCTAGCTGATTATGAGTTCTCTGGTTCTGTGGATGTCACTTACCACTTGATAACGTGCGGTATGCCAGTAGTATAGTGCGTAGGCGAAGCCTGTCGTAGACATCAACCCCAACCATAACTTCACGGCGTAATTCTTCAAATCGTCCTTGATAAAGGCGTTCTCGTTCCTCTAATAGCTTAATCCCCGCCAAGAATACCTCATCAACAGATGCATACTTGCCGCTAGCAACCTGACTTTGGATAAACTGCTCTAGTTCTGGTGGCAATGTAATTGGTATCCTACAATCACCTTCGGATTAACGTGCTTCTATTTTAGTGCGATCGCGGCTCTTGTAGTGCGATCGTTAATGCGTGTATGTAGTGCGATCGCGGAGCTTGTAGGGTGCGTTAACAGAGTGTAACGCACCATCATTGTCATTTATTCGGTGGGTTACACACTCCTCTTGATTTGCCAATGCTCCTCTTGATTTGCCAATGATAAAATCAAGAAAACTTAAGATGATCGACTAATGACTGCTACACTGGTTAGACCCTCCAAATTTCTGCCTGAAGGGATCTGCATCCAACGCATCAACAACCTCACTCTCTTCAAATTCACCGATAAGCTGGGCGAACGGATGCAAGAACTCCTCGATAAGCAAAAATTAGATACCCTTACCTCAGACGAAAAGATCGAACTAGAGGCGATCGGCGAACTCGATGACATCTTCAGCTATATCAACGCTGTCATCGCTGCACAGGACAATGCCCATTCCTAAACCCCTCTACGAGCAGGTAAGACTTCGCGCTCAATTTCGCTGTGAATACTGTCACTACCCTGAACTTCTCAGCACAGCTCCTCTCTCCATCGACCATCTCCAACCCCAATCCCTGGGAGGCACAGATGATCTCGATAATCTCGCTTTAGCCTGTCGTCGTTGCAACGAAAGACGCTACAACTTCACTATAGGTACTGATCCTGACACAGGAAAAGAAACCCCCTTGTTTAACCCTCGTCGGCAGATTTGGTCGGAACACTTCATCTGGACAGCTGACGGCACACGTATCCTTGGCACTACTCCAACGGGACGGGCAACCTGCAATCGCCTCGATCTCAACGATGAACGTCGTGCAGAGCAATTCATTCAGAAATCTCGACAACGATGGGTCGAAAGCGGTCTGCATCCTCCTGGAGACGATCCACAACAATCAGGGTAATTAGTGCGATCTCCGACAAAGCCTGCATTGTGGTAAGAGATAGGGTTTGTTAAGTGCGAGAGCATTGCGCTGCTGCTCTTCAGATCGCAGATCTTGTAGGGTGCGTTAACGACGTGTAACGCACCACCCTATCATTAATTCGGTGGGTTACGAGTAGCGCTAACCCACCCTACCTTTTAGGTTGATGTTAACGAAGATGCGATCGCTCCTGATTCTTGGAGGAAGCGAGGAAGAGAAAGTGTGATGACAGTCAATTGTTTGCGCGATCGATTTCATTTTCGTTTATGGATACAGAGCGATCGCTCTCTACTGTCCTGGTGCAAAAACCCGATTTACCGTAGGGATGAAATAGGGCAAGTTCGCCTGACGAATGGCAGTGCCTAAGTCGTAAGCTAAATCGCCTGACACCAATGAATGCTTGCCTCGCGGTTTTGGCATCTCAACAATTACCCCACGGTGTAACTCGTAGCGGCATTCAGAGGTTTCTGGTAACCACTCAACAAACTCGTCAAACGTAATCGGCGGTTGCAATGCTTGGATCATGGGTTGACCTCATTTTCCTGTGCTGATTCCTTTCTACTCAACTTTAGTGAATGGGGCGATTGCTTGCTCGTAGTGCGATCGCACTACGGTAGAGCCAAAGGGCGAGAGCGTTGCGAGTAGAGCTTTCAGCAGATCGCATCATTATCCGCTTGACTGAGTCGCTTTCTCTCAATGTACCCAGCTAGGGGGATAAAAAAAACGGCTATAATCCCCTCTAGATAAGGATTTTGTCATTTAGTTTTTGGGTAACTTCCGTTCTAAGCTGTGACAGCTATGCCCGATTTTTGGCTAGCAACGCCTGTAGCTCTA
>CBDTXL010000368.1:0-5074 GCA_965364435.1 uncultured bacterium
GGGGAATTCGAGTCAGTTGGGGTTTTATTGCAGCCTGCTAAGACAGCAGTTGAGCCAAGGGCTAGCAGGAACATTAGGATGAGTCCCCTGATTTTGCCAGGGTTAAGGGACTTTCTCTTCAGAAGATTTGCAGTGTTTTGAGCTGGTTTCACAGAGTTCCCTTGAGTTTTTGCTTGCATAAATGGTGAACGGTTAATTAATACATATTTGCACTGACAAATTCCAGTGACTGACCAAACTAAATACGGACAGAAGGAATTGTGTCCACTGAAGTCTCTTTTGCCTCAACACAAGAGTATGTTAAAAAAACAAGCGATCGCCCCTTAGGGAATTGAGTTATGTTAAAAAACCGCCCTGCTAACTCCAGTGCTTTTGAGATGACAAAGCAAGAACCTAGCAATCTCAGACCCATTGCCGATTACTCCTGTGCACAGTCCTTGCCAGAAATCTGGCCTCTTGCTGCCAAACGTTTTGACAAAGTTGTTGCCCTCAAAGACCCTCATGCAAAACCAGAGGTAGTTCTTACCTATGCCCAGTTATATCAGCAAATTCAGCAATTTGCCGCTGGGTTACAGACTTTGGGAATCACACCCGAATACGATAGCGACGGTATCCCTAGCCGTGTGACTCTTTTTGCTGACAACAGCCCTCGTTGGATGATTGCTGACCAAGGGATCATGATGGCTGGGGCAGCGAATGTGGTGCGTAGTGCCCAAGCTGAGCGGGAGGAATTACTATTTATCCTGACACAAAGCGGTAGCATCGCTCTGGTGGTAGAAGACCGTAAGACGCTCTCAAAACTGCGCGATCGCCTTGAGTCTCTGCCCATTCAGCTGGTGGTATTATTGTCGGATGAACAGCCAGATGTAGACGAAACCCTAAAGGTCCTGAACTTCTCTCAAGTAATGGCAGCTGGGTTAAATCATTCCCTACAGCCGGTTAGCCAAAAGCGGGATACACTGGCAACCCTGATGTATACTTCTGGAACCAGTGGCAAACCTAAGGGCGTCATGCTGACTCATGGCAACCTGCTGCATCAGGTCAGAGCCTATGGTGAGGTATTCACGCCGCAGCAAGGCGATCGCGTTCTTTCTATCCTCCCTACCTGGCACGTTTACGAGCGCTCGGTCGAGTACTATATTCTCTCCCAGGGTTGCACGCAGATTTACACGAACCTGCGTAGCGTCAAAAAAGACCTCAAAGAATTCAAACCGACTCTAATGGTGGGTGTGCCGCGACTGTGGGAATCAATTTACGAAGGGGTTCAAAAGCAGTTTCGCGAACAACCCGCAAGTAGACAGCGATTGGTGCAAAACTTGCTTTCCCTCAGTCAACGCTACATTGAAGCGCGGCGTCTGGCGCAAGGATTAACCTTGGACAACCTGAACCCATCTGCCATCCAACGTCTAAGTGCCAGTGTCCAGGCATCTGCCCTCTGGCCTGTTCACCAACTGGCAGACAAATTAGTCTATCAAAAAGTCCGCGAAGCAACAGGGGGAAAAATCCAGCTAGTCATTAGTGGTGGGGGTTCCCTAGCCAAACATCTGGACAACTTCTTTGAGATTGTTGGTATAGAAGTGCTGGTAGGATACGGTTTGACAGAAACGTCTCCAGTGACCAATGTGCGGCTTACCTGGCATAACCTACGGGGTTCATCA
This sequence comes from uncultured bacterium, assembly GCA_965364435.1. Lineage (GTDB taxonomy): Bacteria > Cyanobacteriota > Cyanobacteriia > Cyanobacteriales > Coleofasciculaceae > CBDTXL01. The sequence goes on from CBDTXL010000368.1 coordinate 1,659, forward strand.
GGTCCACCCGTGCTTGAGACGGAAAACCGGATTGTTGACCCGGAAACTCGTCAACCCTTACCTGTCGGTCAGCAAGGTCTCGTCCTGATTCGGGGGCCACAAGTGATGAAAGGTTATTACAAAAACCCGGAAGCAACAGCTAAGGCAATTGACTCGGAAGGTTGGTTTGATAGCGGCGATTTGGGTTGGGTGACACCAACAAATGACTTGGTGCTGACCGGACGGGCAAAGGATACGATTGTTCTCACCAACGGGGAAAATATCGAGCCACAGCCGATTGAGGATGCCTGTGTGCGGAGTCCTTATATTGACCAGATTATCCTAGTAGGGCAAGACCAGCGATCGCTCGGTGCCTTAATTGTGCCCAATCTCGAAGCCCTCCAACAGTGGGCAACATCTCAAAATCTCCACCTGCGTCTACCAGAGCAAATCCGAGAAAAGGAAACAAGCAACTCATCAGAGGCGTTCCGGACAGCAATTGACCTTGATAGTAAAGAGGTTCAGAACTTATTCAAGCAAGAATTGAACCGGGAAGTACAAAATCGCCCTGGCTATCGCCCTGATGACCGCATTGGCACGTTTAAGCTGATCCTAGAGCCTTTTTCCATTGAAAATGGCATGATGACTCAAACGTTGAAAATCCGGCGACCCGTCGTTACGGAACGCTATCGCGATATCATTAACGGGATGTTTACCTGATTCAGGACGAAAAAGTTAGAGGGTTGGAAGGTGAGTGGCGCATCGCTCTTAACCTTCACTCCCTACCCTTTTGGTTATCCTTTGGAGTACGAACCTTTAACCTTTAAACCCTCGATCTACCTAGCGCAACGTAAATATGGACGAATCTAAATCCAACCTACTCTTGAAGCGACCCGTCAATATCAAAGCCATCGTGACACCCCGATGGAAGGAGGAGGTTCAGCTACAACTTCAGGAGCAGATTAACCAGATTGACACTCAGCTGCAACAGCTAGATATGCAGGGGCAGCGTGCGATCTCGGAAATTCAAAAGCAGAGTTTGCAACCCCCTGGTCCTCAGGTGGCACAACAAATCGAGAGTATTCAAATTCAGGTCAATCAGAAGAAAAGTGAACTGCTAGAGCAGAAAAATCAGCAGCTACAGCAACTGCAACAAGTGCAGATGCTTGAACTTGACCAGGAGGTTAGTCAAGGTCAGATGGAGAGCTTTTTTCGCGTCGAACGGGGGGATAACCTGGTGCGGAAAATGAACGTTGAAATTCTTCTGCGTGATGGAGTTGTGGAAGAAATTCGCGGCGATATCTAGGCTTTGCCAGTAGATCTTGCCGCCTTCTTCACACCGTCAAGCGATTTTGATTCCTAGTCAATTCTTCAGGGTGATCTACAAGCAAAGTTCCGTTGACCAATCTTGATGGCCGCGTCCTGGGTGACACTTTACCTGGGAGCCAGCCCAAACTATCTCCCACTGCTTACCAGTTTGGGCTGATTTCTCTGGCTGCAACTCAACGCGATACCGGATTGCACCAACAGAGTCATCTGCCACACCCGTTTGGGTGATGGTGACGATCGCCTGATTGGGTTGGGGATAATCTACTGTTACGTCTCGCGAACCGCCCTCGGATTCGACGTTACCGAAAGCTGAAAGTGCGAGCGCTTTTGGGTCGTTGCCAGCGAGAGCATTGCGATCGGCAATCTTTGTTAGGGAAATCGGTTTGTAGTTTTCCCGATGAGCCTTTGCACTAGCAGCAGTCGTTTTAGCGTCCGAATTGTTCAGGCTTATTGTCTGGCTGGTTTGACTAGCAGGTGAGTGACTGGCAAAAGCCATTGTCCCCTGTTTGGATGAGCGGGTAGTAGTAGTCGGTGTCGCCTCAGGGCGATTCCCTGGACGTTGTCCCGCTTCGTTAGGGGGAGAGGTTTGCTGCACACTGATGTCGTTACAAGCACTCAAACTTATTGATACACCTGCAAGCAGCACCAGGAAAAGTTTCAGTTTACCAAACATTGAATTTAAGGAGAGTTCCACCAAAGCTGCTAACCTCATTCTAGTCAGCAGCTGTGTCGTCAGGAAAATTCAGCAACCATTAGCCATTAGCCATTAGCCATTAGCCGTTCCTCAAGATACAATGCGATCTGGCAAAAGTTCTTGCTACCTCACGCAAAGTTGATTCGGAAGACCACCCCATGATCCACGAAGTATTCATGCCCGCCCTCAGTTCCACAATGACCGAAGGCAAGATTGTTTCCTGGGTCAAATCCCCAGGCGACAAAGTTGAAAAAGGCGAAACCGTGGTTGTGGTTGAGTCAGATAAGGCGGATATGGACGTTGAGTCCTTCTATGAGGGCTATCTGGCTATCATTACCGTACCTGCTGGTGAATCTGCTCCTGTGGGTGCCGCGATCGCTTTGGTGGCAGAAACGGAAGCAGAAATCGAGACAGCCCAACAACAAGCTACCCCATCCAGTCCAGAGCCAGCTGTGGCGACAACTCAGAAGGAAACGGCCCGGGCCCCAGAACCTGTAGAAGCAGCCCCAGCTGCCGCTCAAGACCCCCCCAGCCGCCGTAATGGACGGATTATCGTCTCGCCCCGCGCTCGGAAGTTAGCCAAGGAACTGAAGGTCGATCTGGGCACCTTGAAAGGCAGTGGTCCCCACGGGCGGATTGTCGCCGAGGATGTGGAAGGGGCAGCGGGTAAGGGCAGTACTGCCGCGCCTGCCGTAGCGACGACAGCGGCACCCGCAAGGACACCAACGGCTGCTCCCCCGGCGACTCCCGCAGCCAAACCAGCACCAGCAGCTACTCCAGCGGTTCCCGCCACTGTGCCTCTGGGCGAAGTCGTACCGTTGAATACGCTGCAAAATGCGGTGGTACGCAATATGGTTGCCAGCCTCCAAGTGCCCACCTACCACGTTGGTTACACCATCACTACCGACGAGCTGGATAATTTATACAAAAAAATCAAGTCTAAGGGTGTCACGATGACAGCGCTGCTTGCCAAGGCGGTGGCGGTGACGTTGCAAAAACATCCCTTGGTAAATGCCAGTTACACTGAACAGGGCATTCGGTATCACAGTGCCATTAATATTTCCGTAGCTGTGGCAATGGCAGATGGGGGGCTAATTACGCCCGTATTGCAAAAAGCCGATCAGGTAGATATCTATTCCCTGTCTCGTAACTGGAAAGACTTGGTAGAACGCTCCCGACTCAAACAATTGAAAGCGGAGGAATATAGCTCTGGTACCTTCACCCTGTCCAATTTGGGAATGTTTGGCGTGGACCGCTTTGATGCCATCTTGCCGCCGGGACAAGGTTCCATTCTAGCGATCGGGGCATCACGCCCACAAGTCGTAGCAACGGCTGACGGCTTGATGGGTGTGCGGCGTCAGATGCAGGTGAATATCACCTGTGACCACCGCATCATCTACGGTGCCGATGCAGC
>CBDTXL010000369.1:0-5072 GCA_965364435.1 uncultured bacterium
AAAACTTTCTTGGCGGGGAGCGTTAACTCGCAAAAAATTATCTAAATCTCCATAGGTGCCAGCGTAGGTGACAGTAGGAGACTCATAACCCTTCAGATGAACCGTGTGCTGCTTGAAGCCAAGCTCATCCTTCCCTAAATCTGAAAGGTAGCGGTAAGTGTCTTCTCCCAAAGCAATATCCAGACCAATTTGCTTGGTGGAAGATTCCAGGCGAAAGGCAGCATTCACGGTATCGCCAATTGCGGTGTAGTCGGGGCGATCGCCACTACCTGTGTTACCAACCATTGCATAGCCTGTATTGAGTCCCGTCCCAATCCGCAGGGGGAAGGGCAGAGGATACTGCCTACTTAACTCCGCGGTCATGCGGTGCAGGTCACTCACCGCCTGCAAAATATTCACTCCCTCTTCATGGCTGACTCCTTGAAAGCTATGAAACCAAATTGCCATGACCGCATCACCAATATATTTATCAACCCAGCTGCCAGACTTACGGATGATATTTCCTGACTGACGGAACCAAGTGCCAATCACTGCTGAGAGAATTTTTTCGTCGAGTTGGCGGGTTAGTACGGTAAAGTCGCGGATATCCACCACCATCACCGACATCAGGCGGCGCACATGCAAGGTTGAAGTTTGGGTTTCTTTGTCTGTAGGCTGAGGGAACTCAGCGTTGCGACCGCTGGCTGGACAATGAAACTCTAAATCGGTTTGACCGAAGGTCAGGCGATCGCCATTGCGTAAAGTTACTGGAATACTAACTCGCCGTCCATTGACAAACGAACCATTCCGGCTTCCTAAATCAATGAGATAGAAATCACCCGTCTCGGTACACTGCAACATCGCGTGGTTTCGGGAAATCCAGCGATCCGACAGCACAAAATTGTTGTCATCACTGCGACCAACAGTCCAGCAGTTGCTACCCACTAATGGAAGATAGCGATTACCAGTGTCGGTTGGAAGAAGTAGATAGGGAGTGGATCGCAGAGTCACCACAGGCACAGAAGCGATGATGGGTTTGGAGAAAAGCGTTGGTCTAGTAGATGCATTCTGGAGCCAAACAAGTGATTCCGGAAAGATAACTGCCAAATATGCCTAAAGTAAAGAAGTGTTCATATTAAACATTTAGCTGCATTCAGGCCATAGAAGCTGCCACCCAGAACAGACTATCTACCAAAATTGTACTCAAGACTGCCCCACTAAATGCCCACCAGTACAACTGTCCTTTCACTAATGACCAAAGACCCACAACTAAAAGAGTACTAACAAACACTACTGCCCAGCTGATTCCCCAAGGAGTCTGAACTTGCGCGATCGCATTTTGAAAAATGGGTGTCGCCAGTTCTGGGTCAACTCGCATTAGCTGACGCCAGTGAGGAATTAGATCAGTCAAGTAAAAATATACATCTGTTAGTGCTGTACCGAACAGGGAACCTAGGTAAAAAAGATTTCCGACTCTCCCCCAACCACGCCATAAACCCCACAGGGCAAACGGTAGACCAATTGCTTCGACGGGCAAGTGGATCAGGGGTTCCCAACGTAGCCAGCCCCAATAAATTGACCCAGCCAGCCAACTCCAGCTGAATCCTAGCAGCAAGTCGCCCCACACTTGTGTTGCCGGACGCTTTAAGAGCGTTAACCCCAGCCATACCCAACCGACTGTCATCACTAAACTCAACAGTGGCAGTTGCCGCACTAACGGGGCTTGGACGAACACCGGCACAGAAACTAGAAATGCCGCAGCCCCAAACACTAACCACGCTTGGCGATCGCCAATTACAGGCGCTTCATGAGAGAGCAAAAAATTCTCTGACTGGTGTGATAGCCCTGAGGCGGAAGAAGAAAACCAGGTATTGTTAAACAAGATCTTGTTAATATTCTTTACTTATGTTTACATATCTCAATATATCACAGTCCTTAATCCCCCCTAGGGGGATATTATTAATATTATTCTAATTTTGACCAATTTCAATAAATTGGAGGTGAAATCAGACCCAGTTCGGTGTTGAGCCTTCATACTTCACATAAAAGCCCTTTAGTTATCACTTGCTGATGTAGCCTAGAGCCAGTAATACTTAACCAGAGACGAACTGAACCGTTTGCTGAAGGTAACGAATGACTCTTAAGCTCTCGACACGACTAAATGTAAATAAATAGGGGAAGGCATGGTCGGATCACAACGTCAGTGGTTTAAGCTCTTTGGCGCTGGTGTCTTACTCGCGTTCCTCGCATGCCCTTTGAAAGTTCTCGGCACTAACCTGTCACCAGAACTGACCTCAGCTGCCACACCACCAACATCCCAAATAAGTATTGTTCAGGCTGTGGTTCTGGGTATAGTGCAGGGGTTAACAGAGTTCCTGCCGATTAGTAGTACAGCTCATTTAAAAGTGGTGCCGGTGGCGTTAGGCTGGGGCGATCCAGGTGTCGCCTTTACCGCGATAATTCAGCTGGGCAGTATTGCGGCTGTGCTGTGGTACTTCTGGAGTGACCTGAGCCAAATTACAATTGGTGCTCTAAAGGCGATACGCAAGTCAGATTACCAATCCTACGAATTCCGCATGGCACTGGGTATCGCGTTTGGAACCCTACCCATTGTCTTTTTTGGACTGCTGATCAAGGTGTTTATCCCTGACTTTGACAACTCACCCGTGCGGAGTATGCGAGCGATCGCCTGTGCCTCGATAGTTATGTCGCTGTTACTGGGAATTGCGGAAAAGCTGGGCAAGCGTAAACGCAGCTTTGAGGCTTTGGGTGTTCAGGATGGCGTCATAATGGGCTTGGCTCAGGCAATGTCATTAATCCCCGGTGTCTCTCGTTCGGGTTCCACGCTCACAGCTGGGTTATTCATCGGTTTAGAACGAGCAACAGCAGCGCGTTTTTCCTTTTTGCTAGGCATCCCCGCGATTACTTTAGCGGGTTTGGTGGAGTTAAAGGGTGTCGTAACAGAAGGGCTGGGGGATGCTGGGCTAGTGTCGCTGATGGTGGGGGTCATCTCAGCCGCTGTTTTTTCATATTTATCGATCGCATGGCTATTGCGCTTCCTGCAAACCAAGAGTACCTGGGTGTTTATCTGGTATCGCTTAGTGTTTGGAGTATTGATCTTGAGTGCGATCGGGACAGGACTGTTAAAAAATATTTAAAGTTTTAGCAGTGAAACAGTGAAATGACGAAAATAGACCTCTTGCAAAAGTCAAAATATAGCTGTAGGGGATGATAATTCGTGCCTTGATTTATGGGACTTACGACTGAATTTTTACACGAATGCTTTGCCATTCCAGGGATTGCGAGCAAGAGGTCTAATGAGTCAAGCTTCTATTCGTCCTGCTGTAATTACTAAGGTTCTCCCAGACTCCATTGCTGCTGAAGTGGGGTTTGAGCCAGGGGACGCGATTGTTGCTATCAACGGCACACGTCCCCGCGACCTCATCGACTATCAGTTTTTATGTGCTGATGAAGTGCTGGAACTGGAAGTTCTTGATGCTGCTGGTAAGAGTCACTCTGTAGAAATTGAGAAAGACTACGACGACGATTTAGGCTTGGAATTTGAGACAGCGTTGTTTGATGGCTTGATTCAGTGCAATAACCATTGCCCTTTTTGCTTTATCGACCAACAGCCACCCGGTAAGCGGCAGAGTTTGTACCTGAAAGACGACGACTACCGCCTCAGCTTTCTCTATGGTTCTTACTTAACGCTTACCAACCTCAGCCAAAAAGAGTGGGACAGGATACAACAGATGCGCCTATCCCCCCTCTATGTCTCTGTCCATGCCACTGAGGCGGATATTCGCATACGTTTGCTGAAAAATCATCGCGCTGGGCAGATTTTAGAGCAGCTGAAGTGGTTTCAGGAGAGACGCCTGCAAATTCATGCTCAGGTGGTTGTTTGTCCTGGTATCAATGATGGCGTCCACTTGGAACAAACTCTGCTGGATTTGGCGCAATTCCACACAGGTGAGGTGCCAGCTGTTGCTTCTGCTGCTGTTGTACCCGTGGGGTTAACGCGGTTTCGACCAACAGAAGATGAACTTACGCCGGTAAGTTGCGAGAAGGCAGAGGAAGTAATACGCCAAGTTCAGGCGCTTCAGGATAAATTTCGCCAGCAGTTGGGGTCTACTTTCGCTTGGTTAGCTGATGAGTGGTTTTTGATTGCTCGACAGGAATTGCCGCCGGAATCCCATTACGAAGACTACCCTCAAATTGGTAATGGTGTCGGTTCGATTCGCCAGTTCCTCAAACAGTTTCAGGACATTGCCTCTAGGAAACTGCCACGACGCCTAGAGACACCTAGAAGATTTACCTGGGTAGTCGGTAATGCGGTTGAAAAAGCTTTTGAGCCTCTTGTGCAGCAGTTAAATGCAGTAGAAGGACTGGAAGTGAGGATGGCAGCGCTGCGTAGCGATTACTGGGGACAGGAGATAACTGTTACCGGCTTGTTGACAGGACAAGATTTGCTTAGGGGCTTGCAGGGAAAAGATTTAGGTGACGCCATTGTGCTACCTTCCCTGATGCTGAAGAATGACGACACCCGGTTTCTTGATGACATGACGGTGGAAGATGTCGCCCGTCAGTTGAGGATTCAGATTCTGCCTGTTAACGGCACTGAGGAACTGATTGAGACTTGCATCAAAAGCAATTAGCCTTGAATACAACAGAATCTAGTTTGCTTGAATCTATCTGAAGAGGGATTTTTTTGTCAGCGTTTATAAAGATTTCGTAAATTGGGGGCTTCTTCCACTTGACCAACGCAAAATTTTGGTAAACATAACCAAATGGAGGAAAATTTGTTGCTACGCTGTAGCTCAGTGTATTGAAAACTTAGTCTGAAGGTGAGCTGACCGATTATCTTCAACTAACTACAATTACGATGTAATAGCGATGATAGCGAACGCACCTCCTAAAACTACCTGTGTTGATTACATTCTGGCCTCTACTCAACACGGGTGGAAGCTAACCGCCTGGGAGCCAGCGGCAGTTACTGTTCAAAGGCGTCGTCCATTCCTATGGAAGTTTGAAGTGGAACTCCGAACTCTGGCAGAAGCCCACACAACACTAAGAGTCATTCTGGGAGAAGACAC
>CBDTXL010000370.1:0-5069 GCA_965364435.1 uncultured bacterium
ACCCAAGTTGATCTTGATAGGCAATCAGGGCTTGGTAGAGTTCTTCTGGCAGGTACACGTTAACTAGCTTTTTGTGGCTAACCATAATCCATGCTTCAGACAAGCGATCAAAAACAGCTCTGACTGTACCCGAAAACGACGGGATAGTGTTGGCGAACGCCGACTGAAATCACATCAGCTATCTTGGAACCAGTCCTCTGGAGCTTCAGGAGTGATCTACCATGTCCATTGAGTATGAACCAATTCCCCCTGTTCCAACTCAAGCGCGTGCTGGTGAAGGGATTGAGTCCCCCTATGACATTGAAGCACGCTATCGCAGTCGGTATGGCATCTGCATAAGCGGCTTTCTCTCAGAGATGAGAAAATAATGGCAAACAATGGGAACTGAACCTTGCTACTGAAGTTATGAATGCACCAGCAAACTCGGACGATGAATACCAAGTTGGTGACACTCTACCAATTGATGCTCCTACCTATGTGGTACGACAAGCAGATTCCGACCTGTATGCAGGCTTGAAGGCTGGAGAGTTTTGTTATGTACTGAACTGTCGCCAGATGGGCAAATCCAGTTTGCGCGTGCATACCATGCAACGACTTGTAGCCGACGGTATTGCTTGTGCTGCTATCGATATTACAGCAATTGGTAGCCCTCATATTACCCCGGAGCAGTGGTATGCAGGTGTGATTTATAACATCACCAGTTGCCTGGATCTGGATGACAGTTTTGATTTAGATACCTGGTGGACTGAACGTGAAAAGCTATCTTACGTGCAGCGATTCAGCAGTTTTATTGAAGAAGTTCTACTAGTGCAAGTTGAGCAAAAAATTACTATCTTTGTAGACGACATCGATAATGTACTCAGCTTAAACTTCCCGATAGATGACTTTTTCGCCTTCATCAGGTCTTGCTACAACAAACGCGCCTTTCAGCCAGAATACAGACGCCTAACTTGGGCACTACTGGGAGTGGCGAATCCCTCAGATTTGATAGCCGATAAAAACCGCACGCCGTTTAATCTTGGTCGGGCAATTCAGCTTAATGGCTTCCAATTCCATGAAGCCCAGCCTCTGACACAAGGATTGTCAAGTAAAATAGAAAACCCCCAAGCGGTAATCAAAGAGGTATTAGCCTGGACAGGTGGTCAACCGTTGCTCACCCAAAAGCTGTGTAAACTGGTACTCGCCAACTATCCATCTGAGGGGATTCATGGCAATGAGGCGGCGTGGGTAGAGAAGTTGGTGAGGACGCAAGTCATCAACAACTGGGAAGCGCAGGACCAACCGGAACATTTGAAAACAATACGCGATCGGCTTTGCCGGTGCGCTTCGCGCAATCGCATTTTGAGAAACGAGCAGCGTGCGGGTCGCCTGTTGGGACTGTATCAACAAATTTTACAATCAAAAGAAACTGTTGCAGAAGACTCGCTATCTAACAATCCACAATCTTCGCTTTGGATAGCAGCGGATGATAGTCCCGAACAAATGGAATTGCGGCTGACGGGGTTAGTGGTCAATAACCAGGGTTTTTTGACAGTTTCTAACCGCATCTATGAATCCGTTTTCAACCTGAATTGGGTGGAAAACGAATTAGCCAATCTGCGACCCTACTCAGAGACTGTTACAGCCTGGTTAGCTTCAGATTGTCAGGATACTTCGTACCTGTTACGGGGACAGGAATTAGAGAATGCCTTGGCCTGGGCGGCTGGTAAAAACTTGAGCCATATAGATTTTGAGTTCTTATCCGCTAGCCAACAATTAGACAAAAGAGAAATTGAAATTGCTTTAGCAGTCCAAGAAGAAGAAGTACGGATATTAGCTCAAGCGAATGAGACCTTAACCAAGGTACAACAACAAGGCAAACTACAGATTCGCCTGGGGGTTGGAATATTGGTATTGTCCCTAGTTGGGGCAATCAGCGCCGGGATATTTGCAAGTCATGCGATTAAGCAAGCACAGGAAGCAGACAAAAGGAGATTTGCCAGTGATGCGATTATTCAACAAGCCCAGGAAGCACAGGAAGGATTAAAGCTGGAACAACAGGGGGTTGCAGCTTTGCGACAGTTTGAGTTCCAAGAACTACAAGCATTACTAACCGCGATGGATGCGGGACAAAGGTTGAAAGAACTGGTTAAAGACGGACGCCGACTGGAAAAATATCCCACCATCAGCCCCATCCTAGCTTTACAAACAATTGTGGACAACATCCACGAGCGGACTCAACTTGAAGGGAATTACAGCCTCAGTTTTAGCCCGGATGGACAGCGCATCGTCACAGAATCTAATGGCACAGCTAAAGTCTGGAACACTACAGGTAAGCTGCTGGCTGAACTCAAAGGACATCACAAGGGTATATATAGTGCCAGTTTTAGCCGGGATGGACAGCACATTGTCACTATATCTTACGACGAAACAGCCAAAGTCTGGGACACCACAGGCAGATTGCTTGCCGACCTCAAAGGAGTCGAAAGTGCCAGTTTTAGTCCGGATGGACAACGTATTGTCACAACTTCTAACGACAAAACAGCCAAAGTCTGGGACATCACAGGTAGATTGCTTGGCGACCTCAAAGGGCATCAGGACAGTGTAAATAGCGCCAATTTTAGCCCGGATGGACAGCGCATCATCACTACCTCTTCGGACAAAACAGCCAAAGTTTGGGATATCGCAGGTAGATTGCTTGGCGACCTCAAAGGGCATCAGCATAGTGTTGAAAGTGCCAGTTTTAGCGCAGATGGACAGCGCATCGTCACTGTAGGTAAGGAAAAGGAATTTGGGGAAAATGCCCGTGTGTGGGATTTATCTGGCAAGCTGCTAGCAGAAGTCAAAGGCAGGAGTGCCAATTTTAATCCGGAAGGACAACGCATTTTAACCTCTGGGGATTCCTACGGAACTACCCGTGTGTGGGACTTATCTGGCAAGCTGCTAGCACAATTCTCAGACAGGAGTGTCAGTTATAGTCGTGATGGTCAGCGTATGATCGCTTTCTCAAGCATTAGAGAAACCGCCACTGTCTCTACCAGTTCTGGCGTTTGGCTGTTTGAACTCAAAGGGCATGAAAACGGTGTTGAAACAGCCAGTTTTAGCCGCGATGGTCAGCGTATCATCACTACTACTTCACACCCAAACCCCATCACCAAGATATGGGATAACTCTGGCAGACTACTTGCCAACCTCAAGATTTCTCAGGGGTGGAACCCTAATATGAGTCCCCTTGTTAGCCCCGACGGACAGCACGTTATCACTTCCGTGGATCGGGGCTACGATAGTCTTGTCAGTGTGTGGGACTTATCAGGTACACATTTTGGGGAAATTAAAGAATATCAACAGAGAACTGACTGGCGTGCCACTATCAGTCCTGATGGCAAGCACATTGTCACAGTTGTAGAGTACTACTCACCAAATACATCAAAGGGTTACTCTACTGTCTCTCTGCGGGACTTATCAGGTAAGGTATTAGCTGAACACAAAGGGGATCGGTACGCCACTGCTCGATTTAGCCCGGATGGGCAACACATCGTCACTTACGCATACGACGAGGACATCACCCAGGTGTGGAACTTGTCTGGTTCGCAGGTGGCAAAATTCAAAGGTTTTGTCAGAAGTTTCAGCCCTGATGGAAAACGCCTCATTACCTGGAAAAATAATTCTCAGAAAAATAAATTTGACAGGTTTACATCAACTTCAACAACAGTACAAGTGTGGAACTTGTCGGGCAAACTTCTAACAGAACTAAAAGGACATCGTGACGCTGTCTTAGCCGCTAGCTTTAGTCAGGATGGACAACGTATCGTCACCTCATCTGCTGACAATACTGCTCGCGTTTGGGATTTGTCGGGTAAGGTTTTAGGGGAGCTTAAAGGAGTTAATTTCGAGCGTATTCAGCGTGATGCATGGCAGGCAGGGATAGACTCATCAAATGTGAGTTTTAGTTCGGATGGACAGCACCTCCTCACGAGTAATTTCAGAAGCGTTCAGGTATGGGACTTGTCGGGCAAGTTGCTCACTGAACAAAAGTTTGGTCGAGGTCATAACTTCTCATCACAACCTAGTTTTAGCCCAGATGGGCAGCGTATCCTTACAGTATCCGACAACACTGCCCGTGTGTTGGATTTATCAGGTAGGCTGTTAGTAGAACTTAAAGGACATCAGGGCAGCGTAAATAGTGCTAGTTTTAGCCCAGATGGACAGCGCATTTTCACCGTCTCTCAAGATAGAAGTGCACGCTTGTGGGATTTGTCTGGCAGGCAGCTAGCGGAATTCAAAATACCTCAAAGTCAGAATAGCTCGATTCAAAGTGCATCGTTTAGCCAGGATGGTAAGCAGATTGTTGCTGTCTTCGATGACGGTTCCATCCGCGTTTGGCAAGTTGGTGGGTTAGATGAGTTACTCGTGCGCGGTTGCGACTGGCTGAAAGACTACCTAACCACCCATCCCGAAGCACGGGAAAGACTAAAGGTGTGTCAGCAAAAATAAAAGCGAGTAGGTGATTAACCTGGGCACAGTGTAGAGTGACAAATAATTCTAAAGAATTAGTGCCTGATAATTTTGAAATTTACAGTTTGTGCTTTTCCTCAACGTTCTAACTTTTTTGGACTTTGGAAAAAGCCAACTTGTTCGCCAGAGTCCGCTGAAAATTGGTTCTAATTCATCCCTTAACGCTAGGTAAATATAGCCTTTCTCAAATGAGTGAGGTACATTGAATTTTCTTGCCCACTCCCCACTCCCCACTCCCTACTCCCTAAAACCCAGGACGAAAGTACCTCATCCAAATGCAAACCGCTATATTGCCTTTGGAAAAAGCGGCTTTGGTCACACGAATCGTTTGGGTTGGAACAGGGGGAATTGGTTCATACTCAATGGACATAGTAGATCATTCCTGAAGTTCCAGAGGGCTGGTTTCAAGATAGCTGATGTGATTTCAGTCAGCGATCGCCAATCGGCTGATTTTCAAGTTGGAGCGGTAGATTCCTCTTTAGATGCTCGGAGTTGTCCGCAGGCGGCATCTTTTTCTAGTCCACGAGAGCGGCGCACACTCACAGCAATATGTTGCTTCTCTAGGGCTTCGACAA
>CBDTXL010000371.1:0-5066 GCA_965364435.1 uncultured bacterium
ATTTAATCAGTAATTGGTACGAGAGATAGAGAAATTTGTTTAAAGAAGTTATTCGTGAATATATTCTGGGAAACTGTACTGCGTCTAGCTTTTTAGTCACATAGTTGTCTTAATGTCAATATATAAGTCCTGTAAGTGACTGAATTCTTCTGTAATTCCTAATTCATCATTATTTAAGAAACATGTCCCGGTTTTCTTTGGCTAATCTCCGTGTTCGTTTAATCTTGCTGGTTCTCTTGAGCCTGCTCCCAGGATTCGGGTTTAGCCTTCATAAGGCTATACAACACCGACAGGATGACAAGCTTGATGCTCAGGAAGACGCTCAGCGACTCACCCAGCTAACTGCCAGCCATCAAAACCAACAGTCCGACCAAGAGCTAATTCAGAACTTGACAGAATTTGGTTTTGTGAGCCTGCTGAGCCTGATGGTCGCTTGGTTTGGCTGTGATTTATTCATCCTGCGTCAAGTTAAAACCCTTGACCAAAAAGGGCGTCGGGGCTGGGGACTAAAGCCTAGGGAAGAGGCAGAAATAGCCTTGACGAACAGTGAACAGCAATACCGCACACTAGTAAGAAACTTTCCCAACGGCGCAGTAGTGTGGTTTGACCACAACCTCCGCTACACCCTAGCTGACGGTGCTGGGTTAGCAGAAATCGCTCTTTCCAAAGAGTTACTGGAAGGCAAAACAATATGGGAGGTATTTCCAGCAGAAACCAGTGAAATCCTGGAGCCAATTTACCGGGAAGCACTTCTGGGAGGAGGAACCACCTTTGAAATACCCTTTGCTGACCACAGCTACCTTGTGTACACCCTGCCGGTCAAAAATGAGCAAGGGGACATCTTGGGCGGCATGTCCATGGCCCAGGATATCACTAGGCGCAAGCAGGTAGAAAAAGCACTCGTCCAACTCAATGAAAAGCTGGAAGTGAAAGTACAAGAGCGTACCGCTGAATTAACAACTGCCAACAAGCAATTGCAGCGGGAGATGGCTGTGCGTCTACAGATAGAGGAACATCTGCGGGAAAGCGAAGAACGCTATCGCCGATTAGTCGAACTTTCTCCTGAAACTATCCTTGTTCACAGCGCCGGGAAAATTATTTACATCAATGCTGCTGGAGTCAAACTCTTCGGTGCAACGACCAGGGAAGAACTAATCGGCAAACTGATATTAGACACGATTCATCCAGACTATCGAAAAGCTATACAAGAGCGAATTGAGCTACTTCAGGAGCGAGGGCAGCAGGCGTCACCCATTATCGAAATCCAACTGGTGCTACCGGATGGGCAGGTAATCGATATAGAGGCGATCGCACTCCAGATTGTCTACCAGGGTAAACCCGCTATGCAAGTTGTGATTCGAGACATCACAGAGCGCAAGCGGGTGGTAGAGGCATTATGGGAAAGTGAAGAGCGATTCCGGACAATGGCCGACACCGCTCCTGTCTTAATCTGGATGGCTAGTGTCGATAAAGTTTGTTCCTTCTTCAATCAACGCTGGCTGGACTTTACGGGACGAACTCTAGAAGAAGAGATGGGCAATGGCTGGACTGAGGGTATCCATCCTGAGGATTTCCAGCATAGCCTCGATACGTATGCGGGAGCCTTTGATGCCCGCCAAGCGTTCACGATGGAATATCGCTTGAGGCGGTTTGATGGAGAGTATCGCTGGATATTCGATACAGGGATACCACGATATACACCCGATGGTAGCTTTGTAGGCTACATCGGTACCTGTATAGATATTACAGAGCGCAAGCAGACAGAAGCCGAGTTACAATCACAAGCTCAACTGCTTGACTTGGCTTACGACACAATTATGGTGCGTGACCTGAATAACCGCATCATCTTTTGGAACCAAGGGGCGGTGAAAATGTATGGCTACTCCGGAACAGAAGTCCTGCGACAAAATGCCCAACAATTACTGCAAACTCAATTTCCCCAGCCGTTAGAGGAAATCGAAGCACAACTTTTACGCTTTGGGCGTTGGGAAGGGGAACTCGTGCATACCAGAGCGAATGGCGATCGCCTTGTGGTGGCTAGCCGTTGGGCATTAGAGCGAGACAAGCACGGTATCCCCGTCAAGATACTGGAAATTAACAATGACATTACCGAGCGCGTACAGGCAGAGCAAGAACTGCGAGATAGCGAGTCATTGATACGCGCTTTGTACCAAGTGACTACGAATCCCAAACTCAGCTTTAACCAACGCCTCCAGAATCTGCTAAAAATTGGATGCCAATACTTTGGTCTTGATTTTGGTATTGCCGCTCAGCTTAAAGGCGATTTATGTCAGGTGATCGCAGCACAATCGCCAGACAATTTCATAAAAGTCGGCGATGTTTATGAACTCAGGCAGACATTTTGCCATGAAGTCTCCAAAGAGGACAAACCCTTCAGCGTTCACCAGGCTAGCAATTCCGAGTGGTGCAATCATCCAGGTTACACCGTCTTCCAAAAGGAAACCTATATCGGAACACAAGTATTGGTGCAGGGTAAGGTTTACGGCGTACTCTGCTTCAACAGCTGCACAACTAGCCCCAGACCGTTCCGTTCTGTAGACAAAGAGCTACTCAAGCTAATGGCACAGTGGATTAGTAGTGAGATAGAGCGTTACTTAGCGGCGGAAGAACTAGAACGCCTCCGGCATCAAAACGAGTTAATTTTGAATTCCGCTGGAGAAGGCATCTGTGGGGTGGACTCGCAAGGAAACATCACGTTCGTCAATCCCACAGCGGCGAAAATGCTGGGCTATAAGGTAGAGGAACTGATGAATCAGCCGATCTATCCTACCTTGTGTCAATTTAAAGAGAACGGCACTCCCCACACCCTTGAGGAAACTGAACTCTATGCCGTACTCAAAGACGGAACAGTCCAGAACTTCAACAACCAAGTGTTTTGGCGCAAAGATGGCTCTAGTTTCCCAGTTGAGTGCATTGCCACTCCCATGCGAGAACGCGGAGTCAGAGAGGCACAGACGGAGAATTTCTCCCTATCAGTTGATCACCCCATCAATTCCTCTCCCATTGTGGGTGCGGTAATCACCTTCAGAGACATCACTGAACGCAAAGCTATCGAACGGATGAAAGATGAGTTTGTTTCCGTGGTGAGTCACGAACTGCGGACGCCGCTGACTTCGATTCGGGGAGCATTGGGTTTGATAGCGGGAGGATTGTTAACCACCCAACCCCAAAAAGCACAACGAATGGTGGAAATTGCTGCTGCAAATACTGACCGTTTGGCGCGTTTAATTAACGACATTCTGGATATTGAGCGCATTGAATCAGGCAAAGTCCAAATGGAAAAAGAGGTTTGTGATGCCTATGAGTTGCTAATGCATACTGCCGATGATATGCGGGCAATGGCACAGAAAGCAGAGGTCACCCTGGTTATGGCAACTGTAGGGACTCAGACTTCTGTGCCCCTACAAGTATTAGCTGACCGCGATCGCATAATCCAGGTGCTAACCAATCTAATTAGTAACGCCATCAAATTTTCTCCTCCCAACACCACCATCGAACTTAGTCTAGAGTCATCTACGGGCTACCCGACGCCCTCTGAACAATCCCCCACTATATTGTTCAAAGTGAAAGACCAAGGGCGGGGTATTCCAGCTGATAAACTCGAAAGCATATTTGGGCGCTTTCAGCAAGTGAATTCCTCAGATTCTCGCGATAAAGGTGGCACGGGTTTGGGCTTGGCAATTTGCCGCACTATTGTACAGCAGCATGATGGTCGAATCTGGGCTGAAAGTCAGCCTGATGAGGGCAGCACGTTCTACTTCACCCTACCAGCCCTGCAAAGCAGTAAGGAAGCAAGTCTTGCTCCCTCTCCCCTGAACTCCCTCTCTCCCTCTCCCCTTGTGTTGCTGTGTGATGACGAGACCTCAATTCATCGGCTGGTTCAAATAATGTTGGAAGAGCGGGGCTACCGGGTTGTCACTGTGGCGACTGGGCAGGAGGCGATTGAGCAAGCAACGCTGTTGCAACCGTCGGTGATTTTGCTCGATTTACTGATGCCTGATATGGACGGCTGGGCGACAATGGCGGTGCTAAAAGAGCAGCCTAAAACGAAAAACATTCCCGTGATTATTTTTAGTGCTTTAGCGTTGGAGGAAGATAAATCCTCACATCCAGATGTGGCTGCTTGGGTGTCCAAACCTCCGACTGACCAATCCCTATGTGACATTATTGAGCAGTCCCTCAAGCAGCAGGCTAAGGTGACTCGCATCTTGGTGGTAGAAGATGACTTGGATTTAGCGCGGGTACTAACGATGATGTTCGAGCGCCACGGGATTGAAGCGTATCACGCGCAGACTGGGCAAGAGGCGATTCAACTGAGTCAGCGTGTGCTGCCTGATTTGCTGTTACTGGATTTAGTGCTATCAGAGGGAGATGGCTACGTTGTGGCGGAATGGCTGCGGCAGCATGACCGTCTGCGCCAGCTGCCGCTAGTGGTATATTCTGCTAAGGATTTGGACAAGGCGGAGCGCGATCGCTTGGCTTTAGGACCAACGGAGTTTTTCACCAAGGGGCGAATTACGCCTGAAGAGTTTGAGGAGCGTGTGATTGCCTTGCTTAACCGTATTGTTCCAAAGCCTTAAAAAGAAAGCCAGATAAATCCAAAATTAAAATGACAGCTAAGCGAATTCTAGTCATTGATGATGAAGATGATATCCGGGAAGTCGCTCAACTCTGCCTGGAGACAGTAGGGGGTTGGGAGGTAATGACGGCTGGTTCCGGCAGTGAAGGTTTGGCGAAGGCTGAGACTGACGCCCCCGACGCTATTCTCCTAGACGTGATGATGCCAGGGATGGATGGCCCGACAACGTTTCAAAAGCTACAGGAGAATCAGGCAACCCAGGACATCCCTGTGATTTTGTTAACAGCGAAGGTACAAGCAGCTGAACAGCGCAAGTTTGCTGAGTTGGGGGTGAAAGCGGTGCTGACTAAACCTTTCGACCCTTTGATGCTGGCAAATCAGGTAGCAAAAGTTCTGGGATGGAGTGATTAAACTCATAGTGCAAAAATGCTGATGTGGGATTTTCAACCACAGATAAACACAGATG
>CBDTXL010000372.1:0-5062 GCA_965364435.1 uncultured bacterium
TCCTTGGGTTTGACGTAGACTCGTTGTTCTGGCTTCAGATTGAGCTGGTTAAACTGTTCTCGTGTGAGAATGGCTTTGACCTCATGACCGTCATCCAATTTCAGTTGTACTTCAATTTCCCAGCCCAAATGAACGACACGGCTGACTTTTGCATTAGTTCTGGTTCCGTCATGATTGCTGTCAATCACAACATCATGGGGGCGTAAGAAAACTTGAGGATGAGAAGTATCAAACCGATTGTCCTGGAAAAGCCGAGAACTGCTGGGCAAGACATTCACAGGACCAATGAAACTCATCACAAAAGCACTAGCAGGTTGATCGTAGATTTCGGCGGGTGAACCCACCTGTTCGACTCGACCTTTGTTCATGACCACGATTTCATCAGAGACTTCCATCGCTTCTTCCTGATCATGGGTCACCAAAACGGCGGTGACACCGACTTCGTCATGCAGACGGCGTAACCACGTCCGCAGGTCTTTGCGAACTTTGGCATCCAGCGCCCCAAACGGTTCATCCAGCAGCAATACTTGGGGTTCAACCGCCAGCGCCCGCGCTAAAGCTACCCGTTGTCGCTGACCACCGGAGAGTTGAGAGGGGTAGCGATTGCCTAATCCACTCAATTGCACGAGTTCCAGCAGTTCGTCAACACGAGCCTTTGTTCTGGTCTTCTGTGCCTTACGGATGTTTAGACCAAAGGCAATATTCTCACGGATGGTCAGGTGCTTGAATAGGGCATAATGCTGAAACACAAAGCCGATATGGCGGTCTTGGACACTCTTGCGAGTCGCATCATTGCCTGTAATCCAAATTTTGCCAGTATCCGGAGCCTCTAGACCCGCAATCACCCGCAACAGAGTCGATTTTCCAGAACCCGAAGGTCCCAGTAAGGATACTAGAGATCCACGTTTGATTTCTAAGTTGACCTGGTCAAGCGCTTGGAAACTGCCAAACTGCTTGGATACGTTCTCAACCACAATTTCCATTGGTACTACACCTCTAGAGGAGAAAACTTAAAGTACATCAGCACGAGAAAGCGTTTGAAATGGTTGTTATACTCAAAGCTTGCCCATCCCATCTCAAACGCACCCAGGTAATCTACGGTGTATCGACAGGAATACTGTATTTATACACCAGAGAACGCTAAATCTATGTAACTTTGTATGAGTGTTAATAAATTAATAGGGGCTGCTGGTAAAGAAAAAAGCCGCTTCCCTGTGGGAAGCAGCTTAGATTTTCGTTAATAATTTTAGAGCTTAGTAGTCGAAGTCGCCGCCCATACCCGCGCCAGCACCAGCAGGCGCACCATCCTTCGGCTCAGGCTTGTCAACCACAATGCACTCGGTGGTCAGCACCATACCAGCGATGGAAGCTGCGTTTTGCAGAGCAGAACGAGTTACCTTAGCAGGGTCAACGATACCAGCTTCAAACATATCGACGAACTCATTCGTCGCCGCGTTGAAGCCAACGTTGAAGTCCTTCTCTTTGACTCGCTCAGCGATGACAGCACCATTTTGACCCGCGTTCTCAGCAATCCGCTTCAGAGGCGCAGCCAGGGAACGGGCAACAATCAGAGCACCCGTCAGCGCTTCACCAGTCAGGTTCTCGTTCGCCCAAGTCTCTAAATGAGGAGCCAGGTGAGCAAGGGTTGTCCCACCACCAGGAACAATCCCTTCTTCCACAGCCGCTTTGGTCGCGTTGATCGCATCTTCCAGACGCAGCTTGCGGTCTTTCATTTCGGTTTCAGTAGCAGCACCCACTTTCACGACGGCGACGCCACCAGCCAGCTTCGCTAAACGCTCTTGCAGCTTTTCTTTGTCGTAGGAAGAGTCGCTTTCATCAATTTGACGACGCAGCAGTTCACAACGACCCTTAACAGCGGCTTCGTTACCTTCAGCAACGATGGTGGTGTTGTCTTTGGTGATCGTGATACGACGGGATTTGCCCAGCATATCCAGTTTGGTGCTTTCCAGCTTCAGACCCGCGTCTTCGGTAATCACTTGACCACCTGTGAGAACAGCGATGTCTTCTAGCATTGCCTTGCGGCGATCGCCAAAGCCAGGAGCCTTAACAGCAGCCACGTTCAGCACACCCCGCAGGCGGTTGACCACTAGAGTTGCCAGGGCTTCTTTCTCAATATCTTCAGCAATAATCACCAGAGGACGACCGGAACGAGCAACTTGCTCTAGCACGGGTACCAGGTCTTGTACCAATGTGATTTTCTTATCGGTCAAGAGGATGAAAGGCTCTTCTAAAATCGCTTCCATCCGCTCCATATCAGTGGCGAAGTAGGGAGAGGTGTAGCCTTTGTCAAAGCGCATCCCTTCGGTGATTTCCAGTTCGGTGGTCATCGACTTCCCTTCTTCTAAGGAAATGACTCCTTCTTTGCCCACCTTGTCCATTGCTTCGGCAATCATCTGACCGACTTCATCGTCGTTACCGGCAGAGATTGAACCGACTTGTGCGATCGCTTTAGAATCTTCAACCTGACGCGCATGTTCGGCAATCTTGTCCACCAGGAAAGCAGTGGCTTTGTCGATTCCGCGCTTCAGTGCGATCGCGTTTGCACCAGCAGCGACGTTACGCAAGCCTTCTTTAACCATTGCATGAGCCAGCACGGTTGCTGTCGTGGTACCGTCACCAGCAGCGTCATTGGTTTTAGAAGCGGCTTGGCGAATCAAAGCAACGCCAGTGTTCTCTACGTGGTCTTCCAGCTCAATTTCTTTAGCAATGGTGACACCGTCGTTGACGATTTGAGGTGCCCCAAACTTCTTCTCTAGAACGACGTTGCGACCTTTGGGACCGAGGGTAACGGCCACTGCTTCGGCCAGGATATCCATCCCTTTTTCCAGGGCGCGACGAGCGTTTTCGTTGTAAATGATGCGCTTAGCCATAATTTTTGAGTTCAGTCAGTAAAAGGTTTGAAGGTTGAAGGTCGAAGGGCGAGAAGGTTGAAGGTCGTTAGTCTAGCGGGGTGTAGCCCAGGTTGAAACGTTCAACTTGCCAACTTTCAACTTGTCAACTAACGACTGCGAGAATGTCTTTTTCCGATAGCAGAACGTATTCGTCGGTGCCTAGCTTGATGTCGGTACCGGCGTACTTGGAATAAAGAACCTTGTCGCCAACTTTGACTTCGGGTTCGGCGCGAGAGCCATCATCGTTGCGCTTCCCAGGCCCTGTCGCGACTATTTCTCCAACTTGAGGCTTCTCTTTAGCGTTATCGGGCAACAAAATGCCACCGGCGGTTTTCTCTTCAGCGGCGCTCACCTTGACGAAGACGCGATCGCCTAACGGCTTAACGGTGGAAACACTTAAAGATACAGCTGCCATACAAATTTCTCCTGATCTACTTCTTTAAGCTGACTTTAGCACTCTCAGCTCCTGAGTGCCAATTTACTTAAAATCAGCAGGCGATCGCAATAAATTTTTTAGTACGGGTTCCCGAACTCGTTGTGTACTTGAGTAAAAATACTTAGTTGTTCGCTTACTGCTTTCAGGAGGCACACAGAGCTACAAAGGCTGAAATCACTGAAAGCCCCTTCCGGGCGTGTCTAAGTCCTAGATATATTATTAGTCGGAAGACATAGGAATCTTTGGGTGGAATATTTCGAGCAAAATACTCGGTAGCAATGCAAGCAAACAAAACTGATAACAACCCAGCCGAATCGTCTAATCCTCAAACTTCAAACACCAATGGGGCTTCAGACGAAAGCGCAATAGCTGCTAATGTACAAAGCTTAGGTCTCAATCAAATTCAGCGACACATTTTTCTGTGCGCCGATCAAACCAAACCTAAATGCTGCTCAAAAAAAGCCGGTCTAGAAGCCTGGGACTACTTAAAAAAACGTCTTAAAGAATTAAAACTCGACCAACCGACAGACGCTCAACCTAGCTGTATCTTCCGCACCAAAGCTAACTGTCTGCGAGTTTGTGCCACTGGCCCCATCATGGTAGTTTACCCAGACGGTGTCTGGTATCGCAACGCCACCCCGGAAGTCATCGAACGGATTATTCAGGAGCATCTCATTGGCAACAAGGTTGTAGAAGAATATGCCTTCTTAATTCATCCCTTGCCAGCACCTGTTCCACCCTCTATCAAAGACTCAGTGGAGACACAACCAACTGAGAGCAAGCCCCAAGAAAACCTTCCTCTTGAGGTTGAAATTGGCTTAGATCCAGGTACTATGTTCTAGAGTGCCGGTCAAGTAATAAAGATTTGGGTGAGGGCTGTTGATAGTTCATTGTTCATCGTTCATCGTTCTCGTGCCATGAACCATGAACCATCAGCCATGAACAAGTACTCGCAAATCTAGTAAATTAACATAAAACGTACTCTTTATACTTCCGTATCTATACTGGATTTTCGCGATCTGCGCTGATACGCGCTTCGCCTTGGTAGCATCCAGACAATCTTGCGGATAATACAGAGGAAGTTATTAACCCATCTCAGCAAGCAAGGCATGACGAGTGTCACAGCTATGAAAGAAAACGGCGTCAGAGATAACAAGCGACTGCTGCTGATTGATGACGACCCCAACCTCATCTTGCTAGTCAAGGATTACCTGGAGTTTCGGGGGTATGAAGTCGTCACTGCTGAAAATGGTCGAAAAGCGCTGGAGGTATTAGACCTGGAAATTCCCGACATGATCATTTGTGATGTAATGATGCCGGAAATGGACGGCTATACTCTGGTGGAAAATGTCAGAAAAAACCCTCGCACCAACTGGATTCCAGTGCTATTTCTCTCAGCAAAGGGTCAAAGCCAAGACCGAGTGAAGGGTCTCAACAGGGGGGCTGATGTCTATATGGTGAAGCCATTTGAGCCAGAAGAACTGGTAGCGCAGGTGGAAGCGTCCCTCAGGTTTCGTCCGAATCCTCCCTCAGCTACAGGAGGAGATGCTGGACCGAGAATCCATGTTCCTTTCGAGGTTGAGTTGACGCCAACAGAACTGAAAGTCGTGCAGTTCGTAGCGCGGGGTATGGCTAATAAGGAAATTGCCGAGCATCTGAAGGTGAGTCAGCGAACAATTGAAAGTCACGTTTCTAATATGCTGGGCAAAACTGG
>CBDTXL010000373.1:0-5038 GCA_965364435.1 uncultured bacterium
AGAGTGGCAGCTTGAAGAAGTCTTTTGAGCATGACAGGCACTCCTCAATCTCAATCTTCATCTTAAATTACGGTAGGTGAGGACAACCGCACTTCATCTGATTGACTGACCCAGTTGGGTGATTTCTCAAGTAATCGTACCTAAGGCTCAAATTAGTTCAAGCTGCCTACGTTCCGCCTTTTCAACTGTCACAAGAGAGAGCAGAATCTTTCTTTTGGGGCATGGATGAAAACCTCACCCCTTCTATGTGAGCCGTCTGAGTGTTGTTTACCCTAGCCTATAAAAAATCCCCACCTCCCTGGGGCTGACTCAACAGCCAACCTTGCCAATCGCTACAATCGAAACAAGTACTTTTCCCTGCTGTACCGCATGATTCCTACCGTTATTGAACAATCTGGTCGTGGCGAACGCGCCTTTGACATCTACTCTCGTCTTTTGCGGGAACGCATCGTCTTTCTGGGACAACAGGTTGATTCCGACTTGGCAAACTTAATCGTTGCCCAACTGCTGTATTTAGAAGCCGAAGACTCCGAAAAAGATATCTACCTCTACATCAACTCTCCCGGCGGTTCTGTGACAGCTGGTTGGGGGATTTTCGATACGATGAATCAAGTCCGTCCGGATGTCTGCACGATCTGTGTGGGCTTGGCTGCTAGTATGGGTGCTTTCCTGCTCAGTGCTGGTGCTAAGGGTAAGCGGATGAGCTTACCTCATTCCCGGATTATGATTCATCAGCCACTAGGCGGTGCCCAAGGACAAGCGACCGATATTGAAATTCAGGCAAAAGAAATCCTCTATCACAAGCAGCGGCTCAACGAATTTTTGGCACAACACACGGGTCAGCCAATTGAGCGAATTGAGGAAGATACAGATCGCGACTTCTTCATGTCGGCTGCGGAAGCGAAGGACTATGGTTTGATCGATCAGGTGATTGAGCGGCGTCCTTCCGCAACACGTAGCGTTGTTGGTGTTGCGTAAGGGAAGGGTTGAAGGTTAGAAGGTTCAGGCTTTTCCTAACCTGCAACCTGTTAACCTTCAACCTGGTAACTTTCAACCATTTCAATCCTCAATCCGGTGTCGGCTCAGATTCTAGATGATGTAAGAAGTCTAGTAATTCGCCATCAGTGAGAAGCTGGCGCGATCGCTTACCGTAAGTTTGTACGAGATAATCGCGCCCTTGCTGATTTGTCCAGCCCAAACGCTTGAGTTCCACATTGGTTCTCGCAATGATGTCAGAGAAGTCAATAGAAGTGCTGCTTGAAGGCGTCTCGCTTGGGTCTGTCTCAATTTCGTTGGGTGAGTAAGACGTAAATGGCACGTCATTCAACGGAGTCGGGGAAATCTTTTCTGCCCTGAGTAGCTTGGCTTCAACTTCCTGTGATCTCTCACCCTCTGCTGAGGAAAACTCATCAGTAAAGGTCATCTCATTGGCTATCGGTGGCGTCTTGGCAGTGACGTCGGCAGTTTCCCCACGCCTTGATTCAACGGAGGACAAACTGCTGCTATCGCTGACTCTAGCGGCTTCTGGAAACCCAGTGGGTTTGGTCGGGGACAGACCTTCTGATAGGGTAGCGGTAACGACGTCAGGATCGTCTGAGAACGCTTTAGGAGTTATAGGCGTTGGCTTGGGCGACACCGCCACCTCAGGCGTGGCAACTGGGGTTTCTTTTTCCCCAGTGACACTTGGAGTGTCAATGCCTAAAACTACTAAAGCTCGGCTTCTGGCTTGGTCTTCTGCCAATTCAACGGTTTGGGCAGCGGCAAGAGCTGTCACCAGGGTTGTTCCCTCAACTTGAACCAAGCAACGCACGATGTATTTGCCATGATCGATTGCTGACAGCTCAGTGACTAGGCTCCCTTTGGGATAACGAACTCGGAACTGAGTAAACATAGATGTTTCAGCGCATTTCAAGCGGGGGTCTTAGCTTTATAACACCACTGCCCTGGAAAAGCGTACCTTGGAAGTAATATATACTCGACACGGAGAGAATTTACTCGTTAAGGCGCTGCAAGGGCGAATGGGGAGAAAGAACACGGCTTTTCCCAATTCCCAATTCCCAATTCCCAACCCGAGAGAGAAAGCTCACTTTGTACCCGCGTGGAGTATAACACGCTTTTTTCAAGAACAGATGTCGTGAATGGACGCCTAGAACATAAAATAATTAAAGACTGTCCATTGTCACTGTAACCCATTGCCATTACCGTAAAGCGAGTCAGAACGAAGAGCGGTAACAATCCGATTAAGGCAGTGTGTCAGAGTACATGTCCGTTGCCAAGAAACTGGGTGGCTCAAGCACTCTTCACCCGGTATCGGTTGCTTCTCAAATACGGCTAGATCCTTAGGCTCTGTTTTGTGCAAGCTGTGTCTTTGAGAAGTAATCATCCTACCGGGTAGGATGATTGCCTGTTGAATGTGCCATTGCCGTTGAAACACTGGTACAAATCGGCACTTCTCCAGGTATCCGGAAACCTCACGACGAGTCATCCACCTCGAAAAAGTGGCTTGACGCTCAGTCTCGCGCTCTCGAAGCCAACGGATACAGTCAAACTCGCCAGCTTGGGCAATGAACGCGCCGCCTCAGGGGGACGCCCTTTCCAAAGTTGAAAGGAAAGCAGGTTGAATGTTGAAAGTTTTAACCTTCAATCTTCTAACCTAGCCTACCCTTCGGAAACGGCTACGCCGAACGGCAACGGTCTCGCAGAACAACCTTCAACTCTTCAGAGTGGGTACCGTCACAGGATGTGAGCGCATTGCCAACAGGGAAAGAGCAACAAAACCGCGATCAGATAAAAAGGATTGTTGGATGGAATTTTCAATCGCTACATTGCTTTCCAATTTCACAGATGACAAATTAGTCGCTCCCAAAGTATTGGAGAAGAAACTGGGTTGCCACGATGATGAAAGTCTCGAAAAACTCCAGATTGCCCTGGATGCACTTGAAAAAATTGGAATTTTGGTGAAAGATCGCGGCAGATACCGGCGCGTCCAAGAAGAAGACGTTGTTGAAGCCAAGCTGCGCTGTTCGAGTAAGGGATTTTGCTTTGCCATCCAAGACGTTGAGGGAGCCGATGATATTTACATCCAGAAGAGCCATCTGAGTACGGCTTGGAATGGCGATCGCGTCTTAGTAAAAATTACCAAAGAAGGCAGCCGACGCCGCAGTCCCGAAGGGCAAGTGCGGTTAATTCTAGAGCGGGTTAATCCTTCGGTGCTGGCGCGAGTCAAGCAGACTCACGAGGGTTACCGAGCCGTTCCCCTGGATGATCGACTCCTGTTTGAACTCGACCTCCAGCCGAATGACGAAACTCTAGAGCAGGCGGTTGAGCATCTGGTTCATGTCGAAGTCCTACGCTACCCCCTCGGACCAAAGCCCCCGATTGGCAAGGTGGCACGCATCCTGGGGAGTGACGCTGAAGACGCGGCTGATACCGACATTGTTTGTTGCAAGCATGATCTGCGCCGCAACTTCTCCGATGAGCTTCTCAAAGCCGCCGATGCCTTACCCAAACAGCTACGCAAGACAGACTTAAAGAAGCGCCTCGATTTGCGATCGCTTCTGACCCTAACAATTGAGGGCGAAAACACAAGTGACAATAGCCCGGTTGTAGAAAACGCCTTCACCCTGGAAAAAACCAAGGCAGGACAGTGGCAGGTGGGTGTCCACATTGCAGATGTTGCTTTTTTTATCCAGCCTGACTCCTCGTTGGATAAAGAAGCCAGAAAGCGAGGCACAACGGTTTATCTAGGAGACATAGTGCTGCCTTTGCTCCCTGAAGCCGTTGCGAGTCTTTGCTCCTTGGTGCCCGGTGAAGAGCGATTGGCTATCTCGGTGCTGCTCACCCTTGACGACGCGGGTCAACTGGTAGAGTTTGAGATTCAACCCTCAGTGATTCAGGTAGACCACCAGCTAAGTTACGAGCAGGCGCAGTCGCTTCTGGGGGGTGATCAGGAGGCTGAAACCAACTTAGCAGCAGTGACACAGATGCTCCAAGGACTGTTTTTTACCTTGAGTCCCGCAGTGAAAGCGCAGCGACAGCAGCGGGGGGCTTTTGAACTGAATCTGTCGGAGAATCAGTACCCTTATAAAGATGAAGGGAGATTAGGCGCACTCGTCGTTTCCTCTTCTCTCCCAGTGCGATCGCTCTTGACAGAATTAGTGCTGTTAGCGAATCAAGCTGTAGCCTCTCATTTGCAAGCCCTGTCCTTACCAACAATTTACTGTGTGCAGGCTGCACCTGATGCCGAGGAGCTTCAGGATTTGATCAAGTTGGGCAGCAATCTCCAGCTAGACTTACAGCTGGAGCAGGACGAGGATGTTAGACCCCAAGACTATCAACGTTTTACCCAGCTATTTGCCAAATCGACGGCACCCAAAGTGTTGACTTATTTATTGCAGTCAACCTTAAAGCCAGTGGGTTACAGCTCTAAACCAGGATTTCACTTTGGTCTAGCGCTGAATACTGGCTATAGCCACTGCGTATCACCACTAAGGCGCTATGCGGATTTGTTCGTGCAACGGGTGCTACTGGCATTATTTGATAAAGGACGCGATCGCCGCACGACCCGTTCCAAAGAGCGGGTCAATCTGGGTCATAGCAGCAGCCACGGCAACATCAACTGGAATGTTTTGCCGACAGAGATACAGCAAGAGTTGGAAACTCAAGTTACGTCTTTGGTTCCCCACCTCAATGACCGCGATAAACTCACCGCAGATGCTGAGGTCGATTTGCAGGGATTAAAGAAAGCCGAACAGATGAAAGAGCGCACAGGTGATGTCTTCAGTGGACTGATTACCGGCGTCCAGTCTTATGGTTTCTTTGTAGAAATTGAAGACCTGTTGGTGGAAGGACTCGTACACGTTAGCTCTCTTAAAGATGACTGGTACGAGTATCGCTCCCGCCACTCCTGCCTCGTTGGTCGCAAAAACCGCACGGCTTATCGACTAGGCGATCGCGTCGAAGTCCAGGTCAAGAGCGTCGATTACTACCGTCAGCAAATTGACCTTGTAACCGTCGGTGGCGGTAGCATTGCTCGTAA
>CBDTXL010000374.1:0-5038 GCA_965364435.1 uncultured bacterium
GCAAGTTCTTATGCAGCAGCCGGACAATACGAACCAGCTCTAAGGGTAGCTCAAGTGATAGAGAATAACTGGTATAAAGCAAAGGCTTTGGTTGATATAGCTAGTTACTATACAAAAGCGGGACAGAAGGAAAAAGCCTCTGAGCTATTATCCCAGGCTCTTCAGGTAGCTCCAGCTTCTGCCTTGAAGGATGACCAGGAGAATTATGTATGGGACTATATAGCCATTGGATATGCAGAAGCCGGACAATACGACCAAGCTCTCAGCGTAGCTCAATCTATAGAGGATACCCCGCATCAGGGAATGGTATTGATTAAAATTGTTAATTTTTATACCGAAGCTGGACAATACGACCAAGCTCTCAGCGTAGCTCAATCTATGGAGAATAGCTGGTATAAAACAAAGGCTTTGGATGATATAGCTACTTCTTATGCCGTAGCTGGACAATATGAGCAAGCTCTAAAGGTGGCTCAGGTTATAGAGGATACCGAGAGTAAAGCTAGTGCTTTGGTTAAGATAGCGAGTTACTATACAAAAGCGGGGCAGAAGGAGAAAGCCTCTGAGCTATTATCTCAAGCTCTTAAGGGTGAAAATTCGATTGATGTGTTGGTCGATATAGCTATTGAATATGCCGCACTCGGACAATACGAGCAAGCCCAAACTATAGCTCAAAGACTTCAAACCTTGACATCCGACAGCCCTTATGGAGGAAAACCAATGGCATTAGTATTAGCTGGAATCGCTGGTTATTATGGAGCCAGTGGACAGAAAGAGAAAGCGGCTGAGATGTGGTCCCAGGCTAGTCATTTTGAACAAATAGGAGATGGAACTCGCTGCGGCTCACAGTTTAGCAGACCCATGTTGAGGGAAATAGCTAACAGGTATATAGCTATAGGACAATACAATCAAGCTTTTCAGGCAAGTAAAATTATCAAAGATGACGAATTTGAAGAATCTATAGTATCTGAGATAGTTTTTAGATATGTGGAAAAAGACAAAACTTCCACAGAAATGAGGTTAGCATCAACTGTAGGAGGCTGTGGGTCAGCAGGAACAGGTGGTGAATCTAAAGCGGCAATGCTGGCTAGGTAGAGGTTTAATGCAATTAAGGTAGGCGAGTTCTAAGGTTTTGATTCTCCCTTAAACCACAGTTTTAATTCCCAATTCAAAATTGCTAATTCCTAGCCACTAAAAATGACTCAACTGTTTCCACCACCCCCGATTAAGCCCTTTGAACGCCAGCAGGTACATGACGGTCTACTAATGAACGCTGAACGCTGGCGTCGGGCGCATACTTACCACAAAGAACGCCAAAATGTCCACTACCAATCTCTTAACCAACCAGGGATTGTCTGTGGTCTGGGTGTGCTATTAATTCCCGCCCCTACCGAAGTAGCAGCTCAATACCGCGATGGGCGTTGGTTACAAATCCAACCGGGCATTGCGATTGACCTGCTTGGCAACCCGATTGTTGTTCCAGCGCCGATTGAGTTTCGGATTACCTCTGAGAATCTGACGGAAGGTTCCCTAACAGTGTACCTAGTGGTCAGCTATGTAGATCCTGAGAAACTAAGCTTTAAACAACCGCGTGAGATAGTCCAGGAAACGTTTCGGATTGATGAAAAACCCAGTCCACCCAGTGAATTAGAGGTGGAATTGTGCCGGATTCTCCTAGCGCCGGGAGCCGGTCAAGCACAAGAGTTGACCCTAGAAAATCCAACGGATGTCTTCTTTCCTGGGTATAACACCTTAGACCTACGTTACCGCAGCCAAGCGCGATCGCGACCTCAAGCTGTTGTGCGCGTTGCTCAGGTGAACCACGGCGAAGAAAAAGAAAAGCAAGAGAGCTTATCTAATCTTTCCTACCTCCTCCAGTCCGTTGCCAGTCTTTATCCAGCCTTACAGGGAGACACTGAGGTGGGTCAGCTAACCTTGCAGCACGGGCGAGGGGGCATCACTCTACAAGATGCCAGTAAAGGGTCAGGATATGACCTCCTTTACCTCACAGGTCGGCAGTCGTTTGGGCCCAACGACAGACAATTGGAAGCTCTTAAAAATTATCTAGACGCTGGCGGCGTCCTCTTAGTGGAAGCCCCTACGGGTGATACAGCCTTAGCAGAAAGTATAAAAGCCATAGCCCAAACCCTAGGAACTCCTCTGTTAGATTGGGGAAACTTGAGCCGGAATCACCCACTGCGGACACAGCCTTTTTTGTTTGCGGCGCTACCCAGTTTCAATCAACAGCCGATTCACCTTTTGTATGGGGGAGGAATTATATTGGTCTTAGGCGACCTCTGTGCAGCTTGGGGATTGGATGAACAGCTTTCCCTGTCGCGAGAAAATATCCGCACGGCTCAGGAGTTGGGGATTAACATCCTACATTTCGCTTGGCGACGGCGACAACTGACGCAGTTGTCCAGGCAGGATAGTCCAACGCCAACGCCCAAAAAACAGGAAACAAAGGAGCGCTCCAAGAGTGCGAAGAAGGCCGTGTTTGACAAGCTGGACTTTTAGGCGATCCGACTGCTGCTGCCCGTGCATCTTGTTCCCAGGAGTGATGAAATCAGGATTTAGCAGCTCTGAACCTGGAATTCAAGAGACTTTTTGCATAAATCACAAATAAAAGTGCGATAAGTAGTCAACAACCCGTGCCAAACTGACTTGTGCGATCGCTCTCATCTCAGCAGAAATTTCCGTCCCTATTTGGGCAAGCCGCAGTTTTTCTAACTCCTGACTTACTCCCATAAGACGACTAACTCAATCAGTCGAATAGCCTTGTAAGGTAGCTTCTGGATGGCGAACAATCTGATTACTACTAAGATCTCAGCACAGGTACTCAAATTTAAACCAGGAGGTCTTCCGGCAACCTTTGAAGTGACTGTTACTAATGACAGCGAACAGTTTGCAAGTTTTCAATTGGAGATTCTGGCAGCGGGTGTTGATTCCGAACATCAGAATTTCCGGTGGTACAGCCTTTCCCCAGCAGTTAGCGCCAAAAAACCACCAGGTGATAGTACCAAGTTTTATGTAGCGATCGCGGATACACCAGTACCGGGCTTTGTCGGTATCATGAACCTCACCGTCCGTATCTTCTCACTGGAACTGCGGGATGAGGATAGACAAGTCCTGCGTCTAGTTGTTCAAGAAGGGACAGCCTCTAAACCGTTGAAGCTAGACCTGCCTGTACGAAAATTCCAGGTCGCTCCCGGAGAACTGGTGGAAGTGCCTGTCCGCGTAAACAACCCCAATCAACAGTCCATTGATGTAGAGCTAAGGTTTTTGGGGATAGAGCCGTCCTGGTTGATTGATGGTGCCGCACAACGGTTCCGATTAGAGCCTGGGGAACAAACAGAGGTAACTTTCTCCTGCCAACCCCCAGAGGTTATCAGCCAAGCCCCCTGTCAGATCTACCCTTTCACAATTGAGGCAACTCATCACAACGGACTACCTGCTAGTGATCAAGGAACACTTGAGGTTCTTCCCACGGGTTTTGTGGAGTTTAGTTGCACCCCACAGAAGCAGACAATCCCCCCGAAAGGAGGCTGGTTGCTAACCCGCCAAGCTGACCCCGCAACCTATGAACTCCAATTCGAGAATGCTAGCAATTTAGACTCCTCAGTCAGTGTTCAACTCCAGGGAAAAAACAAAGAAAAATACACGTTAGACGTTATTCCGACCGAGACAGACCTCAAACCGGGCGAGACTAGCACAGCCCTCTTGGTAGCCAGCAAGCCACGACGCAAGTGGGGCATCCCACAGAAACTGCTCTTGGAAGTGACCGCTGTTTTGTCAGATCAGCGCTTGGATCTACGAAATGATACCCAAACCATTGAACTGCGTGTCCTGCCTGTCTTCCCCTTATGGTTACAGGCTGCGGCAGGACTTCTGCTGCTGCTCTTACTCTGGTTTCTTCTAGGCCCTCGATCGCAGGGGCACACAAAGGAGGTTGCCTCCGTGCGCTTCAATGGAATAGCCGACCGGGTAATCAGCGGTTCTGCTGACCAAACCATCCGTAGTTGGAGCGTTAAAGGTAACCGCCTGGAACCAACTGGCGTGTTTGCCAAGCCGGGTAAAGCTGTGCGCGTCATCCGCTATAGACCCGTAGATAACGATCTGGTTGCCGCAGGCTTGGAGAATGGAGAGATTCAATTGTGGGATGTATTGGGCGATCGTAAAAAACCTGTAGAGTCCTTCTACTCCCAGAAAGATGACCGGGTCATGGACTTGGCGTTCACCAAAGACTCGCGCTACCTATTCAGCAGCCACGGTAGTGGTTTAGTCCTGGCGTGGGACATCGAACGCGACCTGTCAGACAAGACCATCGGTAGCAAACAACCTCTTCTCACTCTGAAATCAGACTTCGCGGTTTATGACCTGGCAGTTGTGGGAAAAGGAGATAGAAACCTCGCGATTGGGGGGCGGTTTAACAAATTGGTGGTTTGGAACTTGGCTTCAAACAAGATCCGCCGTGTGCCGTACCGGGAAGGGAGTAAGGATGACTACATCCAGAGCATAGCCGTTGCTGCTGACAAGCCTAATCTGATGGCAACAGCTGATACTCAGGGATACATCACCCTATGGGATATGCGTGAATGCCTGGTTAACGATGTGAAATGTGAAATTCTTGATGAATGGTCTATGGGTCACGGCGGAAAACCCGTTCGTTCAGTTAACCTGAGCAAAGATGGTTGCTACTTAGCGAGTGCAGGGGATGACGGGCGGGAGATGCTTTGGCATCTGACTAGTGAAGGCAGGCGTCACTCCGCATTCCGCAATGGCAGAGAAATTGCTAAGTTTTCCAAAAGACTCAGAGAAATTGCTAAGTTTTCCACAAAACTCAACGATGTTGCCCTGAGCGTAGAGGGGGAAAATATCCTTATGGTGAGCGGTGGTGATGATCATCGCGTGCAGTTGCGTCGTGTTGAAGCGAGCAATACAGATTGCAAATAGCTGGCTAATGGGTAATGGGTAATGGGTAATGGGTAATGGCTAATGGCTAATGGGTAATGGCTAATGGCTAATGGCTAATGGCTAATGG
>CBDTXL010000375.1:0-5028 GCA_965364435.1 uncultured bacterium
CAGATGTAGATGTGGCACAGCCTCTGGAACCTGACTATGACCGCCTTGGTCACGTTAAACAAAGCCAAGCAATTTTTAACGAAACTGACTAGCGATGAGGCTACTTTATATGCTAAATAGAGCTGTTGCAATTTCCACATTAGCAGTCCTCGCGGCTGGGGAGTTAACCCACCAGGCGATCGCCAGTCCAGACTCTACGACTTCAACCCCGAAACCGGCAGCTAGCAACTATGTAATTCCCGTTGATGCGTCCCCAACACCACAGTCATCTGCGGCGATCGCTCCACCCGAAGTTGCAGCAGGGCGAGAGTTTGCCCAGTCAACCCAAGCACCTACCAGATCTACCAATAGTAACAATGTGGTAGTTCCCACAACGTCAGAATTGCCCCAATCAGCAAGAACGCCCATTAGCTCTACAAATCAGTCATCTGGGACAGCCGCCCAATCTATCAATACCAACGCACTTACCCCATCAACCCGGACGCCTGCTAGGTCTAGCAATACCAATGATTTAGCACTGACCGCCACAGATCTTCAGATCAAGGGTGCTAACGAGGAATTGCAGCAAATTGTCTTGAAAACAATTCGCACTCGTTCCGGCGGTTCAACCTCTCAAAGTCAGCTGGACAACGATGTCGCGGCAATTTTAAACACGGGTTTCTTTGCCGATGCCCGTGTGAGTAGCTCTCAAAACCGAGATGGGTTGAAAATAGTCTATCAGGTGCAGCCGGTAGTCGTGCGATCGCTTCAACTCTCCGGGAACCAAGTTCTCACCCCAACGGTTGCCAATGACTTGTTCAAATCTCAACTGGGACAGCCCATTAGCCCCACTGCGCTTCGCCAGGGTATCCAACAGCTGGGCCAATGGTATAAGGACAACGGTTATGTATTGGCACAGGTATTAGCAGCCAAGCCAATGAGCAATGGCGTTGTCACGGTTGAGGTGGCTGAGGGTGTCGTTGGCGACATCAATGTCCGCTTCCTTGATAAAGACGGTAAGCCAACTCAGGGGCGTACCAAGGAAGATTTCATTAAACGGGAGTTGAAACTCAAATCCGGTGAAGTGTTCCGTGTGGATGTAGCGCGGCAGGACTTGCAGCAACTGTATAAGTTAGGACTATTTGACAACGCTAATATCTCCCTGAATGGCGATGCCAGAAACGTTGATGTTACCTACGACCTCATCGAACGACTTGCCCGTGGCGTCAATGTGGGTGGGGGCTACAGCGCTGACACTGGTCTTTTCGGCACAATTAACTACAAAGACCAGAATTTTGGCGGCATCAACCAGCAGGTAGGAGTCAATCTCCAGGTAGGTCGCAACGATGTCCAGTTTGACGGCAATTACACTAGCCCTTACCGCGTCAGCAACCCAGATATGCCGGGATACAGCGTCAATGCTTTTCGGCGTCGAACCATATCCCAGACCTTCGATGATAATTTCGCTGATAGTACTGAGGCAGGGAATTACGACCAACCCCGCGAAGGACAGTTTGGCGGCGGCGTCACGTTGACCAAACCCGTGGGTGAGTGGAATGGGTCGGTGGGCTTGAACTACAGCCGCACTAGCATCCGCGATCGCAATGGCAATATTACCCCAGTGGATGCACTGGGCAATCCCCTCTCCTTCAGTGGCACTGGCGTTGACGACTTGGTTTCCTTATCTGCCGGAATCACTAGAGACCAGCGCAACAATCCGGTTAATCCCACCCAAGGTTCCATCCTCAGTTTCAGCACAGAACAGTCCGTGCCGGTGGGTAGTGGCAATATTTTGATGAACCAGATTCGGGCAAACTACTCTCAATACACAGCAGTCAATTTGTTGGGCACAAAAGATCCACAAGTACTGGCGTTTAATGTCCAGGGTGGCACAACAATTGGCGACCTGCCGCCTTACCGAGCCTTTAACCTCGGTGGGATGAATTCTGTGCGGGGTTATGGGACTGGAGAAGTTGGAAGTGGTCGCAGCTATGTGTTGGCATCCGCTGAGTATCGTGTCCCCATCTTCAACCCGGTGGGCGCTGTCGTGTTTGCTGACTTTGGCTCTGACTTAGGCTCTGCTGGTACTGTGCCGGGAGAGCCTGGAGTAGTACGCGGTAAGCCAGGAACGGGATTTGGTTATGGTGCTGGCTTACGGGTAGACTCACCTGTTGGCGTCATTCGAGCCGACTACGGCTTCACTGACAAAGGTGACAGCCGACTCCAGTTTGGTCTGGGTCAACGGTTTTGAGGAATAGGCGAACTCATCGCCGGAAATTAGGCTGAACAACCTGCAATTGAGCGCTGAGAGCTGCACCCTTATACGTTAACCAATAGACCTCTTGCAAAAGTGCTGATGCAAGGATTTTTAACCACAGATGGACACAGATAAACACAGATAGGTTTGATAGGATTGATCGACTTTTGCAAGAGGTCTAGACGCGGAGAAAATGAATGTGCTACGTATGAATGCAACTTGGTATCAGCCAAGATTCTGGCTAGCGAGCTCTACAATCTTGACGATCGCCCTTGTGGTTGAGTATATTACAGT
This sequence comes from uncultured bacterium, assembly GCA_965364435.1. Lineage (GTDB taxonomy): Bacteria > Cyanobacteriota > Cyanobacteriia > Cyanobacteriales > Coleofasciculaceae > CBDTXL01. Next base: position 2,531 of record CBDTXL010000375.1, read on the forward strand.
AGAACATTTGTTCTATCCTAAAAATAATGTTTTAGGTGACTCCGAATACCCTGTTGTGAGAAATCCACCGGGGAACGTTCGTTCAAATTCTGGCTTGAAAAGACAAGCCAACGTCCCGAATCCGGGCAAAGTATAGTGTAGTTAAACAGAGATAATCAGCGTAAAAAATTCCTCTTCAAAGCGTTAGCTTTTAGGAATGAAATACCCAAATTTAGAGAGCAGCTGTATTGCTCCTTCTTGAGTTAAATATTGTGTAAGGAGAACCATTGTGGTTGCAACCAAAGATAGCAAAGAACTGATTTCCACAGCCTTTCAGCAAATCCTTACTGACCGAAAAAGAATTGACTCAAGAATCGCTACAAAAGAAGAGGAAGCAGGAAAAGAGAAGAACAAGCAAATTTTAGAAGTTGCTTCAACTTATACCATCGATGGAATTGTCAAAGGACTCGCAGATTTACAACTTGAGTTTGGTAACATTGTCAATGGACTCTCTGAAAAATTAGCCAAAGAAGCATCCAAATTAGATGAGCTGAATCGTGCCATCAGCGTTGAAACTCAGCACTTGCAGGAGCTTCAGCAAGTTCGAGTGGTTGCCGATGCCCTACACCTTCTCACTCAAGAACATCAGGAAAAGCTCAAGACGCTGGAGCAAAATGCCGCCAATCAGCGAGAAGCCATAGAAAAAGATAGGGCTGAAAAGCGGAAATATTGGGAGAAAGAGCAGGAAGATTTTGAGAATACGGTTCAAGAGCAAAATGAACTCTTAATTAAAGAACGGCAGCGGAAAGCAGCTGACTATGCATACGAATTAGAGCGCAAACGCAAAGTAGAAACGGATGAGTACGAGGAGCTAAAACGCACTCAAGAAAGAGAATTGCTAGAAGCGAATCAAGACAAAGATAACCAATGGGCTGAGCGCGAAAAAATCCTCACAGAGCGTCAACCTTTGCTAGAAGAGTATCAACAAAAAGTTGAAGCCTTCCCCACGGAGATAGATGAGGCGGTGAAGAAGGCGAGAGAAGAGGCAATTAAAGACATTCACCAAGATGCGAAGGTGAAAGCTGAATTAGTGAAGAAAGAGTGGGAATCCACGAAACAGGGTTATGACTTTAAGATTCAGTCCCTAGAGCAAACCATTCAAAAACAAGTCGAACAAATCGAAAACCTCTCGGCTCAGCTGCAAGAGACGATGAAACAGGCGCAATCCTTAGCCATGAAGGCGTTTGAGAGTTCTGCCAATTCCAATTCTAAAGAGCAGGTCAAATAAAGAGTTGAAAGTTGACAGGTTTAACGTTAGCCAGTTGTAGCTTAACCGACTCAGATTAGCTTTAACTTTTAACCTTCAACCTTCAACATTAAAACCTTCAACCCTTCAATCCATCATCAGTAAATCGGAGGTTCTTTGCATGGCGAGAAAACTGACTGAAAAAAATACCAAAGCGGAGCTTCTAGAGGGGTATTCTCAGTTGCAGGAAGAGAAGAAAGCATTAGAGACACAAATCAAGCAGCTTCAGAAAGAACAAAAAGATAAGCCTCCCGTCGCTCCTGATAAACAGTCTCAACCCCAAGGAACAGCCATGAATCAGCCGCAAACTGTTAAAGACAAAATGAGCTATACGATTGACAGCCTAGTTAAGCTGCAATTGGGGTTTGGTAGTGCGGTTAGTGATTTATCGGAGAAATTGACTTCGGAAGCGGCGAAGCTGGAAGAACTGCGGCAGTCTGTGACAGAGGAAACGCAACAACTTAAAGACTTACATGCTCTCTTAGAAATTCAAGACGATACGCTGGATACTTTAATCCAAACTTACGAAGATAATTCAAAGGCGTTTGAGGAAGAAATTGGTCAACGCCGGGAAGCGTTGGAGCAAGAAAATCAGGAATTGAGGCAAGGTTGGGAAAAAGAGCAAGAGGAGTACAAGCGCTCAATTAAGGAACGAAACGAACAGCAGAGCAAAGTACGCCAGCGCGATGTTCAAGAGTATGAATATGATTTGGCACTGCGACGCGGCTTAGATAATGACCAATACGAGCAGACTCAAAAACGCTTGTATAAGGAACTGGAAGACACCAAGCAAGCGCAAGAGAAGCAGTGGGATGAGCGAGAAAAAGCGATCGCACAACGGGAGAAGAAGTTTGAAGAGTTGAAAGCTAAGGTGGAAGCCTTCGAGAAGGACAAGGAAGCCGCGATTAAAAAGGCTAAAGCCGAGGGCGAAGCAATTGCAAGGAAGCAGGTATCTGTGCAGGAAGACTTGCAGAGCAAGGATTTAGAAGGACAAAAACGCAACTATGAGCTGAGAATCCAATCGTTGGAGCAGACAATCCAGAATCAGGAAGCGCGGATTCATAACCTCTCGAAGCAATTGGATGGGGCACTCAAGCAAGTTCAGGATTTGGCAGTCAAGGCAATTGAGGGGGCTTCTAATATCAACTCCTATCAGGCGTTGAAAGAAATTGCGATGGAACAGGCAAAAGCGCAGACGAAGAACAAGTAATAC
>CBDTXL010000376.1:0-5016 GCA_965364435.1 uncultured bacterium
TTGAGCAGTACCTGAGACTTTTTCCATCTGTCTATCTCTTCGGCGTGCTTATCTTCCAGCACGGCTTCTAAGATGCGCTTCAGGTTCAACAGCTTTAGACTGTTGCCAATCTTGGCTCCCATAATTGCTTGGGCGGCTTGGAGATGCCCAATCGCACCGAGGTCAAAGGCGGCAGCCCAGCGCAAATACATATTCTCATGGCTGAGATTTTGGACAATCCGTTCAATGTACTGAGGCTTTTGGGTCAAAAGATAAAGATATCGTGCTGCTGCACATTGAACCCGCTCAGACGAATGGAGAAGAAAAGGCTCGACCAGTGGACGAGCCTCCCAAGCTTGCAATGTACCCAGGGCTTCAATCAGGACTTCATAGGGTTGCTCATCGCTCGACTGTAATAGATCGAGCAAAGCAGGAACCGCTCTAGCATCGCCAATAGCAGCAAGCGCTTGCACAACGGCTTCCCGCAGGCGTAAATCCTGTGTACAGCTTAATGCCTCAAGCAATGCGGGCACTGCTTGAGAATTTTTTAGCTGACCCAACGCACGAGCCGCTTGACGACGCAGGGGATATCCCCCCTGTTCAGTACGGTACCGTTCATCCCGCAGAGCATCGCCGAGTGCCGTACAAGCTTCCTGGACCTGGTTTTTCCCTAGCCACCAGGCAGCGTAATAACGGATTTGATTATCGTCTCCGGCTAAAGCAGCGATCGCTGACGAAGGAGAAAGGATGGGTTCAGTAGAGGAAGCTGCACTCGTCATCAGCATGATTTTTCTAATGGAGTCAAGGAGTTAAGTCGGTGTAACGCTGACGATCTTGCCGCCCCGCTTGTGAATTTCCTGGAATCTGTCAGAAAGCTGCTCAAACGGCACCGAGTAGACCTGCCGACTGCGACGCACTGCTACTTTAGTACCAACTCCGCCCACAATGGCTTCTACCAAGTACACCCGACTATCTCCTCGTGTTGGTGAGTTGCGTAACGTTGCTGCTCCGCTTGCATCCCCTATTCTAGTGAGTGACAATGAGGGTCGAATAACCGAGTTGGGCAAATTCATTGCCACTCGCATCTCTAACCGGGATTTTTTGCCGCCATACTGGGCGTTATCACTGTTGCCATTGCCTCGATAAACCGAGAACAGGCGGTTAAACCCAACGGTTTTCATCCCTGGTATGGATTGAAATCCCCGATAATAGGGAACAACATTATCGCCAAAGGCAGTGTCGTACTCTGGGCTATAGATATAGGACTCAATCTCAGCGTCGTAGCCCTTAGAGGCATATAGATCTACGTGGTAGGCAATTTCTGACTGGTCGTAGGGAACACGCCCCAGTAGATGCTTGTAGTTCAGCTCGATAAAACGAACCTGAGGGTTTTTGTAAAAAAAGCGCTCTTTGTAAAATTCAGAAGTCGCTAAGATTTGAACAAATTGCCTTACATTGATATTGCCATTGCGTAACAACGCTTCAGCACTGGCGAATACACCACTGACATAGACCCTTTCTCGCCCAAATACGTGTTCGTAGGCAGCCCGGAACACCTGTTGCAGATCATCCTCGTTCCAATTGCGGCGAAGTTCGACTTTTCTGCCAACTGCCCCTCTAATGCCTAAGCGCTCTTCACTTAAAAGACTCATGTTTTAGGCTCCATTGAAAAAATTTTGTTTTTTTGCTAATGGCTAATCGCTAATAGCTAATGGCAAAGAGTTCTTCAACAATTAGCCATTAGCTATTAACAATGACAACTAACTCAAAGCATTAATAGCGTAGTTGAGGTAGATGTTGGCTTCACCCGCCACGTCACCGGAGAGACCATGATTGTCGCGGACAAACTCTAGGGCTGCCACGTACCAGCTGGGAGATAGACCTAGGGCAGAGTTTAACTCGCTTAAGCCCGCCACCACGTATTCATCCAGGGGACCAGTACCACCCACAACACAGCAGTAGCTGATGGTGCGTAGATAGTGGTCGATATCGCGCACACACTTGTTTTTGCCTTCTTGAGTCGAGGCGTATTGTGGCCCTTGCATCTGGGTGGTGTAAGGGAATTTTTGATAGACGTGATTGGCGGCAGCCTCAGACCATTTTTGGCCATTGCTAGCAAATGCCTTGGCAGCTTCTAGTCCAGCCTTGGCACGGTTGAAGCGACCAAATACCGCTTGCACTTCGGTATTACTTAGGTAGGCTCCGCGAGTGTCGGCTGCTGTAATTGCCTCAGTGAGGGGGGTTTTCATGATGCTTTTTATCTCCTTAAGGGTTTGATAAGTTTTGAATTTTGATGTTCGTAGCCGTGCGTAGGGCGGGCGAGAACTTAACCCTGATTACTCCGCCTCCAGAATGGGTTAGAACGGGTTAGGCAACAGCAGCGGCAGCCCGATCAAAGTAGCCCGCTACTTCAGACATTAAGTTGCTGCAATCTCCTTTGGTAATCCCGTTGGAGTCATTGGCGATCGCGATCGCGGCGTCTTTCATCTTTTGGATACCGGAGGCGACAGTAGCACCAGGAGTCCCCAAAGCTTGGTAAGTTTCACGCAGACCATTCAGACAACGGTCATCCATCACGCTGGCATCGCCAGCTAGCACTGAGTAAGTGACATAACGCAGAATAAAGCCCAAGTCGCGAATGCAAGCGGCTTGGTTGCGGTTGTGGAAGCAGGCTCCGCCTGGACCAAACACTTGGGGCTGTTCAGCAACTAAGGCTCGATAAGCATTAGCCGTAATACTAGAAGCGTTGCTGGTCAGCCGGTTAACCACATCTAAGCGTTTATTGCTGTCAGAAACCAGAGCCGACAACCCATTAATCTCATCATCACTGAGGTAAGAACCCTTTCTGTCAGCTTGGTCAACAACTCTGGAAAAAGCGTCAAGCATTTGGTCAATTTCTCCTAAATTACTCAGGTCTTAACTGGGGAGAGGCTATTAAAAACTCGCCTGGAATTGGAAGTTACACTCTAGAAGTAAAAAAATTGGTAAGTAAACTGTAAAGAAATCGGAAAGAAACTAGAAATCCTCAAAACGTTACATTTTGAAAAACTCCGAGGAACTTAGTCCGGCTTTCGTAACCTTTCTTTACAAAAAAAGCTGATAAAACTCACGGCTGTCAACTCTTTTTGTCCAACGTTCTGTTTGGTCAAATGATTGCTTAAAAGGGGAGATCAATATGAGGTAAGATTCTTGCAGTCCTTCTTCCGCAAAGGCTACTTAGGGATGTTGTCCTTTGCGTCGGCAGACTATATAGTCTTCGCACTACTCTCTGCTATGAGGATTCTTCTAGTTGAAGATGATGTATGCCTTGCTGAGACGCTAGCAGAAGCCCTCACTGATCAACGCTATGTCGTTGATGTTGTGACTGATGGAGAAACAGGGTGGAATCAAGCCAAAGTCCTTGATTATGACTTGATGTTGCTAGATGTGATGCTCCCTGAACTGGATGGTGTGACGCTTTGTCAGCGGTTGCGATCGCATGGCTATCGTATGCCTGTCCTGTTACTCACCGCCTGTGACACAATCACCGATAAAATCACTGGGTTGGATGCTGGTGCAGATGATTATGTCGTCAAACCTGTTGATTTGCAAGAGTTATTTGCTCGGATTCGAGCCTTGTTACGGCGAGGCAACTGTTCATCACCACCCATTCTGGAATGGGGCAGCCTGTGCCTTGACCCCAGCACCTATGAAGTACACTATGAACACAAGCCGCTGCATGTAACCCCTAAAGAGTATAGCCTCTTGGAGTTGCTGCTGCGAAATGGTCGGCGCGTCCTCAGTCGCAGTGTGATTATTGAACATGTCTGGTCACTTGAAGCTCCACCAGAAGAATATACTGTGAAAGTTCACATCAGAAGTCTGCGCCAAAAGCTCAGGACAGCAGGAGCTCCTGATGACTTCATTGAAACAGTTCACAGTATGGGTTACCGCCTTAAACAACTTTGCTAAGTAATCTCTGTGTGGCAAGTTCTCTGTTGCGAGTTTAACAACTGGGAAGCTATTTAGGAGCAGAGATGGCTTGCTGTCCTTGGGGTGAGGCTACATAGCCCAAAAAGGCTTGAACCTGAGAGCTGGCAGGTTGCTTGTAAGCGTAGTAGAGTATCCGTTGATAGGGGTAATTGGCGGCCTCTGGCGTTAAGCCATCCACCGCAACTGTCCGTACTGTCTGTTGGTTTGCCACCTGAGCATAAGTGGCATAGCCAATACCATTGGTTCCTAACGCTCGCAGTAGGGGTGTGGTGGCATCCTGCGGCAGCGTTGTGATATTGGGCGTTGTGCCAAAGTTTCCTCCCCTTAGCACCATTTCTCGAAACGCCTGATGAGTACCGCTGTTGGATGGTCGATTGATCACCTGGATTGTTCCGGCTGCTCCTCCCACGGCTGACCAATTCGTAATCTGCCCTTGGAAAATCCCCACGACTTGATCACTAGTTAATCCTTTGCGGAAAGGATTTTTGTCCCCAATGACGATCGCTATAGCATCCTTAGTTATAGGAGCAGCTGCCAGCCCTTGAGCTGTTTCTTGGGAGGTGAGGGGGCGAGAGATGGCGGCGAGATCCACAGTCCCTGCCAGGAGTGCCTGAATCCCTTTGTCAGTTCCCCCTGCTTGAGCATTAACAGTTGTCCCAGAAAATTGCTGCTCAAAGCGGTTTTTGAGTGCTTGATTAATTTGCACCATGCTGGTAGAGCCTTCAATCCTCACGGTTGTTCCTCTAGGTACAGTCGTGGGCGGTGCAAAGGTGGTGCTGGGGGCAGTGGTAGACGAGCTGGGTGGTACTGATTGATTAGGCGGATTTGACGTTTGAGTCGTTTGGGGCGGGTTTTGGGCGTTGTCCTTGCCTCCCCCAGTTAATGCCCCAGGGTTAAAGCCAGATCCACGGGTAAACCACCAAAAGCCGCCACCCAATAACGCAGCAGTTATAAGTAGAGCTAAGACCAGAACCGTTGTTTCATTTTTTTGAGACATGAGGCGATCGCCAGTTTGTCAAAAAGTGCTGACCTGTTCAAGGTAATACCACAAATTTGTGGTGTTTT
>CBDTXL010000377.1:0-4987 GCA_965364435.1 uncultured bacterium
ACCTGAGGATCGGGTGCCAGTTCCAGAAGCGACCATAAGAGAGTTTTGATGATCCCTCTTTCCGATAAGATGAAAAAATGCGTAGAACTAGGTAACACTGCTTGAACAGTTCTAGGACTGGGTTGAGGAATACGAGGAATATATTGATGAGCCAAGAGATTTTCGAGAGAGTAAAAAAAATAGTTGTGGAACAGCTGGAAGTTGATCCCGGTGACGTGACGCCTCCAGCGAACTTTGCCAGCGATCTAAACGCCGATTCCCTGGATACAGTAGAACTCGTGATGGCTTTGGAAGAAGAGTTCGATATCGAAATTCCAGACGAGGCGGCTGAACAAATTTCCACTGTCCAAGCGGCTGTAGACTACATCAGTAATAAAGTAGAAGCTCCCGCTTAAAAAGGTTCGGTCTTCACCGGAAGTTCTGCGTTCTGGGTGTGTAAGCCCTGTTGTACTGGCATCATGACAAATATTGAACAAAAACGCGTTGTTGTTACAGGTCTCGGCGCGATTACACCGATTGGCAACACTTTGGCTGAGTATTGGGAAGGGTTGTTGAGCGGACGCAATGGTATTGGTCCGATTACCTTATTTGACCCGTCTAGGCACGATTGCCGCATTGCCGGTGAGGTCAAGGGATTCAGCCCCCACGACTACATGGATCGTAAAGAAGCCAAGCGCATGGACCGTTTTGCCCAGTTTGCCGTTTCAGCTAGCAAACAAGCTCTAGCTGACGCGCAGTTTGTCATTAACGAGCTGAACGCAGAACAGGTGGGCGTGATCATTGGTACCGGAGTTGGCGGTCTCAAAGTCTTGGAAGACCAGCAAGAGGTCTACCTAACTCGCGGTCCTGATCGGTGTAGCCCGTTTATGATTCCGATGATGATTGCCAACATGGCTGCTGGTCTGACCGCCATTCATACCGGAGCCAAGGGACCAAATTCCTGCACAGTGACGGCCTGTGCGGCAGGAGCTCATGCGGTGGGGGATGCCTTTCGCCTAATTCAACGGGGGTATGCCCAAGCCATGATTTGTGGGGGGTCAGAAGCTGCCGTGACGCCCTTGTCGGTTGCCGGGTTTTCGGCAGCACGTGCCCTTTCAACGCGAAATGATGACCCGGTTCATGCCTGTCGTCCGTTTAGTAGCGATCGCGATGGCTTTGTCATGGGCGAAGGCTCTGGTATTCTCCTCCTGGAAGAACTGGAACACGCTCTGAGTCGTGGGGCACGGATTTATGCCGAAATCGTAGGCTACGGCATGACCTGCGATGCCTATCACATGACCTCGCCGGTGCCGAGTGGAGAAGGTGCAACCAGAGCAATGCAGTTGGCGCTCAAAGACGCTGGTTTGATTCCGGAGCAGGTGAGCTACATCAATGCCCACGGCACCAGTACACAGGTAAACGACGCGACGGAAACGGGGGCAATTAAAAACGCTTTAGGTGAGTACGCTTACAAGGTGGCAATTAGCTCAACCAAATCGATGACGGGTCATCTGTTGGGTGGTTCGGGTGGCATTGAGGCGGTCGCCTCTGTGATGGCGGTGGCAAATGACCAAATTCCACCGACAATTAATTTGACAAAGCCAGACCCCGCTTGTGACCTTGATTACGTGCCCAACCACAGCCGCAATCAGAAGCTAGAAGTGGTGCTATCGAACTCTTTTGGGTTTGGCGGTCACAATGTCACGCTAGCATTCAAGAAATACAGGTGATAGAAGGCTGAAGTTTAAAGGATGAAAGATCAAGGATAAACTCTCATCAGGTGAGAGTCAGATACGAAATCCTTATTTGAGTTTTATCCTTCACACTTGATACTTCTAACTTTCCCAGCTCCTATCCCCGGCGCTTGCCCATCGATCCCGAAGGATGGGATGATGAGGTATAGCCTTGGGGCGACCAAAAGCCACCCTTGTTTTAACTCACACAAGTCTTGCGTTAAACCTTAGTTCACTAGAGTCATTAAACAGAAATCATGGCCGTTGCAACCCAATCTCTCGAAGAACTGTGCATAAACTCCATCCGCTTTCTAGCAATTGACGCGGTAGAGAAGGCAAAGTCTGGTCATCCAGGGCTGCCAATGGGCGCGGCTCCGATGGCATTTGTGCTTTGGGACCGCTTTATGCGGTATAACCCGAAAAATCCCAAGTGGTTCAACCGCGATCGCTTTGTGCTATCTGCTGGTCACGGCTGCATGTTGCAGTATGCCCTGCTCCACCTGACTGGCTACGATAGTGTGACGATTGACGACATCAAACAGTTCCGGCAGTGGGGTTCAAAAACCCCCGGTCACCCCGAAAACTTTGAAACTTTAGGCGTTGAAGTCACCACCGGACCACTGGGACAAGGAATTGCGAATGGTGTGGGTTTGGCAATGGCAGAAGCTCACCTAGCTGCCAAGTTTAACAAACCCGATGCCCAGATTGTTGACCACTATACCTATGTAATCTTGGGTGATGGCTGCAACATGGAAGGCGTTTCTGGTGAAGCCTGTTCTCTAGCTGGACACCTGGGACTGGGCAAGCTAATTGCTCTCTATGACGACAACCATATTTCTATCGACGGCTCTACAGATGTCTCCTTTACTGAAGATGTAGGTAAACGGTTTGAAGCCTACGGTTGGCACGTCCAGCACGTTGAAGACGGCAACACCGACTTGGAAGCGATCGCTAAAGCCATTGACGCGGCAAAAGCTGTTACCGACAAACCTTCTCTCATCAAGGTGACAACAACCATTGGCTATGGCTCCCCCAACAAAGCAAACACCGCGGACGTTCACGGTGCTGCCCTCGGTGGGGACGAAGTTAAAGCCACCCGCGATAAACTGGGTTGGGAATACCCAGAATTTGAAGTGCCAGAAGATGCCCTCAAGCACTTCCGCAAAGCCGTCGATCGCGGAGCAGATCTAGAAGCTGAATGGAACAAAGCCTGGGCTGACTACCAAGCCAAGTATTCCCAAGAAGCCGCTGAATTTGAACGGTTCACAAGCAACAAACTCCCAGAGGGATGGGAAGATGCTCTGCCTAGCTACAAGCCAGAAGACAAGGCATTAGCGACTCGTAAGACTTCCGAAATCACCTTAAATGCTTTGGCTCCCGTATTGCCAGAACTGATTGGGGGTTCCGCTGACCTTACCCACTCCAACTACACCTTACTCAAGGGATTTGGTGACTTCCAAAAAGGGCAGTACGCCAATCGCAACCTGCGTTTCGGTGTGCGTGAGCATGGCATGGGTTCTATTTGTAACGGAATTGCCCTGCACGGTTCTGGACTGATTCCCTACTGTGCCACCTTCTTGGTATTTGCCGACTATATGCGGGCAGCAATTCGCCTGTCGGCATTGTCGCAAGCCGGAGTCATTTACGTCATGACTCACGACTCCGTTGCTTTGGGCGAAGATGGTCCGACGCACCAACCCGTTGAAACGATCGCTTCCCTGCGGGCAATTCCCAACCTGTTGGTCATCCGTCCTGCTGACGGCAATGAAACCTCTGGTGCTTACAAAGTCGCCATCAAAGCTGCTAGTGAAAACCGCCCTACCCTGATGGCATTCTCACGGCAAAACCTACCGCAGTTGGCTGGTAGCACCATTGACAACGTTGCCAAGGGTGCCTACATCCTCTCCGATAGCGAGGGCACACCTGACATCATCCTTATCGGTACAGGTGGTGAATTGCACCTCTGTGTTGATGCTGCCCAAAAACTTCAGGCTGAAGGCAAGAAAGTCCGCGTCGTCTCCATGCCTTGTTGGGAACTGTTCGACGAACAGGATGAAGCCTATCGGGAATCAGTGTTGCCTAAGGCTGTTACCAAGCGTTTAGTTGTGGAAGCTGCTTCTAGCTTCGGCTGGTGCCGTTACCTCGGCAACGAAGGGGCAATGATTAGCATCGATCGCTTTGGTGTTTCTGCTCCGGGTAACGTTGCTCTAGAAAAGTTTGGCTACACCGTTGATAACGTGGTAGCGAAGGCTAAGGCACTGCTGGGCTAATATTCTAGCTCTCATAGATAGGTCATTAGTAGGGTGGGCATTGCCCACCCTATTTGTTTTGGGGCTAATATCGTGGTAGCGATCGGCTGTAGGGGTGTTCCTAAAGTAATTATGGTTTTCATTAATCCCAAGACAGATTTCGCCTTCAAGAAAATCTTTGGTTCAGAGCAAAGTAAGCACATTCTTATAAGCTTCTTAAATGCCCTCCTTTATAAGGGAAATCCCATCATAGAAGATTTAGAAATCCTTGACCCCTATCAGGTTCCGAGAATTCTTGGCATCAAAGATACTTACTTAGATGTCAAAGCCAGGATAACTGGGAATAAAACTGTGATTATTGAAATGCAGGTACTGAATGTAGAAGGGTTTGAGAAGCGGATTTTGTACAATGCTGCCAAAGCGTATTCGATTCAACTCCAGAAAGGGCAAGGCTACACGAGTTTAAATCCGGTGATTGCTTTGACGATTACAGACTTTGAAATGTTTAAAACTCGGCAAAATGTCAGTTCACGCTTTGTCTTGAAAGAGAAGGATGAGCTATTCGATTATCCAATTGAAGATCTTGAGTTTGTATTTGTTGAGTTACCGAAGTTTAAGAAGGAGTTGGATGAGTTAGAGACAGTGACGGATAAGTGGATATATTTTATGAAAAGTGCCAGGAGTTTAAGAACAGTACCAGAGATAATGGGGATTGTACCCGAAATTCGGCAAGCTTTTGAAATTGCCAGTGAAGCCAACCTGACTCCTGAAGAGTTAGAAGACTTGGAGAAGCGAGAAATCTTTATACAAGACCAACGCAATGCAATTATAAGGGGTGTCAGAGAAGGTTTGAAAGAAGCTACGGAACAAGCTAAGCAAGAAGCTAGGGAAGAAGGTAGGGAAGAAGGCAGAGAAGAAGGGGCTTTAGAAGCGAAACTCGAAATTGCCAAGCGACTGCTTGACACATTAGGTGAAGAAGCTGTTAGTCAAATGACAGGATTGAGTATTGAGGAAATTCGACGCTTA
>CBDTXL010000378.1:0-4965 GCA_965364435.1 uncultured bacterium
AGTTGCGTTGTGTCCGACGGCGATAAGCATGGCAGGCTGGGTCCCCAGGACCATAGGCTTCGGTTTCCACAATCATTCCCCGCAGGATGTTTCCCTCGCTTAGCTGGCGCACCAATGTGCAACCCACTAGGTCAGGTGCGACCTCGGTAGATGGACGGGCAAGCCAATTCGGTTCTACAATTTGAGCAGATCGGTGCAGATTATTCATTCAATGTAATTAAATCCCCCGTTGAGGTTAGTAAATAAATGGATGTCAAACTGGTTTTAGTGGTGTTAACAGTTGCTTTTACGGTTTTGTCCCTCGTTTTTGGCACTAAGAACGGATTTTACGATTCAGACAACTATCACGGTAACGGTTCTGCCCACTAAGATTGCCGATCTAGCTCAACTGTCAGCCCATAGATCGCTTTGCCCTCAGCCGTCTATAGTCAGAAGTAACTTGATACCTGGTAACGGACGACAAGCCAGCGGATGAGCGCTAATGGCTGATTGTTAGTAGCTAATCTGTAACAGTTCATGAGCAATCAACGCCCACTGGCATCCTATCCGGAGGATGATCGCTTAGCTTGTTTCCCCTATGGAGTCGGTCATGGCGCGGAAGGAGTTTGTTTGCTGGTGCAGATGGGCCCACACCGTATCCTCCTAGACTGTGGGTTAGCTGACATTTCGCCCCTAGAAGCAGAAGCGAATTCCCCGGCAGATTTGGTACTGTGCAGTCACGCCCATAGCGATCATGCTCAAGGGTTGCTGGCTCTCCACCAAGCTTTCCCGCAGTTGCCAGTCTACGCCAGTGAGGTGACAACTCAATTGTTGCCGCTGAACTGGTCGCAGTTGCCGCCTGAGGAGATCCCAAAATTCTGTCATGCGTTACCTTGGCGATCGCCTATTGAATTTCGCGATGGGCTGACTGCCCAATTGTTTCCGGCTGGTCACCTGCCTGGGGCAGCGGCTCTGTTGCTTACTTACACGGCTCCCCAGCGAACTTATCGGTTGCTTTATACTGGCGACTTTTTCCTGTCTAACTCGCGGCTGGTGGAGGGATTGTCTATTGAAGCCTTACGGGGTACGCATCTAGATGTGCTAATTGTGGAAGGTAGTTACGGCACAGCTCGACATCCTCACCGACGCCAACAGGAAAATCAGCTAGTGGAGCGTATCGATCAGGCGATCGCAAACCAACACTCAGTCCTGCTGCCAGTGCCTACCTTTGGTCTAGGTCAAGAAATTCTCATGCTCCTGCGGAGTCATCACCATTTCACGGGTCGCAACCTCGATATTTGGGTCGATGGCAGTGTTGCCGCCGGTTGTGATGCCTACTTGGAACTCCTGCCTCACTTCCCAACATCAGTCCAAAACTTTGCCCGACATCAACCGCTATTTTGGGATGAACGGGTGCGTCCTCGTGTACGCCGCTTGGATGACCAGCAGCGACGTTCTATCTGTCAGTCTCCCTGTATCGTCCTCACCGACGATACGATTGACTTGAGCCAATACTTCCACCCAGACTTTGCTTCTCCAGTGGTGTTACAACCGGAACGACTCAAATATCCTTCCAGAACTGACGACTCTGGAGTTACTGAGGGCGAAACCTATCTCCTTGCCCAACATAGCGATCGCCTGGGAACTACTCAGTTGATTCATAATCTCCGCCCTCAGCACGTCATTTTTGTCCACGGCTCCCCAACGTACCTGGCTGATCTTACGGGTTTAGAAGAGTTGCAAAATCGCTACCAGCTCCATTCCCCAGCGACCGGAACCCTGGTAGAACTGCCGATTGGCGAGACGTTTATCCAACCAGCGGCGCCAACGGAAACAAACTACGAAGGTGAGTTAAATGAACTGGGAACTGTTGTAACGATCACTCTCCCGGAAGCGATCGCTGCTGACCCTCGCTGGCAAGATTTTGCTGATACTGGTCTGGTAGAAGCTCGATGGCAGGGGGAAGAACTGGTGTTGCGGGGATTGTCCCAACGTGAACTGCTCAGCCAAGGTAGCAATGCCAGGATACCAACGAACATCGACTGCTGTGGCAACTGCCGCCACCAACGAGGGCAGCGATGCTGGAATACAGCTTCTCCTCTATATGGCTTTAAGGTGACACCAGATGGGTACTGTCCCGTCTTTGAACCTGCCGAACCCCCACTAGAAAATTGAGCAGTTCCTCAAGTGACGCTCCTCCAACGCTGTCCCCTGTGCATACTTATAAAAATCGGGGGTGTTGAACCTCCGATTTTTCCCGTCTATTCATCAAGAAAGCCAGTCTATGGGCTGGCGTGGCGATTGCAGTGAATTTGCCATACTCCACGCAGGGACAAAGTGAGCTTTCTCTGGTGGTTGGGAATTGGGAAAAGCCAGGTTCTTTCTCCCCATTCCCCATTCCCAGCCTTAACGAATAGATTATGTCCGTGCAGAGTATGACTAATCTGTATTTGAATCTTGGGAACGTGGGTGAATTTGTTCAGCTTCCGGACAGTCGTCAGAAACCAAGGGTTCAAAATTCCCTCTGGGTACAGAAGCCAGTTTCTGGGTTACAGAGCCAATGCTTTCCAGGCGAACCATTTCTTCCCAGGAACTAAGTTCATCTTCTTCCTCCGTTTCGTAACGGATTGTAACTAAATCTCCTTCTATATCGACAATGCGAGCGCGTTCAATCCAACGCTGCTGATCCCGCAAGAAAACACAGACCTCACGACCATCGCAACAGAGTTGATAAATCTTGCGGTGTAGCATATTTGGCTTCTCCTGAGCAAAAACTCTTTCAATACTTGTGAAGCAAGCGGTTCCTTTTCTAGGAAGACAGCTTCCCTGGGAACCTGACGTGAGGTCAAATTTGTGAAATTCTCCCTTGTCAAAGGTGAGATTCCTCCATGATATTTCCCTTTCAATGCTTAAAAGTTTAGCTTGCATCCAACGGCAATTTTGAGAGTGACTTCAAAGTACCTTCAACAGTCGAAAGCAATCAATGACTATCCTCATTCAAGGGTGTAAGCAGTCAATATAACTCGGAACAAGGCAATGGTGGAGAGCAATTTGCCCTGCGAGCAGATGGGGGATTGTTGGTAAATTAGCCTCGGCAGGGAGCCGATGTAAGCGAAGGCACAAATGAATTCCGCCATTGCAACTAGCGCACTTCTTTCCAGGAAAAAACCCTGGCTGACTATAGGGTATTTGAGTGTCTGAAGTGGCAGACATTGCTATTGTGACATACTCCTTGCTTTATCTGCTTAGCGCAAGGGTGCGAACTTCTGATTTTAATTGACAGGATTCCCTAGCTCCTGATTCCTCATGGAGCTGCAACAAACTACATGGCACTCTGGTTATCTAGCGATTCGGTATTGTCTACGGGCAATCTTAAAAAGGCGGTCTTGCAATTTGCCAGCAGGGCGGTTACTGGAACACGAGCAACTTCCAATGCAGGGAAACCAGCCTTAACGACCGTGAGGCATTAACGTCATAACGCTACTTCCACGAGCCTCTCGCTCGATTTTCCCTGAGTTAACCGCCTCATACAGAACTGTCAAAGCCTCTAGATCTGATGCCTCGTAGCCCTTCATTTCAAGTACCTGACGGATTAGACCCTCAGAAGCCACACTAAGGCAACCTGTTCTAAAAGCTGATTGTACAAGTGTGCGAATCATGAAACCAGAGCGTCTTTGTATGGGGATGTTAATAATATCGAACATTTCTCGCATCTGGAAACTGATTTAGGTCAATAAATTCTTGTGATTTACAACACTTTTTGCCGTGATATGGGTCACAAAAAGCTGAAGTTGCGGGATACGCAGGTTGTTTTTAAGAGCGGTGGTGCTTGTGGAGTATGAACCTTCGTCCTAAAATAAAAGATTGCTCTCAAACAACAGCATAAGAATTTGGCTGTTAAGGGTTGGTGAACCTGAGAGGGGTTTTCAAATAAGAGTTTGTTAAAGTTCTGGTGCGGCTGACCAACAGCAGCTCTTCGAGGAGGAAAAACGCCTGTGTTTGCGATCGCACTCAAGCAGCAGCAATACGAAACCTACATTCTCACTGACCAAGAGGCTCAGTCTCGACTGGAAGTCGTTCCTGAGCGCGGTGGCATCATTACAAGCTGGAGTCTCCAAAGTCATGACATTCTCTACCTTGACGCTGAACGCTTTAGTGACCCTACGTTGAGTGTCCGGGGCGGCATCCCCATCCTCTTTCCCATCTGCGGTAACTTACCTGATAACACCTACACTCACAACGGGGAACATTACGCACTCAAACAGCACGGCTTTGCCCGTGACTTGTCATGGGAAGTCACAGAGAGGATAACCAACTACCTCGTTGGTCTCACCCTCGTCCTCAACAGTAACGACCAGACTCGCGCTGTTTACCCCTTCGACTTCCAGATCGCCTTCACCTACCAGCTCAAGGGTAATACTCTAGAGATTCAGCAGCGCTACACGAATCATTCAAGCTCGGCGATGCCATTTTCTACAGGTTTGCATCCCTACTTCTTTACCTCTGACAAGAGCCAACTTGAGTTTGAGATTCCAGCCTCCCAGTACCAGGATCAGATTACGAAAGAAGTCCATCCCTTCCCCGGCACCTTTGATTTGAGCCGCGATGAAATTGATGTTGCCTTTCGGCAGTTGAGTGGCAATGCGGCGAGTGTTACCGATAGGGGACGCCGCTTAAAAGTCACACTCAGTTACAGTGACCTTTATTCCACCCTGGTTTTCTGGACTGTTAAGGGCAAAGACTATTATTGCTTGGAACCCTGGAGTGCCCCTCGTAATGCCCTCAATACGGGAGAGCATCTAACTCAGTTACCACCTGGAGGCAGTTGTGAAACGTCTGTCAGGCTGACGGTGACATTTTTGTGAGTTATTCTCCACATTTTTATTAATTTATGCTAAACTAGGAAACGGTGCGTTAAGCATTCACTTTTTGGGTCGCTAACTCAACGGTAGAGTACTCGGCTTTTAACCGATTAGTTCCGGGTTC
>CBDTXL010000379.1:0-4959 GCA_965364435.1 uncultured bacterium
GCCTCAACTCCTTTTATTAAAAATACTTATCACCCTGACTCCTGGAGAGCCAAAACTCGCAATCCTAAATTAGCTGATATATTTTTAAAAGGGTTGGGTGCAGCTCATGTTAAATATGGAGTTTTACCCGAACATTATTCCATCATCGGTGATGCCTTAATTTATGCTTTTAAAAACCATTTAGTGGAAAATTGGACGGCTGAAACTGAACAAGCCTGGATCGAAGCTTATAACATCATCCAGTCATTAATGCTTGCTGGAGCAGAGTAACAGTAAACTTATACTGAAGCAACAGCAAAATTGAAAGATTGTCTGCAGCAAAATCCAAGCGATCGCGTGGCACAGATTTACCTGAAGCGCACTCAAGCAAAAATTTAAAGCAAAGGTAAGTTCTAATGAAGATTGGATGCAGCTTTTGGCTCCAGTGGATATTAGTCACCCTGGTGTTTTTTTTAGTGAGTTTGTATTGGGTTGGGGGGAACGGGGGGGCAAAACAATGGTGTCTGCGTAAGTCCTGAATGTCCAACAGCTTAGAACTCACCGCCGCTAACACGTAACTCACGCCACAATAAAGACAAACGCTGGCATTCGTCATCAGGGAAACCGTGTTTGCTACACCAGAGGCACTATGAGTAAAGAGCTAAACCCACCCTATAACTATAAAGTTGGTGGGCATCTGCCACTTGATGCTCCCAGCTATGTAGTGCGGCAGGCGGATTTTGAGCTTTATGAAGGGCTGAAGGCGGGTGAATTTTGTTATGTCCTAAATTCCCGGCAGATGGGGAAGACTAGCTTGCGGGTGCGAACAATGCACAGGCTGAAAGCTGAAGGAATTGCCTGTGCTGCGATTGATCTGACGAAGATTGGTAGCCATGATATAACCCCAGATCAATGGTATGCAGGGGTGATTAGGCGTCTGGTAGTAAGTTTCACTTCCATGTCTCCCGTCATGGCAAGGGAGGAAAGCCCCCTTTATCCGTCCCTACTAAGAGGAGATAAAGGAGGGTTCAATTTAAAGACTTGGTTGCCCGAACACGAGTATCTGTCTCCCGTACAGCGCTTGAGTGAGTTTATCGAACAGGTGCTGCTTCCTTCAGTCAGCCAAAAAATAGTCATTTTTCTAGATGAAATTGATAGCACACTCAACTTGGATTTCACTGACGACTTTTTTGCCTTTATTCGCGCCTGCCATGAATATGGTCGCGTGACTTTTGCTCTGTTGGGAGTGGCAACACCCTCCGATTTAATTCAAGATAAAAAGCGCACACCGTTTAATATTGGTCGGGCAATTGAATTACAAGGCTTTCAATTAGAGGAAGCGCAGCCTCTGGCTGAGGGCTTGGCGCTGAAAGCGAGCAATCCCCAGGCAGTGCTGGAAGCGGTGTTGGACTGGACAGGGGGTCAACCGTTTCTCACCCAGAAGCTGTGTAATTTAATCTTCAATTCTGAATCTTCTGTCCCCGCCGGTAGAGAAGCGGAGTGGGTTGAAAATCTGGTGCAGACACGAGTGATTGAGAATTGGGAAACTCAAGATGAACCACCGCATCTGAAGACGATTCGCGATCGCATCCTCCACATTGGTAAACGCACGGGACTACTCCTGAAACTCTATCAGCAAATTTTGCAACCCCCCCTTAGCAACGGGACAGACGGCGACGTTCCCCCCCTTGCTAAGGGGGGGCAAGGGGAGGTTATAGCCGATAACAGTCCTGAACAAATGGAATTGCGCTTATCCGGTTTGGTAGTCAATCGAGCTGGAAAGTTAAGCATTTATAACCGTATTTATGCCTCTGTGTTTGACTGGACTTGGCTGAACAAGGCTTTGACAGATTTGCAGCCAGATTTTCTGCAAATCGTTGCTAAACAAGAACAAAAACTTTTGTCCATGCTGAATGTAATGGACGGCAAAAACTTTGATGATATCCTTTATGAAATTTTAGGAGCTGTCACCCTCCGAATAGGAGAAGAACTCAGTGTAGATCGTACCACAATTTTTCTTATAGATGAAGAAAAAAATGAAATTTGGTCGATTATTGCTAGAAATCAGAAAGGGAGTTTTCCTGAGGTAGAAATATTAGCCAATAGAGAAATTGTCGGTCTGGTTGCTACCCTCAAGGAAATGGTTAATATTCCCTTCTATTTTTCAAGTAATTTGGATAATGAAAACACAAATAAAGCTCAAAAAAATGGCTATCGCACTTATACGCTATTAGCTCTACCCCTATTGAATGAAAAGGGAAATTTAGTCGCTGTTGTCCAGTTACTAAATAAGCTCAAGCCACCGAATAATCCTACCGCCCCACTTCTAGAAAGAATTGATAAAAAGGGCTTTACAGAAGCTGACCAAAAACAGTTTGCTGAATATGCTCCAGCGATTCAACGTATTCTAGAACGATGCCAATCTTGTTATAAATTAACTCAAAGACTACAAGCATCGGAAGCGCTAACGGAAGCAACGCGATCGCTCGCTCAAAGCAGTCTGGATTCTGAAGAAATCCTTGGGCGGGTAATGGAGGCGGCAAAGAAGCTCATGAACGCTGACCGTAGCACACTGTGGCTTCTGGATCGCAAAGCGGGTGACTTGTATACAAAAATCCCCCAGGCAGATGGCTCATTAAAAGAAATGCGCGTCCCGGTAGGCGTCGGTTTCGCGGGAAAGGTGGCAGAATCCGGCGAGATTCTGAATATTCCATTTGACCTTTATGACCATCCAGATTCTGCTAATTCCAAAAAATTTGACCAGGCTACGGGTTATCGCACTTGTAGCTTACTATGCATGCCTGTTTGGAGTCCTGATGGCGAGTTGCTTGGTGTAACTCAATTAGTTAACAAAAGGAAACAGGGCGAGTTTCCCGAATACAACCCCGCTGATTGGCCCGAAGCACCAGAATGCTTCAAGGCTAGCTTTGATGCCAATAGCCAAAAATACATGCAGATATTTAACTCTCAAGCGGGTGTGGCGCTCCAAAATGCCAAGAAGTTTGAGACAGTCCAGCAAGAGGCTCAAACTCAGCAACAAAATGTTGTCAGCCAAACCCTAGCTATGCTCAATAGAGTCATGGAGAACGATGGATTTGATGACATTCTCGATGCTACCTTGCGTTCTATGACCATAAAAATGGGGAAATCGCTGAATGCAGACCGGACAACGATTTTCTTATTAGATGAAGAAAAAAACGAATTCTGGTCAATCATTGCTGAGGATGAGGATGAAGGAGAACGCTCCTTAGAGATTCGGATTTCTGCGGATAAAGGGATTGTGGGTGAGGTAGCATTACGCAAGCAACTGGTTAATATTCCCTTCGATTTCTATGATGATCCGCGCTCAGTTACCGCTAAGGAGCAAGACAAAAAAAATGGATACCGCACCTACACGATTTTGGCATTGCCACTGTTAAATGAGCAGGGCGGTTTAATCGCTGTTGTCCAGTTACTCAACAAGTTAAAGCGCGGGTATAAGCGAACAGCCTCTTTAGCGGAAAAAATTGATAAAGAGGGCTTTACCCAATCCGATGAAGAAAAGTTTGCGGAAAACGCTCCTTTGATTCAAATGATTCTGGAAAGCTTCCGGTCGTATCATAAAACTGCCAGAGGTCAACGAGTGGCAGCAGCACTGATGGCAGCGGTACGCTCAGTTAACCAAAAGAGTTTGGAACTCGAAGAAATTCTCATGCGGGTGATGGAAGCGGCGAAGAAACTGATGAATGCGGACCGTAGCACGCTATGGATCTTGGACCACGACGCTGGTGAATTGTGGACAAAAATTCCTTTTGAAGACGGCTCACTCAAAGAACTGCGAGTTCGTATAGGAGAAGGTTATGCGGGTAAAGTTGCAGAATCTGGTGAGCCTCTTAATATTCCATTTGACCTATATGGTCACCCAGGTTCTGAGACTGCCAGGAGGACTGATCAAAAGAGTGGTTATCGCACTTACAGCTTGTTGTGTATGCCCGTTTGGAGTCCTGATGGTGAATTGATTGGTGTAACTCAATTAGTTAATAAGAAGAAACCTGGTGATTTTCCTGAATACGACCCGGCTGATGGGAGCGAAGCGCCAGATTACTTCCAAGTGAGTTTTGACGAAAGCGATCAAAAGTATATGCAGATCTTTAACAACCAAGCTGGTGTTATCCTTCAGAATGCTGAGCTTCTTGCAGCGGTCAAGCGACAGGAGCTTTCACTGCGGGATACTCTTACTCCAACATAAGTTAGTGGAGGCTGGTAGAAATAACCCAGAGTGTGAAATTCTCCCCCTGCTCGGCACCCTAAATTTTTGATTATCGAAAAACCCCAGTTCTCTTTGCATGCCCTCAAAAACCTTCATCGTCCGTGCCCATGCCCGTACTATCCACACTCACCCAGTTACTTTTGTTTGTGCCAAGTGCAAGCAGATGACCACTCGTGAAGTCTATCCAGGAAGACCACCTAAATACTGTTTGGAGTGTGCGCCTAAGAAGAAACGCCAGAATGACCAACATCCTCCTGAGAAAGGGATGTTTAAGCCCACCCACAACTTGGTCACTCAAGCGACTGGGCAGAAGACGCCGGTTTACCTGGAGAAGTCGCCTCAGGCTGGGTGGTTTTGGGTGCGTACAGCGCTGGATTGGTTTAGCGGCGAGTCGATAATCCAATATCACAAGAAACAAGGGTTGCAGAGTCAGGGAGTCTCGCTGGTTGGCTACTTTCTCGAAGCTCTCGATTGAGAACCTCTCTAGATCTCCCTTGCTACAATCCAGCCACCGGCAACAATAATCTCCCCTCTATCTCCTGTCGCACTGCCGGTGTCAGCTGACAATTGCTATTAAGGCACTCCACGAGCAACTTATTGGCATTGCCATACTGTTCGACGCGCTGTTGCAATCGGTCACTGAAGTGCCATTTGTGACCGATGTTGCGATGCTCAATCATCACCGCTCTTAATTGCGACGCCCAAGCTTGACCGTTAACTTGCCACCATTG
>CBDTXL010000380.1:0-4959 GCA_965364435.1 uncultured bacterium
CCGGTTCTGCGATAGTAAGTAAGGTTGTTCTGCTGTTGCTCAAATCAGCCATAGCTTTTTTTGCGATCGCTTTTGAATTCGGTTTTGCCACAAGAGGAGCGATCGCGCTGCCCATCGTTCAAGGTAAACAGGACTTATACAGAGATACCAGATATGGTGTAGAGGGTACAAAAATTTCAGCGGAATGATAGGACATTTCATCCCACATCCGTTTGAATGCACACAAATGTAGAGACGTTGCCTGTAACGTCTCTACAGGATTTTTGTTCATCGTATTGTGTGGATTGATATTACCTAATGGCGAATATGCTTCATTAAATGTGCAACAGCTTACTGTATAATCCTTCTAGGATTGCAGTGTTGATCTTGAGGTTAAACTTTTGCTCTACGTGCTTGCGCCCCGATAAAGCAAAACGCTCTCTGAGTTTTGCATCTTGAAGCAGAGTGAGGATAAATTTTGCTACTGCCTCCCAATCTCTTTCATCTGCCAAGAAACCTGTTGCTCCTTGCTTAATCGCTTCTGAGATACCCGCGTGAACAGAGCTAACAACAGGTAAACTCATTGCCAGAGCTTCCAAGATGACAATAGGCAACCCCTCCGAATCCCCTTGCGTCGTCGTAACACTGGTAGCACCGAGTAAACAGGCTCGATTCATCCATTGACGTATTATCTCTGGTGATTGCACCCCTAGGAAACGATAGTGACGCAGGGAACTTTTAGCCAAACCCTCAAGGGTGGAACGCAGTGGCCCATCCCCGATGACTACTAATTCTACATTGGGCATCACTGTTTGCACTTGAGCGATCGCGCGAATTAAGTACTCACATCCCTTCTTCTCTACCAACCGTCCAACAAATAACACAATTGGTTCACGCTGGATGTTCAAGTCTGGTGTAAATTGGTCTACATCTACTCCAATGTGGTGAACGATTATCTTGTCGGGCGGACATCCCTTTTCTATCAGCTTGGAGCGGATGAAATCGGAAACTGCAATGAAGCAGTGAGCTTCTCTAAATAGGCGATGGCGTTTTCTGACATAGAGTTCTCTAAAAAATTGCCCCCGCCTTTTAATAAAATCCAGTGCAAAGGTTGGACTTGGCTCAAGATCTAAAGTTGCAAAATACCCGTGAAACGTCACAATCAGAGGAATTTTTAATTTTTTTGCTAGCGGTAGCGCCAAAACTCCATCCAAACCAAAATGGGCATGAATTAAGTGAGGAGATAAATCTTGCAAGCGTTTCAACCAGCGAGGATGGACTATACCCGCTAATTTATAAGCCGTCTTCCAAGCCTCAGGAAACTCCAGCAAATCGCTAAGAATAATACTTCTATCCTGGGGAATCATTGAGACTGAACTAGGGAGGCGGGAGTTGCCAACGTAGAACCCAACGTAGGATGAAAAATTTTCGACTTGTGCCGGAATAAAGGTTTCTGAGTAAGGAAGTAATTGGTCGCGATAGATAATTACTTTTTTCTGCATGGGTTATTTCCGAAGCAGAGGGCGGAGTAACGACTTGGCGATGCCACGAGCCAATGGGGGGCCTGTCAGAGGTGATACAGCAATTTCCGGAGCAGCTTTACACGCTTTTAAATAGCAAGTAAGAGCAGTTCTGTAGTTGCCTTGTCTGTAATCGTCTTCGGCTTTTTGCGACCAATGAGCGCTCTCTCGGATGCGCTTTCCTCGTTGCTGCTCTTCAGGAGGAAGTCTGTCAATAAACTCTTGGAACAGTTTTTCCCGTAGTTCCACAATGTTTTTCGGACGCCACTGCCCATCATGAGCCCGGTACTCGACAACTATTGAAGGTATTAGCATTACTGGACCAAGCCTTGCAACTCGAAGCCATAGATCTCGATCGTCTGCTGGGTTAAAATCCGGTCTCCACCCGCCTACCTCCCTGACTGTCGCTGTCCGGTACAATGACTGACTGGGAACAGCCGACCAACCAGCCAGCAGTTCTGGCCAGAGCGCGCGCTTGAATGGGATAAGTGGATGCTCAATCCTTACCGCATACGCTCCCTGTTTGAACTTCCATCTTGCACCAACAGCCCCCACTACCTTAGGATCGCCGCTCAATGGTTTGACCAGTTTCGCCAGGGCGTCGGGACGCAACCGATCATCGTCATCGAGGAACATGATAAATTCTCCCACTGCCTCTGTAAGAACTCGGTTACACGCCCTTGCTCTAAGGGAGTTTTCATTCTGTCGGAAGGCTCGCACTTGCGGGTCTTTCAGTTCCGTGAGCCATTCCCAAGTACCGTCTTGCGAGGCATCGTCAACGATGAGCAACTCCCAGTCGCTCAATGTCTGCGCCTTTATGCTAGCAATAGCCTCCTTAAGGAATTTCAGCCGGTTGTGAGTTGGAATTACTACTGACACTAATGGTTGCTGCACGTTAATTTCCTCTACTCAGAACTCCCGCTTTTAGGCACAGGTCATCGAAGGATTGCAAGAAGCGTGATTTATTGTGCGTCTCCCTCACCCATTTACGCCCCTCCTTGCCTAAGCGAGTCCGTAGGTCTTTATCCTCAAGCAGACGCGCCAATCCTTTGGCAAACTCTGGTATCCCTTCTAGACCTGTACCATCCCAACGTCCGACGTAGATGCCAAAACGAGAAACCACACTTTCAGGGTCTACGCAACTGAGAAGGGGGGTTTCACACATCAAAGCTTCCTGAAAACTGACAGCTAAACCTTCGTGAATGGAGGTATTAATTAAAACCCATGCTTGTGATAAGATGCGGAGCTTTTCAGAGCCATCGACGTGACCCATCAAACGCACATTATCCGGTAGAGAATCAGGTTGCCAAGCCCCCTTTCCTTGAAAGTGAGCTTTACCGAGAAAAATAAACTCCACCTGGGGAAACTGACGGGCTAGTTCTACAAATAGCCAGGGACGTTTGTAGGGGTCAAGACGAGCAAGGAAAACAACGCTGGGGCGATCACTTTTTCTCACCTCTCCCGGTTCCAGATCGATGATATTTGGGAGAAACGTCACCTCTGGTGGCTGCACTCCATAAGTCCCCAGCACTTTCGCGCCCAAAAAAGGGGCTGGGGTAGCGAAGAACACGGGACGACGCCACCACTTCGAGGCGTTGACGACTCCGGCTAAAGAGGTGCACTCAGGTGTTGTAAGCCCCAAGGGGCGCATATCTTCTGCACCGGGAATGCGGACGGTATTAATCCTGGCAACGTCTTCAGGGGGTCTGGGGTCGCGTACCCAGACAATCATGGGAGTGCGAGGTAACAGCCAGAACAGGGGACGGTAGTTGGGTCGATAGTCGATCGCTAATAGGAGATTGAAACCCTCCCTCCAGATGCTACGACAGTATTCAAGCCGATTGCGCTGGCGTAGAATCAGTCGAGTGTCGTGAACTAGGGGGTCTGGTTGGTCGGGTGCGGCGTAGGTTTCACCCGCTAGAAATACGACATCTACTCCTAGTTCTGGATTGGTATTGAAACATTTTGCTACCTGACGAGTCGCCCAGCCAAAACCACCCATCCGGCTTAAAGAGAGTTCAAAGAATTCGTTAGCAATTACTCCTAATTTGATTCTGCGCTTATTTGACTTGTGAGTTGCGATCGCCATATTTATTCAGAAGCGAATTTTTCCAGATGTAGAACGGACTAATCAGGCTACTTAAGAACAGTTCCATTTCACAGCTAGCCACAATATCGGTCTGAAGCGATTTTTGATACTTCAGCCAGTGCTTAATGAGTTTAAGCAAATCGTTGGCGAAGTGGGCTAAAAACATAAAAGGTCTTTGCCCGACTGGATATCTCAACATGCGCGTGCGATGGCGTCCTAGACCAATACCTCGAAAAAATTTAATCAAATAGTCCTTCTCGAAGCGAGTTTTGGGTATGCGATGAGCAATGTGCATTTTGGGATTGCACCAAATTTCCCAACCCGCCTTCTGGATGTATGACAGTGCTTCTATGTCTTCGCCTTTTGCTGCCAGAGAATTCCCGACTGGACCTTTCAAGTGTAAAAAGCTGGGAACATTTTCTAGCCAGATTTGTTTACTGATTACTAATCCTGCCCCTGGCGGTAAAACTCCCTTAAACTTGTAATCATTAAAGCAGACTGCTTCTTTGCGCTCGATTACGGGTATGAAATGAGCGATGCGTTCAAAATTTTGAGGCGGCTTGACTTCAAAGTCTCCATGAATTTGGCTCCCATAGGCACCAGCTTGGGGATGTGCTTGAGCAAAACTGTATGCAGCTGCAAGCCAGTCAGAGGCTGGCCAGTTATCGTCATCTAGAAAGCCAATTAGAGAACCTTGAGCTTCTTGAATTGCACGTTTGCGTGCAAATGAGGCTCCTTGCTGGGGTTCAAAGTAATATTTGAGGGGATAAGCTTCAGACCAATTCAGTTGATAGTTTTGGACGATCTTGGCTGTGTTGTCGCTGCTGTTGTTATCGACTACAATAACTTCCCAGTTAATCCCTTCTGTGCCTACCTGCGATCGCAGCTTTTCTAAAACCGCAGCAATCCGTGTTTCTCCATTAAAAGTCCGAATTGCTACTGTAAAATCAACCATTTGCTTCCTGAGTTTGAAAATTAGTACTGAAGGGTTCAAGGATTTTTCGGGAGCATCCCTATTTTAAAAATTGCCCACAGACTGGAAGGAAAGGGGCTATTGCATTCAAAGCCGTAGCGAGAGCAGGCTTGCATTGAGTCCGAGCATGCGGACGCGAGTTTGTGGACGAGCGATTAGAAATCGCCAGGGTATTTTTGCAAAAATGGGAGGCACCCTATTTTTCAGCTTTCAGCCTTCAACCTTTAACCTTTATATCAATCGTTGAGTCAAAGGCAGTGTGACCGTAGTTGTTGTACCGACTCCCATTTTACTATTAACTGTGATGCTACCGCTGTGTAAGTCAACACATTTTTTTACAACCACAAGCCCTAGTCCCGTTCCAGGGATGTTACGGACATTTTTTCCGCGATGAAATG
>CBDTXL010000381.1:0-4950 GCA_965364435.1 uncultured bacterium
TCAATCCCGGATCGGACATCAGCGGTGTTGGAACTCCCAGAATAGTTTGTTCAATGTCTCTCCTGATCATACAAATTAGCGTATTCTATTGGGCTGAACCTGCGTCGAGGGCATAGCTTAGAGTTAAGTTGTTTTGTAGCAGGGAATACCAGAAAGCCGCCGCTAACCTGATCAAAACTTACTTTTATCTTTGGGAGATGGGAGGAGGTCAAAAGAAATAACCTTAAGAGAGAGGTGAAATGTCTTAAGTGGCTGTAGGGGGATAATTCAGCGAAGGAGGATTAGGTGTCCTTTGCTTGGAATTTGATGTCTGCCCAAGTTAGCTGTTTGACGGTGGCAACGTCGCCTTCATGGGCAGCATTTTTCAAATCCCGTTTTAAGTGGGCGTTTGCGATCGCTTCTTCTCTGGATCGAGAACTGGTTTCAAAGCATTTCTCCAGGGTGTCATAGAGTCCAACACGGCGAGACTTGGTGTGATATTGGCGTTCTGTGTCCAAGAGTTTTGCCATGAGTTCTAGGTGCATGACATCGTCGGTGCAGATTTCTTCGAGTACTGCCCACTCATCAGTGCCTAGCAGACTGTTGCCAGCGCCAAGTCGGATGTCTTGGAACGGTTCGCCGGTGACTTCTTCATAGATGCGGGGTAGGGTGTCCTCAAACTCATGCTTCTCTTCTAGCCAGATGCGACGAATTTCGCTGAGTTCTTCTGGGGTAATCAATGTAATATCACGCATTTCTTCGGGTGCGGTACGACGAATTTGGGTTTGTGCTTCTAAGACTCGCCTTAACCAATGTTCCCGCCAATACTTGGTATAGGGGCCAGGAATTGGTTCAATGGAAGGTTGACCATCCACGTTGCGTTCAAAAAGTTGGACAGCACCCCAGATGCGACGGAAGTCTCTCTTATCACGATCATCCTGTTCATCTAATTCATTGCGGATATCGAGTAGAGGCTGCATCCATTCTTTTTCGTCATCATTTTGGATCATCGCCGCCATCGATTTATCCTTGTTCACCAGTGTGCAAACCCAGCAACCAAACCGAGAATCACCACAGCTAGGGGTAGAAGTATCTACAACTAGGGGACATTCGTTGTCTGCCGTCGCTCCCCGATACATGGTAAGTAAGTCTTTGTTGCTATTTCCCCAAGGATTTTGCCACTGATTTAAGTAGATCCAGACTTCATCATTACGCCAATCTTCAATAGGGCTATAAATTAAGGAGTTAGGTAAGCTGGCGTTTGGGCTGAGGCGAGCGCGTACTCTACCTGCTTGATGCTTTTCCATTGTGGCAGCACGTTTGGCGCTTTCAGCCTTGCGGGTACCCAAGACAAGAATTGTTTCACCACTAACTCGAACTACCTCACGTATGAAGTGGTTAGCTGGATGAATTTTCAAGCGTTCAGTACACCAGCGAAATTGATTACGGGGCGCTGGGTAGCCTTTGCCTATTAAGTTTACCCAGAAAGTTTCCTCTACTTTGGGATAGAGCAGATGAGGTTCTATCGGCATTCCTTGGTTTTGTGCAGCTAGCTTCATCTGCGCTATGGAGTTGCGTACCCAGGCAGAGACTATGGGATTCTCAACTAGCGTGTCTGTTGAGATAACATGGATTGGCTTGGTTCGCTGTTCTGGTGGGAGGGATGCGATCGCATTCCAGACAAGCTGCAAAATAGTAGTGGAGTCTTTGCCACCGGAATAGCCAACTACCCAGGGAATCCCATCCAAGCAGTACAGTGTTTGGATTTCAGTGGTGAGATGTTGGATATCTTCCACAAGTTCTGCAACACTGCGCTGAGTTTGACCTTTATTTTCTGGCTCTTGTGCTGTAGTCATTTCTCTCTGCTTGGGACAATACTAGTGTTTTCTAGACGTTTCTATTCAAGTTAAGTGTTAGCCTACGAGATTTTTGAGATTTTTTGATTCTCTCAAGCAATAAATGGGAACACTAGGAAGGGAAACACTAACTCTACCTCGCTCTACTATGATGCTATGTTTAGGTATTAAAGGAGTCTGCTGTGATATGGCTACAGGGAAATGAGGCTGTTCAGCAGTTAAGCGAGAATGTCCTCTTGTACGACTTGGCACAGATGCGTGGAAATAACGCTCTTGTGAGCCGCATTCCCGAAAATGTTGGTGGTGTATACGCCTGGTATCGTCGTTTCGAGCTTAAGCCTAGTGCCGTACATGATCCTGACGTTTTCACTGCATCTATTCTGGATGAACTTTCTAAAGATCATTGCGCTCCCAGAGAGGCACGACTTCCCCCATCACACAGGATAAGGCTTCAACCTGAGACTTCATTTACTAAAGAAGGTGTCCTAAGAGAGTGCGCTGCTGATCCATCCTTCCGCCAACTGCTCTTTATGCTTTTGGACAATTCTCTCATATTTCAACAGCCACTATATATAGGTAAGGCAAGTAATCTACATTCTAGGATTTGTAGCCACCTTCGTGAAGAGAGCATTCTACGTGAACGTCTTAAGGCTGCTGGTCATAATATTAATCGGTGCAGGCTTCTATTGATTCATACCTCCTACAGTACGTCAACTTTTGCCTCAGATGCTGCTGATGAGGAGGATGACTTTGATAATCAAGTTTCTGAAGATTGTGAACTCTCCGAATTAGCATCAGAGCGCTTAGTCGAAGACATTCTATCCAGGCTGTTTCTTCCATCATTTACTCTTAGGTACGGGTGACAAAAAATGCTCATAATTCCAAAAACTGAAGGAAAGGCAAGATTCAATAAGCCTCTCTATGGTATGACGGGAACTTACACTTTATCGGAAGGAATAGCACTACCTTACTTCCTTTCATTACTGGAAATTAACCGAGCTATTGATGAGCTTAAGATTGCTGAACAGATTCCCGCCTCCTTAGACACACAATGGTCGCTCAAAGAACTCTTCCAACGAGAAATCGATGATAAGCGGGTAGAGGACGATATCGTTAAAGGCTACCTCCTCGATCCTAAGAAGTTGAAATTTTTTAATGCTATTACTATCGTATTGATGCCGAAAGGCGCAGATGGCAAAATCCAGGATACATTCGATAGCTCTACAACTATTGAGTCTCCACCTATTCCTTGGGATGGGACTGATCCTGATGACACACAATGGAATCACCCAGAAGCTAATGTTGCTAACTTTAGCGGCGTTCAATTCATCTCCATTGGACTCTCTGCACGACTTCGTTGGGATGAAGATCGTGTACTTGCAGTAGCTGTAGATGGACAACACCGTCTTTGGGCACTGCGTACCTTCCGTGAAGATCAAAACTTTCGGGGCGGTACTCTTCGCACGGTTGAGCAAAGAACTAAGATTCCAGTCCTCTTCGTTTTGCTTCATCCGAGTGCTGGTTTTCAGAATGCATTAGGTGAAGGTGACTACTCCATTCGGGGAATTTCCCGTGAGTTGTTTACTGATTTGAATAAGAATGCCAAGACTGTTGATAAAGCTAGAGAGCTTATTCTAGATGACAAGAGTATCAACGCGCAATGTGTCAGAACATTGCTGACTGAGAGAACAGGTGAGGATTCCAAAGAGCGACTTCCTCTTTCTCTAGTGCGTTGGCAAGACGATTCAAACCGTTTTGATAGTTCCTACTACCTGAATTCGCTAGTTCATCTGGATCTGTTGGTTTCCGCAACATTGGATCTGAAACCGCCACGCGATCCAATGGACAAAAAGCAAGTCAATGAGTTCATCAAAAGCATTAATTCTGCACTTGGCATAAACGAGCAGGAGGTTGAGTATCAAGGACGCTTACTTTCTCAATACTATTCAGAAGATTACTGTGATGAAGACGGAGAACCTGATACACCATTGGCACGTTTGCCAGAGAATTACCTTGACTCAGCAGTAAAAGGATTCCAAGTAAATTTTCGTCCCTGGTTACTGAAACTTTTACTTGACTTTAAGCCATACCGTAACTTACTCAAGTATGCTCGTGAGCATAACTTAATTGAGGGAACTTTTGGTAAGTTTCAAGCTCAAACTAGTAAACACAGAGGAATTATTAAAGAGCAGGAAATTGCCAAGGATAGTGATTGGCATAATCGAGAAATACTTGCAGCTCAGACGGCTATTGCTAGTATGAAAGACAATCAATGGGCTTTCAAAGCCATATTCCAAAAAGCCATCGTTCGTCTAGGCAAGATGGTTGAGTTTGAGTACAAGGGAAAAGACAAAAACTTAGGCAATATAGACAACCTTCTGAGTTCTCTTGATCGGTTGTATGACCAAGGCGTTCTTCGGGTAGATGCAATTTTGCCTAATCATCCCTATCGCCTATGGACATTTATAGCTCTTAATCAAGGCAATGATAAAATTAAAGTTGCAAAAGCAGTAGAGGACAGAATATTTTCTTTATTATGCTTGTGGTATTTCGGATCGCGCAAAATTGAGATCGATACTGCTAATGGTGATTCAATCTTATCAAGACGAAAGCTTCTAAAGTTCTTTAGTGCAGATACAAATAAAGCTCAATGGCCTAATTGTAATGATGCGTATCAAACATTGTATAGAGGTTTTAACACAAATGCCCTCTATGGAAAAGACCATGACCAAATGACTGATGAGCGAAAAAAAGATATGGTTCGTGAAAGATTTTCTGCTGTACTCGCAGCGGGATTGCCTCAATTGGATAGTCAGTCTTCAGAGGAGCAACTTCTTGAGGAAGAAGATGAACCTTTCTTAGAACAGAACTCTTAAGGGAAGCAGTTTGCACGACTATAAGGGAGATAAACAGAGTCTAACTCATTTCTCCCTTTCTACTACAAGATGGGGATTTTCTAACCGTTCCTCTTCCAACGTAAGCGGTAAATTCAGATACTTCTTAATGTAAGCCGTCATCCGACTCACACTAGTTCGAGATTGAGAAATCCCACCTTTAGAGATAATTCGCCCTTGCCAATCCGGATTAGAACGCGACCAATCAATTTGTGCCAGTC
>CBDTXL010000382.1:0-4948 GCA_965364435.1 uncultured bacterium
GGACATCATTTGGGCTCAATCCAGGTAACCGACTGATCTGACGCGGTGTCAGGTGGAAAGCAAGGTTCCTTGGTCGGTGGTAACACACAATAAGGCGGCTGTAGAACAAAGGACTTAGAAGTCCATTGTCATCAATAGGCACTTCTTTGAGGTGCTGTTTTCGCCTGGGTGTCTCCATGAAATTCCTGAAGTATCTCTGAATGAAGGATGAGGGTGGATCCAGAGCATTGTAGGGAAGATGAAGAAATAATGGAACATTTTTCTTGTCTTCAATGGTTCTGGCAGCACGTATCTTCTTCTTTGGTTCCTTGGAAGCATTGCGGATTGCGTGGTTGATAGCATCCTTGAGGAAGGTAGGAGTGAATCCTCGATAGCGTAGGCGCTCGTAGAGCTTCTTGATCATTGCTTTGCGGTCAAGGTCAGTACTGCAAAGGCGCAAGATTCTTGTAACCATTCCGTATATCATACCTTTAAAGACACCAGGTGGATGTGCAGAAAAGGGTGGAAGGTACAGATAGAGGTTGAGCGCTTTCTCAAACAGCTTTGTTGCAACTTGTCCAGAGCTGTTGATGGTGATTGTAAGGTCCAGGTAATCCACAGACAGTGAGCGTTCAGTGAATTCCCAGGTCAATCGACCAAAGCCGTTCATTGCATCTTGGAAGGAAGACCAGAGGAGCGAATCTTCTTCTGGGTCATCACACGGTATCCAGATGCCAAAGACGTCATCAATGTAGCGAGCATAGAACGCAAGCTGAGGTTTGAATCGGTCAAGGAATGTATCTTCATGGACGGCATAGTAGAGAGTAGCATATGTAGGTGCTGGAGGGGTGCCCATTGCTGTGCCTGTGAGTTGAAGCCAGGTTGTGTCTCCAAACTTGAAGATATTGTAGCGCATGATAATGTCAAGGAGTTGCTTGATCATTGGCGCTTGTCTTTGGGCGCGGCCTCCCAAGCGGTAGAAATACTTGCTCAGTTGTTCGATGGCATGGTCAGTGTCAATCATTGTGTACATTGACACAGCATCGGTAGTGAAGAGCCGTGCATTTGGTGGCAGGGGAGGTAGCTGTTCCAGTTTCTTTTTAAGTTCATAGGAACTTTTGGTGTAAGATGGAACTGCCTGTGCATAGGGCTGGAGGATTGTATCCAGATATTTGCCCATACCATGGAGCAGTGAGCCACTGTAGGAAACAATTGGTCGTGTTTTCCATGGGGACTTGTGTATCTTGGGAATGATGTAAAAATGAGCGAAGCGCTTCATTGGGTCATCAAATTCCAGCGATCGGATAAGGAATGACCTTGTAGGATGACCACCCTTGAAGTTTTTGTATATGAAAGTCATGCTTTGGGTGGTAACCTTGTTCAAGAGATAGTCAGCTTCATCATCTGGAAGTTGACGATAGGTGACCGGATCAAGAAGATGGTCTTGGAACGCCCGCTGGATATATATATCTCGTTCGATGATGGCAGGTCCAAGATTCTTGTCGGTCTTGGTGACCAGATATTTACTTGAGGTCTTGAAAAATTGAAGAGTTGATTCTTGCAATGGTAGAAGATTTGGGTGGCCCTTTCTCTTCTTTTTCAATGAAAATGCATATCTGATCTCATGTAGAAAATGTCTGATCCTGAAATCCACATCAATGTTGCTGATTGTGTCTTTTGGTGGATTCCAGTTTGAGCGAGCAAACAAGCGTGGGTCAAACTCCGGGTTTGGTGGAACTTCATTGAAGTAGGCCCGGACTTTGACATCACGGAAGAAGCGATTAATGGATGGAGTGATGTCCTGAGTTGGGCGTGTTGGCCTGAGACAGAAGTTAACTCCAAGTCCAAGTAGGTGTTTGAAGTGGTGAGGAGGTGTGAAGGAAGTACAGAGATTGTGACTTGCCAAATTGGTGACTCGATTGTAGAGAAACCAAGATGGTAGTTCAGCGAGGGCAATGGCGGCATTATGACGTGGTGTTTTGTCGGGATCAGCGACAAATCCGTAGACTCGTCGGATCGAGCGTAGTACACCGTCTAACGCCTGTTTGCGTTGTTTCTCGTATTTTTTTGTTTCACGTTGAACCTCACGGTCTTCTTTGCGTTCTTCTTTGCGGATCCCGCGGAAGTTGTAGCGTTGCGCGATCCGCCTGCTGCGGCGGGTGCGGGAGATCTTTGGCGGGGGCTGTTGTTGCTTGTGCTCTTTCCAGCCTTTGGTTGTGTGGCCTTGTTCTTCAATTTTGGTTGAGTCTTTGTTGAAGATTTTGGCCGGGGAGACGGACTTCGACTCTTTGTGCGTTTGTTCGCCTCCCCTTTGGCGTTTTTTGCCTTTGCAGGAGGTTTCTGGAAGCGCTGAAGCTTTGTTTCCAGAGATGCAATGATTTTCTTGAGAGGCTGAGTCTGCTTCTTGGTTTCTTTGGAAATCAGTTCCTTGATAAGTTCTGAATTGTCAAGCTCATCAGTATCCATCTCGGCTGAAGCATCAGCAGTTGCTTGTTCGGTCAGACAGGCGGTGGTGAAGGCTTCCAATTCAATTTTTCGGTTCTGATCCTCTGTAAAACTCAGGTAAGTAATCCATGGTGTCAAGAACATGTCCATAAGGATGTTTCGAGCAGCAGGGAAGTGTGCCTGGATTTTTTGAATGGATTGCAGATGCGGAGTGCAGAAACTGTCAGCATCTTGTTTCTCTCCATATTCCAAGTTGCAGAGTGTTTTGCAAAATGCAGAAACTGAAGTGAACGGGGAGTGGCGTAGAAATGTCCGCTGTGTTGAATTCCAGTTTGCATTTGAAATGTTTTCCACGGTATGAATCTTGTGCAGAATGAATGCTTTCATGACTGCATCATTCGTCAGTTCATTGTGGTCGGCAGCTCGGCAGCAGTGCATGATGCCGAGTTTGACGATGTCCAGGATGGATTTGATAAAGATGGGCTTCATCTCTTCCAAATGGACTTCCAATGCCAACTCTTTGGCTTCCACAATCTTTGCTTTTAATTGAGTTTGAGCGTCTTTGATGATGGATGCGGCTGACTCATTGAGTTCCTTAAATCTTTGGTTCTCTTGGAGACTCTTAGCTCCAGTTATGGAAAACTGAAACTTGAGCGAGTTGGGCAGTTGGTCCGGCTCTTGTAGCTTGGCAACGGAGGCCTTGAGCTGCGATTCCTTTGTCTTGAGCAGTATGTGCTTCAAAGACAGAGTGGAATAGAGCCGTGAAAGTTCTTGAGGAAGCGACGCTTGACGGAGAGCAACAAATTGCTTTGCAGCCTGAGGTGCTGTCTTGGCAGTCTTGATAGCCTCCTTGGCCATGTCAGCAGAAGATGGTAGTTGTAGCACATCGGGTGCTGAGGCTTGGGCTGGCTGGTTGGCTGGTTGGGCATTGCTTGGAGATCCTGTGCGGCGGATCCGTTTGTTGCTGCGAGTGCCGTCGGTCGCTGTCACCATTGTCGGTTGGGTTAGGGTTACAAAAGAAGTTGTCTTGTTGACTGTTTATGAGTGATTATCCTGTGAACTTTACGTTGGCTGTTTTACCTGAACCCTAGAGAAGCGGGTTTCGATGTCTCTTCATCAGCAGGTGAAAATTATGAGCCATTGACTAAGCTTGCCTCCCAAGCCGGAGGCGAAGTGTGGCGAACACGCGCGAAGCGCGTCGAACCATAGTCAAAATAGAATGACCAGGTAAAGGGTCATCTAATAGTTGAGTCGTGTGTCACTCGGGATTCGGAGTTCCGAGTACGACTGAACGTTCTGTCGTTCGCTTTGATATAGAATCATTGATTTCAACGCAAGGAGTGCCGGTAGACGGCCAGACGTTATGGTATGGCGGTCAGACATCACTCGGTTGATGGACAGACCGGGTGCACTTGGGTTCCGGAACGCCCTGGAACAATGAAGAACAACGTCGAAACGAAAGTATGACGTAGAATCATTGATTACAACGCGAGGAGTACGGGTGGACGGCCAGACGTTGTGGTGTGGCGGTCAGACATCACTCGGTTGATGGACAGACGGGGGGTGTTTGGGTCCCAGAGTGTCCAGGAACAATGAAGAACAAAGTCGAAACAAAGCTTGGTGGTGCACGTTTGGCTAGGTCCACGTTTGGGATCAGAAATTATGAGACTGAGCTCATAATTTTCGATCATGGACAACCATGAAGCATCCATGTATGTCATCAATACACCACCAAACACACCAATAACAGTGTATCAGCTTGCTTGCACTTCACAATAAAGCATGAAATCACATCCATGCTAGGTGCTCAGAGGGACATCCATCCTGACTTGCAGAGAGGTAGTTAGGTACTCAGACAACCTCTGGACGTCATTGACGCTCCATGTTGCAAACCTATGAGCTCCTCCTCAGGACGAGGTGTTCCGCCAGAGTGCTTTAGCGCCGTAGGCGCTTATAGGCAATGGGTTCTGACAAATGTTGCATTGTGAAGCGGCGTAGCTAGCTCCTGTTTGAGGTGTGTTAGGATTGCGCAGGGACAAATTAGGGTTGGATAACCCCAGGTGGGACATAGGGCAATGATCTGGTTTGAACTTTAGGGTTGACAACCCTAAGGTTTCGGAAGGGGCAGTTGTCCCAAGAGATTTTTAGGGCCATAGCCCTGTCTCTTTAGGGCCTTAGCCCGATGCCCTTTAGGGCTTAGCCCAATGTCCTTTAGGGCTTAGCCCAATTTCCTTTAGGGCTTAGCCCTGTCCAGTTTAGGGCCTTAGCCCTGTCCTTTTAGGGCTTAGCCCAATGTCCTTTAGGGCTTAGCCCTGTCCACTTTAGGGCTTAGCCCAATATCATTTAGGGCTTAGCCTCCTTGGCGCAGGTATGGGTTGACCAGTCTCTGCAAAGGAATCTGCGCAAGAGGTGACGTATCATTGTCACTTCTGTTGTCTTCATTCAGATTAGAGCCTTTAAGAGTCTGTAGGACATCATTTGGGCTCAATCCAGGTAACCGACTGATCTGACGCGGTGTCAGGTG
>CBDTXL010000383.1:0-4939 GCA_965364435.1 uncultured bacterium
GATTTAATGGTTGCGATCGCACGTCATCCGGGTATTGGTCACCTTGGTTTAACTCGCGCCTTAGCTGAAGATAGAGGATTAAATTTCGACCCTCTTACTGCTGACCCATCCCTGGTTCTTCCAGCCGTTGGGGAAGGTGAGGATAAGGTAGTAAGCCATCGAATTGTTGGGGATGTGGTTGAAGAATTAGAGGAACAGGCAGCTGAGTTAGTAGAACAACTCATTCAAGATTGCAACCACAGATGGACACAGATGAACACAGATAATCAATCTTTATCCATCTGCGTGCATCCGCGTGCATCTGCGGTTAAGAAAATCCAAAATTATCCCATCCAAAAAGCGACAAAACAAGAATTAGACTGGATAAGCGATCGCCTCCTCCCTGCTCTCCAACAAACCAACCAGGAACTCACCCAACTATTGCGAGGACTCGATGGGCGATATGTCCCCAGTGGACCATCGGGCGCACCAACAAGAGGACGCCCTGAAGTCTTACCCACCGGGCGCAACTTCTACTCTGTCGATATTCGCGCTATCCCTACAGAAACAGCATGGGATGTTGGTCGCAAGGCAGCTGAAGTCTTAATTGAGCGCTACACCCAGGAAAATGGTGAATACCCCAAAACACTAGGACTTTCCGTATGGGGAACCTCCACCATGCGTACTGGCGGCGATGACCTAGCAGAAGCGTTGGCATTGCTAGGTGTTCAACCCGTGTGGGATTATCCCTCACGTCGGGTAGTGGATTTTGAAATCCTACCCCTGTCGGTATTGGGGCGTCCCCGTGTGGATGTAACGCTGCGGATTTCTGGCTTTTTCCGCGATGCTTTTCCTAACTTAATTGATTTATTTGACCAAGCTGTGATCGCTGTTGCTGTCCTGGATGAACCGCCAGAGCAAAACCCCCTAGCCTCGCAAGTCAAGCAGGAACAAGAGCAGTGGGAGGCAGCAGGGTTAGGGAAAGAAGAGGCACAAGTGCGATCGCTCTGCCGCATCTTTGGCTCTAAACCGGGAGCTTATGGCGCTGGGTTACAAGGTTTAATCGAAGCCCAAAACTGGACGGATGAGCAAGACCTTGCCCGCGCTTATATTAACTGGAGCAGTTACGCCTACACTAGCACCCCCCCTAGGGCGTGTTTTCAAACTTCCCCGTCAGATTCAGATCCCCCTAAATCCCCCTTAACAAGGGGGACTTTGACTGAATTCTCCCCCCTTAAGAAGGGGGGCTGGGGGGGATCTGGGGGTTTGAAAACAGTTAGCAAGGGAAAAACGGAGGAGGTTGTAGCCCCCCCCCGAACTCCGGGGGGGCTGGGGGGGGTAGCAGCACCCGAAGCTTTTGAGCTGCGCCTGAAGCAGATGCAAGTTGTCTTGCACAATCAGGATAACCGCGAACACGATTTGCTAGATTCTGATGACTATTACCAGTTCCAAGGTGGTTTAACAGCGGCAGTACGCGCTTTAACTGGCAAAAATCCTCAAACCTACTTTGGCGATAACTCAATTCCTGAAAACCCGAAGGTTCGGCAGCTACGAGAAGAAATTGCGCGAGTGTACCGTTCCCGTGTCGTCAATCCCAAGTGGATTGAGGGTGTCATGCGCCACGGTTACAAGGGTGCTTTTGAAATGGCGGCGACGGTGGATTATTTATTCGCCTACGATGCCACAGCGAATTGTGTAGAAGACCATATGTATCAGGGTGTAGCCGAGGCATATCTGTTCAACCCAGCGGTGCAGGAATTCATTCAAAAGAAGAACCCTTGGGCATTGCGAGATATGGCAGAACGGTTACTAGAGGCGAATCAGCGAGGGTTGTGGAAAGAGGTTAAGGGTGAAATGCTGGAGGAATTGAGAGCGATCGCGCTTCAAGCTGAGGCTGTGATTGAAGCAACGATTTGGTCTGAGCAAAGGTAGAACTCATGCTTAGGACACCTGAGTGCCCATATCAAGGGGGGCTGATTAAGAAGTATCTGTAGCAATCTGATAGGAAAACGGTATCACTTTGCACTACTGAATGAACATCCTCTTATACGGGGAAGAATTTCCGTGTAATTCCTGTAGAAGTCACTAACTGAATACTCATAACATTGGCGTAGAGAAATCATATTCGATTGCCTCTCATACCAAATCCGCATATATAACCCCTTTTAACTTTGATTTCCTCTTGTTCTCTTCTCGGCGAACTCTGTGCCCTGGAGTGGTTCGTTCTCAAAAAGGGGGTAGTCCACCCGGATTCGGTATCAACCCTAGATAGCAAGTTTAACGATGGCAAAGCCACAGGATGAGGGATATTCAACAGGTCAACATACCATCTCACTCCGGGAAAAATTTGGTAGGGCAAATATATATGCAAAAAATGCTCAATCAATACTCAATAGAGCAACCGGCTTTATCAATGCTTATGATTTCACCCTAAATCCTTACCAGGGTTGCCAATACGGATGCAGTTACTGCTATGCTGCCGCCTTTAGCCCCAATAGCAAAATGCGTCAAGATTGGGGCAACTGGATAATTATTAAGCAAAATGCTGCTGAACTGTTAGAGAAGGAACTTGCTAACTGGGAAAAGAAAAATCCAGGGAAGCCTCCCAGTATCTACATGAGTAGTGTCACCGATCCCTATCAACCGATTGAATCTAAGCAACAGTTGACGCGGCATTTGTTAGAGGCGATGGTGCAGTATCAACCAACACTCGTGATTCAAACTCGCAGCCCAATGATTACCAGAGATCTTGACATTCTGGGACAATTTCAGCGTTTGCGCGTCAACATAAGCATTCCGACTGGGAGTGAGAAAGTGAGGCAGGATTTTGAGCCGCGATCGCCCAGCATCAAAGCGAGACTCCAAGCTATTGGTATCCTCAAGCACAGCATTCCTTGTGATGAAGAACATGAAGCGAGGTTTTCCGTCACAGTGACACCTTTACTTCCCACCCTGCCAGAGGAGCAAGCTGAGTTCATCTGTAAGCTAGAAGTAGCAGATCGGGTAGTGATTCAGGAGTTTCACCCTAGCAATGGGCGATCGCTTGTGGCGTCAACACGCCCCGAAGCCATGGCACTCAAGGCGAAATACGCTTGGTGGTACGACGATGAAGAAAAAAGTTACCAGCAGTTTAAGGAGAAGTTAGCTTCTCTACTGACTGATGTTCAGATTATGGAAGGCAAAGAAGGCTTCGGTTATGAGTAATCCACTTGTAAATTGGTGGCGTTCACGCCAATTTAATGCTGCCCTCAAGCAAGGAAATGAGCGACAGGCAAAGCAACTTCTACAAGAGATTGAGAATTCCGGTACAAAACTCTCCTGGTTAGAGCAGCTATTTAGAAAAAAGCTACAGTTTGAACAATCCCTATCTGTATACAAGCGAGACTTAGCGTCTTTATCTGGGCGTTTAAAACTAGCCTTACAGACGATAGAAGAGCTAGAGCAGAAACAAAAATTTTATAAAAATGATAATTTATTAGTTCCCAATGCGGATTTTATTCAGTTTATTCGCACTAGCTTTAATTTTATTGAACATGATGAACATAAATTGCAATCTACAGGTATAGAGAGGAACATATTTGATGATTTTGAAGCAAAGTTAGCTGATTTTTTGCAAATTGAACTTGAAAAGATACCAAAAGATGTACTGAATTCAGAATTAGACAATGCAATAAAAGACATTGAAGGTTTAAAGACTGGACTAGACCCTGAGTATAGTTTTAAATTAAGTTCTCATGTTTATTTAATGAAGTATTTTTTAGAAAATGTTTATTGTGCTTATATAGCTTGGTTTTTGGTTTATCAAGCAGGTTTGATTCCCCAAAATCTCAAAATTCTCGATATTGCAGCTGGTCCCGGAACAGTTGCTTACGGGCTAGCTTTGCTGCTACAGAGTAACAGCGGTTTCTTTACCATGCCTCAGATGCACATCTGTTACTACTCTCTTGAAAAACAACCTTTACTCCAATATCGTGGGCTTCAGTTCTGGAGGCAGTATATAGAACCCAAGCAAACAGCAACTAATGCTTACTTTAGGTTTGATACAGCAGACATTTTTGATGAACACAGGACATTCCAAAAACTTCCAAAAGCTTTTTTTGATTTTATAGTAATCTCTCACTGTTTCTTTTACGAACAGCAGCAGAGGATTAATTCTCACTGTATCTACAGAGAAATTTTCCAAAGCAATTTAGCACCTAATGGCTATGTTTTACTGATAGTACAGGGTAAAAAACTATTCGATGCGTATAAGGTTCGCCAAACTGAAGACATTAGTCAAGAAAAAAACGTTATCCAAATGTTTTTAGAAGAATTAGGGTTGAGATTAGAATGGTACAAATATCTAACCTCAACCGATAAAAGAACATCTCTTGGTGGCTCGAAGTTTAGCAAATTTGCCAGAGAGAACTTACCGGAACAAAAGTATATGACTCCTTTAAAACATCAATACTTGAAGCAAAAGTTTGGATCAAATTATGTTATTGATGACTATGTGATTCTGGCTAAGCGATAACCCTGATGGGATGGTGTGCGATCGCACTTTTTGGGAAACACACGTTCTAAGGCTACCGTTACTTAGTATTAGTGTAATAAACTCAAAGAATATTTCTACTTCTCCTACTTTTATTACTTTTCCTACTTTTATTAACTGTTTGAGCAAATATGCATCTCATACCAACTCCGATCTGTTATCCGCTTTTTCAGGTACTGGCTCTCACCTTTTAGGAAAATTACTCAGTTTTAGCTATATCAGGCTTAAAG
Organism: uncultured bacterium; assembly: GCA_965364435.1. Taxonomy (GTDB): domain Bacteria; phylum Cyanobacteriota; class Cyanobacteriia; order Cyanobacteriales; family Coleofasciculaceae; genus CBDTXL01. The sequence goes on from CBDTXL010000383.1 coordinate 4,741, forward strand.
TAAAGAGACGATTGATACAAGACTTGTTCTTGGTGAGTTTCCAGGGTGCAATCAGACATCGGGTAAGCTACACATATGACAGTATAGCCAGCTTGTATTTCCGAGGGTTGCAGAAACTTTTGCTCACTTTGATCGACCTCACCACTCACGAGTTTGGCGATACAAGAAGAACAGGTTCCTTCACGACACCCAGCTGGTA